>JAXDQF010000046.1:0-38686 GCA_034668025.1 Gammaproteobacteria bacterium | reverse complement strand
GCAGGCGCAAGGCGTTGCACCCGTATGCAGAGTCGATCTGCTCGTAGGCATCGGGTGCGAGTGGTTTGACGTAACCGCCTGGTATGGCATCCCGCTCCAGCGCGCGGGAAACACTTTTTGCCCAGTTCCGATGCCGGGCCGCCTCACTTTCCGACTGCGCCTCCCACGAGGCTACGATCTCGACCAGGAAATGCCTGCGCCGCAGGCCAAACGCCGTTGCCGAGCTGGCCACTCGCGTGCCGACACCATGGAAGTGGTGGAGCAGAATGGACGAGCTGGGTGACGAGCGGCTGGCCCCGGAGGCAATCAGAGTTGCGATGGCGTCCGACTTCAAGTCCGCCAGCCATCGAGTCTCGATCGCGTACCGGCGGTCACTTTCTATGCAGGTGTCCTGGGTCGCAATCATGTCCGCGTAGCTCAGCGAGCCGACTCGTGTATGAATCGGCCGGCCCAGCGAGCGCAGCTCGGACATGGCTTTCGCGCCGCGCAGCGGGTCACCGCACCAGGTGGGTACCAACATCACGGTCAGCTCGCGCCCCTGGATGGGAAACATGCCCGCCACCACCGACAACTCATCCGGCGCGGAGGCTATGAATTTGGCGTAGTTCGCCAGGATGGCATGCGCGTCCTGGCGCGGAAACAGGATCATCCCCCCCAACACGGCGTCCAGGCAGTGCAGGCGGATGCGCATCGACACGACGATGCCGAAGTTTCCACCCCCGCCGCGCAATGCCCAGAACAACTCGCCGTTCGTGGTGTTATCCGCCGTCACGAGGCTGCCATCTTCCAACACGACGTCGGCGGACAGCAGGTTGTCCAGTGCGAGGCCGAATTTCGGGGTGAGCGATCCGTAGCCCCCGCTCAACGTGAATCCCGCCATGCCGACGGATCCGAAGTTGCCGGTGACCGCGACGAGACCGTGGGATTGCGCGGCGCGAATGACGTCGGTGGAAGTCGCGCCGCCTTCGACGAGGGCCACCTTCGCCACCGGATCGATAACAACGCGTCGCATGGTGGACAAGTCGACGACCAGTCGCTCCTGGCGCAGCGGTTGGCCGACCCAGTCCTGGCCGCCACCGCGTACGGACAGCGGCAGGTTGCGGGCTCGAGCGGCGCTGACCGTGAGTCGGACCTCGTCCACGCTCCGGCAGTTCACGACATAAGCTGTCTGCCGCGCAGGCGCGTAGTCGTCGACGCCGGGCAGATGCACGCTGGCACCCACCGAGCCGATCAACTCGCCGATCGAGCCGACCTTGGTCGAGCTACCTGTTGTATCCATGCTGGCCACCTTTCCCATCCTCATGGTGGCTACAATGCGGCAAGCGAGCTACGCCGCTATTTCAATTCCGACGGGTTGGTTACTTCGGTAACAAACAGGTCGACAGTGCGCCGGCGAGCTCAGCTGACGTCAATGGATGGCGGATGATTCCGGAGATGCCCGCACCCGCCAAAGCAGGGGCGGCGATCTCCCGGGCAGAAATAGTGGCCAGTATCAGCGGCAGTGTGGGGGCTGCAGCGCGAATCTCGCTTGCATCTTTGATCAAAGCTGCGCCGCCGTGCAGATGGCAACACAGCACCGCCGCGTCAAAGCGCGTCGGTGTAGTGCGACACGCATTGATGGCATCCATCAGGTTGGTAAAGCCCACCGGCTCGTAGCCGAGCGCCGCCAGAATCTCTTCGTGACGTAACAGCCGCGCGCGATCGTTCTCGAGGACCAGGACGGTCTCTCCCGTGCCGCGGCCGGAAGAATCGTGCGGTTCTTCGGCAGGGACCAGCTCGATGGCGGAGGCGCAAGGCAGCCAGATGTCAAATTGGGTGCCGGCACCGGGCGCGCTGCGAACCTGCAGGGCGCCCCCGTGTTGCAGGACGATCTCACGGACAGTCGCGAGCCCGAGACCGTTGCCGCCCACACGTGTGGAAAAGAACGGTTCGAACATTCTTTCGCGCGTCATTTCATCCATGCCGCGACCGAGGTCGATGACGCAGATGACGACGTGGCGGCCCGGTGCCAGCTCGCCATGCTCGAGCTGCTGTGCCGCCGGCACGTTCTGCACGTCGACATCGATCTCGATGGGGCCCGGCGCATCAATCGCCTGCGCCGCATTGTTACAAACGTTGAGGATGACCTGTTGTAACAAAGCGGGCTCGCCGAGGACGGTCGTATTCTCCGTCGTCGTGCGTACAACTACGTTCACATAGGGACTGAGGGACACGTCCAGCAGCGACTTCGCCTCCTTGATGAGGGAATTGATGCAGACGCGGCTGCGGCGAGCATCGCTGCGCCGTCCGAAAGTGAGTATCTGGTGCACCAGGTCGCGGGCACGCTCGGCGGCGCGCCGGATCTCAACGAGGCTCTCAACAGGCCGGCTTCCGGGACGGACGTAAGTCTGTGCGGTCTCTGCGTAGCCCAGTATTGCGCCGATGATGTTGTTGAAGTTGTGCGCGATGCCACTTGCAAAGGCACCGATGGTTTCCATCCGGCGGGCGTGCTGCAGGTTCTCCTGCAAACGCTCCCGGTCGCGCTCCAGTGCTTCCCGGTCCAGAGCGTTGGAAATGGCATCGAATGCCATCCGCAACATGCCGAATTCGCACCAGCGATCCGCCGGTGCCCGGCGCACGGTATCAAATCCCAACACCGCCCTGATTCGCTGCTCATTCGTGGCGGGAATGCACAGCCAGCTGTGGATGTCTGCCTTGCGAAGCAGGTCGGCGGCTGGCGTGGGCGCTGTTTTGCGCACGTCGTAAACCTGGATCGCGCCATCCTCCGCGGGGTCGAGCTGGGCAGCGACGGTCAGCGCGGATTCCGGCCAGCCGGGCTCGAACTGCACGCCTTCCCGGCTCCACTCGTAAACCTTGACCGGCGTGCCGGCGATGACAAAGTAGGCGCGGTCGGCGCAGTTCCACTGCGCCAGATCGGCCAACGCCTGCTCGACGTAGCCGGCCGTCTCGTGCGGCCGGGAATTGATGAAGCGCGTGGAGATCCCCGCGATGATGTGCTCGATTCCGGCCCGGCGGCTGAGGATGAGCGCGCGCGACTGCAGGCGCATTCCCAGCCGGATGAGCAGTCCGACCAGCAGCAGAGAGACCCCGTAGAGCGTGAATCGATACAACTCGGCGCGGCTTTTGGCGGTGTTCTTCTGTGCTTTCAGCAACTCCCTGACGACGCCTTGCTCGCGGTCAGTGGGCAATGCAAACAGGACACGCACAGTCTGGTCGGTCTCGGGCAGCAGAGCCCGCAGCAACCGGGCGTGCGCCAGCATCGAGTCAACAACCGTGGCCTGTATTTCAGACAGTCCCGAGACCGGCGGAAATTTTGCCAGCCGGTCGTCCACATCGGCGGCCGCAGTGGGCGAGGTGTCCAGGGTGAGATGCAACAACGCCGTAGACAGATCGCTGACCTGACGGACCAGCACACTCCCGGGCTGTTGTGCTGCCAGGCGTGCGCTGAACAGCTCGAAATAGGCGAGGGAGTTCTGCAGCAGGGCGTTGTTGGTCTTGAACTGCTCGGTGGAGCGCTCCTGGCTTTCAACCAGTCGGCTCAAGGTCTCGATACTCGCGGCGAGCTCACGGTCCTCCGGTGCCGACAACCGCAGCCGCTCGATGGAGATGTGCAGCGTCTCCACCTCGTGCACCAGTGGATCGTAGTTGCGGAGCATTCCGACTCGCGCACTCAATACATCCCGGTGCAACGCCGACTCGGCAATCGCGAAATCATCCAGGGCACGCAGACCATCGTCCAGTGAGCTCGTGCCGGTATTCATGCCGCGCAGCAGGAGCCAGGTCAGCAGCAGGAGCAGGACGACAGCCGTGGCAACAAACCCGCTCAACCTCAATTCAGCTCTCCGATGGGATGTCCTTTATAAGTACCGGTCAAGGTCTGCAGAAACGCCACGATGGTGGCAATCTGCTCATCGGTAAGATTGGAGTTGAGTTGCGCGGCGCCCATCTTGCGGACCGCGTCTTCCAGCGTCGGTGCGCTGCCGTCATGAAAGTAGGGAGCGGTTTCGGCCACATTCCTCAGGCTGGGAACGCGCAACATCACCGGCTCGCGCCGGCCCAGCGGGCGAAATACTCCGTGCCGTTGGAAAAGGTTGCCGCCCACGTTCACTCCCTGGTGGCAGGAGACACAGCCCAGTGATTTGAACAGCCGGTAGCCGCTGAGCTCCCGCGGCGACAGGGCGCTCGCATCGCCGGCGAGCCAGCGATCGAAGCGGCTTCCGGGCGTGACCAGGGAGCGCTCGTAGGTTGCAATGGCATCCAGCAGGCTGTCGGCATCCGGTCCATGTCCGTAGGCATTCCAGAACTCGCGGGTTTCCACCGGATCGCTGCTGAGCCGGGCCACCGACTCCTGCACGCTGCTGTTCATGGTCGTATGCGACACCAGCGAGGCTGCGGCCTGTTCCTCGAGCGAGCGATATTTGCCTTCCCAACTCAGCCGGAAGCTCAGAGCCGCATTGAAGATGGTGGGGACGTCGAAGTTGCGTCCCACCTGGGAGCGAATGATGGCAGCGGTGTGTTGCGTCGAGCCGTTGGAATCCGGGTCGTGACAAGCCGAGCAGCCATGCGTATTCCAGCGGGACAGACGAACGTCTCTGAAGAGTTGCTCCCCCAGTGCGACTTTCTTCGGGTCGTAGGCCGGTGCCAGCGGAAGCGGTGTGATCGGCTCCTCCACCATGGGCGGGGGCGTGTTGCCTTCGTGCGTGGAGCCGGAACCCGGGGCGAGATAACCGGGAACCAACAGGCAGGCGGCCGCCAGGTACGCCCACAATGATCGGGAGGGGTTCAACGCCGGCTCGCTGTCAATACGACTCGACAGTCATCGCGAATCGGTAGCCGACACCGCGTTCTGTCTGGATGACGCGGGGCGCGCTGGCATCCGTTTCCAGCTTGCGCCGCAGGCGCAGCACCTGGACGTCGATACTTCGATCAAAGATATCTTCGTGCACCCGGGTCGCCTGCAGAAGCTGCTCGCGTGTCAGGGTCCGCTGCGGAGATTCCAGAAATGCGACCAACAACGCGTACTCGCCCTTGGTCAGGGTTACGGGGCTGCCATCCGGTGCCAACAACCGGCGCTCGTCACGCTCCAGTCGCCATCCGGAAAACTTGTAGCCCCCGCGCTGCGGCTCGCGAGCACGCGCCAGGCGGCCCAGCTCGTGCCTGCGCAAAACAGCGCGCACGCGCGCAAGCAGCTCCCGCAATCCGAACGGCTTGGTAACGTAGTCGTCGGCCCCGAGCTCCAGGCCCACTACGCGGTCAATCTCATCGAGACGATGGCCCGTTGTAATGATCACGGGCACATCGGAGGTGGAGCGGATTTCCCTGAGCAGATCGAGACCGTCTTCCTGCCCGAGCCGCAAATCCAGCAGTATCAGGCTCGGCTCTCCCAGCTGCAGCTGACGGCTCAGGTCCTGGCGGCCGGCCGCAGAGCTCGCTGGAAAATCGTGCTCTTCGAAATAGCGGGTCACCATTCGCCGGGTGGCCGGGTCGTCGTCGACCACGAGGATATGGGCGGCCCTGGCGTTAGTCTCAGTGCCGTTTGCGGCGTCCATCGTGAACCATAGTCGGACCAGTGCGACCGGGGAGTATAGCGGTGTCGCCTCTCAGCAATGACTCCCAAAAGGGGGACAGGAACGTTGCGCTACTGGGGGTGCGATATTTTCGTCGGCCAATGCCGACAGAAATAGCCGACAGTCCGGCCCCACGCGACCCGTTCGTTCTGCAGTACCGACTCTTAACAGTCGTTCACGCCGGCGGTGCGCACGATCCCACCCATTGCGGCGGGTGGGAGGCAGTGCCATGTTGAACGTCAACCCAGCGTCTGCGCCGTTCAGGGTCGGGGCGGCGCTCCCCGTACGCGTCGTTCTGCTGATAATGCTGGTATTTCCTTGCAGTCTGCCCGGCAGGATGAATTCCAACACGGCGGCGGTAGTGAGCCTGGCGGGCAATGGCCCGGACACGCCGATCTCGATTTGCAGGGCCTTGATTGCCGCAGCTACCGATTCAACCCGCAAGGGATCGCGTTGTATGACGAGTGCCACGCACCCGCCTTTTCAGCTCTTAACGGACGTTGTAGGCGCAACTGCCCATCATTGCTCTGCCACGCGATGCCGCCGGCGTCGCATCGAACCGGAGATGTAAGAGATGAAGACCGCAACACACGGGCGTAAGCTTGCCCGTTCAATCCAGCTGATAACGGGCATTGCAGTGGTAGCTGCGGGCCTCGGTGTTAGTGATGCCCAGGCGCATATGAACGATTCCGCGCCGCGTACGCTCACTGTGAATGTACAGGATCTCGATCTGGCCTCTGCACGGGGCCAGGATGTGCTGCGCCGACGCATCAAGTGGGCGGCCGAGATTGTGTGTGGTGGTCCTGACGCACGCGATCTGCGCATGCAGACTGAGTTCCGCACCTGCGTGGACCATGCGACCAACGGGGCGCTGGCCCAGATCAAGTCATCTCAGAGTTGAGTGGTCTGCCGGCCGGCCTCGGGGACAACGTGCGTACGTTGTTCCCGGGGCTGTGTCGGCTTCAGGGGCGTGTCCAGCCCACCCGCATGCCGGAGACGCGCCGGACGCCGGCGTGTCCGAATATCCGCAGCGGCTCGTTCAACAAGTGCAGATTGGGCAGTCGCTCTGCCAACGCGGCCAGCGCCTCTTCCAACTCCGCACGTGCCAGCGCCTCGCCCAGGCAGCGATGCGCGCCGCCACCAAACACGATGTGCCGCCGGGGATGGTCAGTCCGGCGGATGTTGAAACGATCGGGATCCGTATACAGCGCCGGATCGCGCATGGCCGACAGGGTCGATAGTGACAATACGCTGCCAGCGGGGACCAGGTAGCCGGCAAGCTCGATGTCTGCCATCGTGAACCGGGGCGTCGATCCTACGGCTGGCTCATAGCGCATCGATTCAGAGACGGCACTTGCGATGAGGCCCATATTGCCGTTGCAGACGGCCTCCCACTGCTCCCGATGTTGCAACAGCAGCGACACCAGTATGGCCATGGCCGCGCGTGTCGTGTCGCTGCCGGCGATGATGACCGTGATGATCTGGGATATGACTTCTATCGGCGAGAGCTTCTCGGTCGCATCTACGCCCAGCACGTAAGAGCTCAAAAAGTCCATGCGCGGTGTTGTACGCCGGTCAGCCAGGAGGTTCTGCACATATTCGGTCAGATTGCGGGCGGCGTCTTCCATTTGCGCAATTTCGGCTCTCGGGAAGGAGAAGCTGATTGCCCGGGATATGCTGTAAACCCAGCGCGTGAACTGCGGGATGTCGCCCTCGTGCAGACCGAGCACCTCGCCGATGATGTGCGCCGGAATCAGCGCAGCGTACTCGTCCACAAAATCCATCTCTGAACGGCTTTCGACCTGGTCAATGAGCCTGTGAGCCCGCGTGCGGATGGCCGGGCGCAGCTCGGTGATCAGGCGGAAGGCGAAGGCTCTCGACAAAGGGGCCCGCCGTTGGCGATGGGCGGTTCCGTTGGCATATAACATCGTGTGTTGCACGATGTCATACAAATATCCGTGGTGGATTCCTAGCGAGCGTAGCCCCTCGGTCTCCATTTGGCGCGTGCGCGTATCGCCGTAAAGGCGCTCGACGTCCCCGGAACGGATCGCAATGTAACTACCATTATCACACTGCAGAAACGGCGTCATGAGGCGCATTCTGCGAAACAGGGAGTGCGGGTCCCGATCCAACTCCGGCATCGTGAACGTGGGTGGCGCGGATGGGCCCCGGTCGCGGAAATACCCGAATGTCGTGCTCATGTGGTGTCCTTTAGTTGAACGAGTGCGTCAGGTATTCGTAGATGGCGGTGAGCTCGTCATCGTCCATTTGGCCTATGGTCCGCCAGGGCATGACCTCGCTCAGTTGCCGGCCGGTGGGATCCTTGCCGGTGCGGAAGGTCGCGATGAATTGCTCCACCTTCCAGCTCTTGACCAACTGCAGGCTGGGCCCGACGGGGGCAATCTGGCCCGGAACACCGCCGGTCAAACTCGCGCCGTGGCACGCGCGGCAGTCCTGGTACGACAGAATGTATTCGCCGTACTCGGCTGTTGGGCTCTTGCCGGGTGCTTTGACGGTGCCCGTAAACACGGGGCTGCCGCTGGGCAGCAGGCCGGCGCCCAACATCATCAGACCCAACAGGTTGAAGCGATCGGGCGGATTCGGGGTTTGCGCGCCGATGGCCGGTCGGGACCGCAGATAGGCAATCAGTGCCTCGATGTCCGCATCGCTGAGGTGGTTGACGTTGGTGTACGTCATGATGGTCAGCCAGTGTCCCTGCGCGTCGACGCCGTTGCGGATGGCCCGAAAGATCTCACCGTCGGTCCAGTGAGCCAGCGCGCCCGCGGGTGTCAGATTCGAGGAAACGAAGGAGCCGACGGGGACGGCGAGGTGCTTGCCGACATCCATGCCGCCGGTCAGGGGACCGGACTGCGAGTGACACGCGACGCAGAAACTGTCTGCGATGGCGGCTCCACGCCGGATCTGCTCAGGGGTGCCCACTATCTGCAGATACGGGACCGGGGCACTGCGGCTGGTTGCCTTGATGATGCCGGCGATCGCCATGACGCTCGCAGACACCGCCAGGATCGAGAGAGCGGCCAACACCGCCATGGAAGTGATTCGCAGGCCCCGGCGCTGGATGCGCCGGGCGCGCATTCCGGCGTGAATGAGCACGGCAGAAAGGACTATCAGGACAGTCAGCCAAAGCCCGTTCGGCATATTGCTCCTTTCGCGTTCTACGCGTTGTGATGCAACGGATGATGAAAGGGCGCCGGGACAACAGTCGTTAAGAGCTGCTTTGTGGGGGCGCAAGATTCGGGTGGTAACCGCCGGGGAGGGCGCTCTAGGGTTGGCTCCCCCCAATAAGAGACCTTCCCGTGAAGCCCTACTCATTACTCGCAATTGCGTCGATATCACTCATTTCGACTAGACCCCCGCCGCGTGCATCCGAGACAATGCCGGCGCGTCTTTACGAGCTCACCACCGAGACAGGAATGCCCCACCTGGAGGAAAACCTCAGGTACACGACCACCCACGAAAAAGTCTGCCTGACACATCAGGTGCTGGCGGTTGCCTTTCCGATCCTGGATCACCCGGCGTTGCGTGGCTGCCGATTGCGGAATGAGGTGCGGCTGGGCGATACCCTTTCCTATACTTTGGCCTGCGAGGGAGGGCATGGGACGACGGGCGAAGCCAGCTGGCAGATTGAAGCGCAGCGCATTCGAGGTACTCTCAACGTCAAGTTGGGCGGCAAGAACATGACTTTCTATCAGCGTGTGACGGCGTTGCCGTTGGGAAATTGTCCTGCATGACGCGCGACCTGTTTGATTTCGTGCCGCCGGCGCAGCCGCAAGAGCAATCGCTCGGTGCGGGTGCAACCCTGCTGCGCGGTTTCGCCCTGGCGCAGTCTGCCCAAGTGCTCGAGGCGGTTGCGGAAGTCGTGCGGCAGTCGCCGTTTCGGCACATGATCACGCCCGGCGGGTTCCGGATGTCAGTGGCAATGACCAACTGCGGATCTGCGGGGTGGGTCACTGATCGAACCGGGTACCGGTACGATGGGTTCGACCCGACAACGCAGGCGCGCTGGCCTGCCATGCCGGTGGCATTGTCGGACCTGGCTACCCGGGCGGCCGCTCGCGGTGGCTTTGTCGAGTTTCTGCCCGACGCCTGTCTGATCAACCGCTACGAGCCCGGCACGCGCCTGTCGTTGCATCAGGACAAAAATGAGCGCGACCTGGGCGCTCCCGTGGTGTCGGTGTCGCTGGGGCTGCAGGCGGTGTTTTTGTTCGGCGGCCCGCGCCGCGAAGACAGGACTCGCGCAATTCCGCTCGCGCACGGTGATGTGGTGGTATGGGGCGGCCCGTCACGGCTGTGGTATCACGGCGTACGGCCTCTCCAGGACGGTGAGCATCCTGAGTTGGGGCGCCAGCGAATCAATCTGACATTCCGCAAGGCTTTATGAAGGCGTTGCAATGACCTTAACACCTGTTGCGTCAGGGAGGGAATATACTGGCCGCAGCCAATCATTTCGCAAGAGTTGAGCGTGAAGCGAATTGCAACAATAACGAGCATTTGGTCACTGGCACTCGGCGCACTGGCAACTATCGCCTCGGCCTGCGCTGGGGCCGCAACGGGCCCTGAATATTTCCCGATGCCAGGCCCGTCGCTGCCGTTTTCCGAGTCGGTTCTCGTCGGGGAGACGCTGTATGTGTCGGGTCAGATTGGCGTCGTTCCCGGGACCTTGAATCTGGTTCCCGGTGGCATCGGCCCGGAAACCCACCGCGTGATGGACAACATCAAAGCCATCGTCGAGAAGCACGGCAGCTCCCTGGACCAGCTCGTGAAATGCACCGTGTTCCTCGCTGACATCAAGGAGTGGCCGGCATTCAACGAGATCTACCGGGACTACTTCAAGGCCCATCCGCCGGCCCGAAGCGCGCTCGCAGCGAACGGTTTGGCGTTCAACGCGCGCGTTGAGGTTGAGTGCATTGCCTTCGTGCCCCGCAAGTCCGCGGCACACTAGTTAATTGGCGCGAAAAAGTTCGCGCGGAGCCCGGGTTCTTTGCCGCCGGGCTGGGCGCCCCCGCAAAAAGCGCGGTTTTTGCCGGCTGCGCGGCGGGGTGCGCCTTCGGCGCCCTGGCGATTTTGAGATAGGTTCTAGTCAGACAGGCTCCTGGCTCGCTTTGCGGCTCAAGGTCGAGCGAAGCTGAATCCCGTCGTGATCGCCCAACATCTGCGCGACCCAGTCGACAAACACCCGGATCCGGCCCGACAGGTGACGGAACTGCGGGTATACGACGTACAGGGGCGAGGGCTCCGGAAACCAGTCGCCGAGCACCAGGTCGAGACTGCCACGCTCCATGGATTCCTTGAGCACGAAGGCCGGAATCTGCGCGATACCCAACCCGGCCTCCGCAGCGGCGACATAACTGTTCTCGTCCTCCAGCGCAATATTTCCCTGTAACGACATCTGCACCCGCACCCCGCCCTTGGAAAATACCCAATCAGACACCTTGCCCGTGCGCGGCGAGAAGTGATTGATACAACGGTGCCGCACGAGATCGTTGGGATGCTCGGGCTTGCCGTACTCGGCGAGGTACGCGGGGGCCGCACAGGTGGCGAAATACAGAAAGCCCACCCGCCGCGCGACGAAGTTCGATTCTTCGATCTCGCCACTCCACACCGCGCAATCGATTCCCTCTTCGATCAGGTCCGCGCGGCGCTCGCTGCTGGCGAGCGCCAGCTCGATGTCCGGGTAGCGAGCGAAAAACCGGGGCAGGGCGGGTACGAACACTGAACGCGCCATGAGTGTTGGCACGTCAACCCGCAGCCGGCCGCGAGGAGTTGCATGTTGTTGGCCGAGCGACTCCTCCGTGTCGCGCACGAGGGCCAATATGGCGAGGCACCGGTCGTAGTACGCAGCACCGTCCGGCGTCACGCTCACGCGGCGGGTAGTGCGGTTGAGCAGTCGCACCCCGAGGGTTGCCTCCAGCTTTTGAATCAGCGTGGTCGCCGTGGCTTTTGGGACGCCCAGGCTGTCCGCAGCCCGAGTCACGCCGCCCGTTTCGACCACCCGTACAAAGATCTGCATGGCCTGCAGCTTGTCCATGGGAATTGTTCATAAAACGGAATAGTCATTTCATAATACGCTATTTACCTATGAATAACTGAACAATAGGCTTGTGTGACCCCTCCCAATCACAGGATTCCCATGAGCAACGCCATCGCGAAAGTTACTGACGACACCTTCGAAACCGAGGTTCTGGGCTCGTCCCTCCCGGTACTCGTCGATTACTGGGCCGAGTGGTGTGGCCCCTGCAAGATGATTGCGCCCATGCTGGAAGAGTCAGCCGTCAACTACGCCGGACGCTTGAGCCTGGCGAAGCTGAACGTTGACGAAAACCCGAAGGCTCCCAGCCAGTACCACATCCGCAGCATTCCCACCCTGATGCTGTTCAAGGCAGGCCAGCCGGTGGCCACCAAGGTAGGGGCTCTCAGCAAGACACAGCTGGCCGCCTTCATCGAAGAGAATCTTTGAGGCGGTTCCTGCGGCTGGCGGCGATGTTGGCCAGGTGGATGAGAGCGATGCCCGCCGCCCAGGGATAGAAGTAGAGAAAAAACGCCGCGCGCGCGGGTAGCGACGGTCGTACTGGCAACATGGCCAGTACGACCGCGAATGACAACCAGGGCGCTGCGCTCCACATGACTCGGGCCCAGGTGGAGAGTCGCAGAAAAATCGAGAAGTTGGCGAGCCAGCCGAGGCTCACACACAACCCGAGCAACCCACTCCACACGGTTCCGGTTGTGAGCAGGCTCCAGGCAAATTTGACTGCCTCAACAAACGCGACCGCACCCAGTTGGCGGCCGTCGGAGCTTGGAGTGAGCCACGAGATCGCATACAGCAGCCATCCCGCGATTGTCAGTCGCTGGTGCCTGCCCGGCCTGCTCATCGATTGCCGGCGCGCCGTCTGCCTTCAACAGCTGCGGCGAGCCGTTCGAGAAGTGAGACTGAGGTGGGCCAGTCGATGCATCCATCCGTGATGCTCTGGCCATACACCAGTGGTTTGCCGGGGACGAGATCCTGCCGCCCCGCCACCAGGTGGCTTTCCAACATGACACCGCCGATGCGCCGGTCGCCTGCTTCAATCTGCTGAGCAATCGACTCGATGACCGGCACCTGGTTTTCAGGTCGCTTGCTGCTGTTACCATGACTTGCGTCGATCATGATGCAGGTGGCGACACCGGCCCCTGACATGACTTTCCACGTGGCATCGATGCTCGCTGCGTCATAGTTGGGGGTGCGGCCGCCGCGCAGGATCACGTGACAATCGCAGTTGCCAGTGGTGGTGGCAATTGCAGAGCGGCCCTGCTTGGTGACTGCCAGGAAATGATGCGGGTTTGAGGCCGCCTGCACGGCATCCACGGCGATCTTCACGTTGCCATCGGTGCCGTTTTTGAATCCCACCGGGCAGGACAGTCCGGATGTCAGCTCGCGATGAACCTGGCTTTCGGTCGTGCGGGCACCGATGGCGCCCCAGGCGACGAGATCGGCTATGTATTGCGGCGTGATCATGTCCAGGAATTCACAGCCGGCGGGCAGGCCCAGCTGATTGACGTCGAGCAGCAGGCGTCGGGCTTTCCGCAGGCCCCGGTTGATGTTGAAGCTGCCATCCAGGTCCGGATCGTTGATCAAACCCTTCCAGCCCACGGTGGTGCGCGGCTTCTCAAAATACACGCGCATGACAATCTCGAGCGTATCGCGCAGCCGCTCACGCTGCTGCATGAGGCGGTTCGCGTACTCCATCGCCGAGGTCACATCATGAATCGAGCAGGGTCCGATCACGACTGCGAGTCGATCATCCTGGCCATGCAGAATCCGATGCAGCCGCTGACGGGATTGAGTCACCGTCTCACTGGTGTGGCTGGTATGGGCATGCTCACGCATGACATCCTCAGGGGTGATGAGCTCCCTGATCTCGCGAATGCGCAGGTCGTCAGTTTGAATGTTCACCGTGTACTTCCGGGTGGGGTCCGAGCCACTGGCGAAAAAAAACCGCCAGTGCCGGCGGTTTTTTCGGGTGTGCTTATTCGCAATCTTCAGTGGAACGCAGCCCGCTTACCGCCAATGGACAGTGGCCTAAAATAGTATGCAAAGCGGTAGCTGCTGGTTGAGAATGCCATAACGTAGTAATAACACACGGAACAGACGTGCGCCAGAGCAGCGTGAGCCGGCGTACTACGATTGAGGAGTGCTGAGCATGTCCCACCACAAGGCAACCATCAGCTGGAAGCGCACCAGCGACGAATTCCTGAAAGGCAAGTATTCGCGCGAACATACCTGGACATTCGATGGAGGGGCGATCGTTCAGGCTTCGCCATCGCCTTCGGTAGTTCCCGTGCCGTACTCAAATCCGGCGAATGTGGATCCCGAGGAGGCATTCGTTGCGTCGCTATCCAGCTGTCACATGTTGACGTTTCTATATCTGGCCGGCCGCAAGGGTTTCCAGGTTGACAGCTACGACGATGAGGCAGTGGGCGTGATCACCAAGAACGAGCGCAAGATGCCGTGGGTGAGTTCAGTCACACTGAACCCCAGGATCGTCTACGGTGGCGCGAAGCTGCCGACCCGTGCGGACGAGGAGCACCTCCATCACGAGTCACATGAACAGTGCTTCATTGCCAACTCGGTCAAGACCGAAGTGATCGTGAAGTTGGATCCGGCCGACGTCTCGACTTGACGGTGATCGTGACTCGTCCACCGGGATCGCGTCTCGACGGGGTCGACGTTTTGCGGGGTCTTGCGATCCTGTTCGTGCTGTTGAACCACGTCAACATGCGGCTGTTCCTCGCCAAGATCCCGTTTGCCGCGGGGTTGCCCGGTCAACTCGCCGCCACGTTGCTGTGGAGTGGCCAGAACGGCGTGCAGATGTTCTTTGCCGTCTCGGGGTTTCTCATTACCTCCACCTCGATCCGGCGCTGGGGCTCCCTGTCACGTCTCGATGCGGGCGCCTTCTATAAATTGCGTTTTGCGCGGATCGCGCCCCTGCTGATTGCGTTGCTGCTCGTTCTGAGTGTGCTGCACGCGGTGGGTCTCAAAGACTTCGTGGTCGCGGAGAAGACCGGCGGACTCGGGCGCGCGCTGCTGGCTGCGTTGACCCTGCATGTCAATTGGCTCGAGGCCGCGCGAGGTTACCTTCCCGGGAGCTGGGACATTCTGTGGTCCCTGTCGGTTGAGGAGATGTTCTACCTTTTCTTCCCGCCCACATGCCGGCTATTCGGTCGCGGTAGAGGGCTGGTTGTTGTGTTGTGTCTATTCGTGGTGATGGGACCGTTTGCCCGAACCGTGCTCGCGCATGGCAATGAAGTCTGGCACGAGTATTCGTACCTCGGTGGCATGGACGCCATCGCGCTAGGGTGCCTCACTGCCATCGGTCTGTCCGGCCGGGTGGTATCCCGCCGGGTGTTGCGATGGTCAGGTGGACTGGGGATAGCGCTGTTGATCTTCAGCCTGGGAGGCTCGGATCTCGTTGCGGCCTGGGGACTGGCGGACAGTGGCCTGGATATGACGCTCGTTGCGATCGGCAGCTGCCTGGTCATTGCAGCAGCGGCTCAGAGTCAATGGACAGCGCCGCGCCTCCTGTTGCCTCTCACGCGGTTCGGTCAGAGCAGCTATGAGGTCTATCTGACCCACATGTTCGTGGTGTTCGCGCTGTTTGGACTGTTTCGGTCATCCGGGTCGCCGGTTGGCCGGGTACCGCTTTTATTCGTTGCCGTGATTATCATTGCGGCGTTGTTGGGGGAGGCGGTCGCGCGCCTTTACTCGGAGCCAATGAACCTCCGTCTACGCCGGCGCTGGAGTGAAGGTCACACTGGCGGGGTTGGGAAGGGTCCCAACACGCGTTCGATGCTCAGCCCAATGGCCAGCAGCGCTCGATCAGAACCAGAGGGCCCATCCAGCTCGATTCCGACCGGCAAGTGATTCGTGGTCAGTCCGGCGGGCAGGACCAGGCCCGGTACGCCGACCGTGCTTCCTGGCGCGATGTTCCGCCCGGCCACGGTGAAAAACGGGATCTGCCGCCCGCGGATGTCCACGGTCGCATCCTCTCCAATCAGGGGTGCTGGAGCGAGGGTGACGGGGAAAACAATCGCAGCCACACCGGTTCGCGCGAAGTAGCTCCGGTACAGGCGCCGCAGTGCCGGCAAGTGGATGTCGCGTGCGGCGGCGTAAGTGTCCTCTGTCACGAAGTTGGGTCCTCCGGTGAGGACATAAGACCGGAATATCGCCTGGATGTCCGGACTGGCCTGCCGCACCACCTGCTCGAAGCTCAGTCGGGTGCCATATTCCTGCAGGTAGCGGCTGAGCGAAAGCCTGACATCGTGGTTTTGAACCGCATCCGTCGTCAGCTCGATCAGGCGCTGTAGTCCGGGAAGCTCGGTCTCAACCAGTTGCACGCCGGCGTCCCGCATCCGGCGCAGAGCCTCGGCAGTCAGCCGCTCCACCTGTGGATCCAAACCGGTGAACCAGTAGTTTCTGACAATGCCCAGCCGCAACCCTTGCAGTGATGCCGGTTGCAGCGCGCGCCAATCGTTCGTGGCCACTGAATCAAACAACGCAAGATCCGCTACAGTTCGCGCGAGCGGACCCACCTGATCGAACAGCGGCGAGATGGGTACGCAACCGCGGGTGGAATATCGACCCGTGCTCGGCCTGAAGCCGCAGATGCCACACATGGCGGCCGGCACACGAATAGATCCCTGTGTGTCCTCAGCAACCCCCAGAGGCGCCATACCCGTGGCAATTGCAACAGCCGTTCCGCCGCTGCTGCCACCGGGGATTCGTTGCGGGTCGTAAGGATTGTGAACGGCTCCAAACGCCAGGTTGTTGCTGGTCCAGCCGTAGGAGAGCTCGTGGAGGTTGGTCTTTCCCAACACAATCGCCCCGCCGGCACGCAATGATTTCACGATGGGCGCATCGGTCGACGGTTGAAAATTACGCAATGCCGGCGTGCCGGCCGTCGTCGGATAGTCCAGAGTATTGACACTGTCCTTGACGGGAATGGGAAGGCCGAACAAAGGACCCAATTTGCCCCCGGCGTTCCGATATTGATCGCACGCTCGCGCTGCTTCCAACACCTGCGCGGGCTCGAGTGTGATGAAGGCATTGAGACTGCGCAGTGATTCGCAGCGTGCCAGCAGCGTTGCTGCATAGCGCTCAGCCGTCATCTCGCCGTGGGAAATGCGCAACACCGCCTCGCCAGCGCTGAGCTGCAGTACCGGCCCCGAATCATCACCCGACACCCGTGTTGCCGCGAGTTCCGGCGCGGGCGTCGGCTTTGGCGTGGGAGTTGGTGCCGCCGTCGAAGCATCCAGACAAACCGGCGCCAGGGTCAGTGCCGTCACAGCGGAACCGTTCTGCAAAAACACGCGGCGGGATCGATCTTCGGGTTGGGTCATTTGCGGTGTCAGTGTTTGGTTTGATGGATCGTAACGGTTTGTATTGACTCGGGCGGCCGGCGGCGGCAAGCTCACAATGTAGTGGACGAAGAGGGGGCACTTTTTCGTGACTGGCACGGGAGTCGTGCCGGTGGTGCTCTTGCGCGCTCCCTCATCCTAACAAAAAAAGCAGCTGCGCTGATGCATCGCAGCAGGGGAAGGGCTATGGACGCGAATGGGATCACGTCAGCAGGCCAACCGCGGTGCGTTGCCGCAGCCGCACTGGCAGCCACAGCGCTGCTGGCGGGCCCCGTTAGTTTTGGGCAACAAAGTACCGACACGGGCGCGTCCGCCACTCTGGAGGAAGTGCTGGTGACGGCACAAAAGCGGGTCGCCAATCTGCAGGACGTCCCTTTCTCAGTGGCATCGTCGTCCGAAGAGCAGATTCGCAATTCCGGTTCGGCGAATGTCGTAGATCTCGCCCGCAACATCGCCGGTCTCACCATTGCCGACCTGGGGCCCGGCCAAAGCCAGATGTCGATTCGCGGCATCAGCGCGGGACAGGTCATTCGCGATCAGCCCGGCGTCAAGGAGCAGGTAGGCGTCTACCTGGATGAGTCGCCGATCTCGGTGGCCCTGTTTACACCCGACCTCGAGCTGTTTGACCTGGATCGATTTGAAGTGCTGCGCGGTCCCCAGGGAACTCTGTTCGGTGCGGGTTCCGAGGCCGGCACGGTGCGCTACATAACACGGCAGCCACAGCTGGAGGTGTTCGAAGGCGCGGCGGACGCGTCCTTTGAAGAAGTCAAGCACGGCGATGTGGGTGACTCGATCAGAGGCGCGGCCAATCTGCCGATCGGCACCACGGCAGCGGTGCGCCTGGTGGGCTACTATCATCACCTGCCGGGATTCATCGACGCGATCCAACCGGATGGCAGCGTCAAAAAGGCGGTCAACGACGGCGATCGCAACGGCGGCCGGCTCTCATTGCTGTTTCATCCGAACGACTCCCTGTACATCACTCCACGCCTGGTCTTCCAGAGCCTGGTGACCAGCGGTTACCCGCGAGTCGATCTTTACAACATCCTCGCAAACCCCTACACGACCACCCAGCCTGCTGTGAACATCGGCGATCGTGAGCAGTTTACACAGCAGCACGAGGGTCTCAACGACGACTTTGCGCTCGCCGATCTGAAGATGGATTACACGTTCGGACCGGCCACGCTCACCTCGATCACGTCCTACACTCATCGCCGGGTACAGGTCCTGCGCGATGCTTCGCAACTGACGGGCAGCGTCACTTACGACTTCGGTGGCACGGGGGACCAGGAGCGGATCAACTCGCCGCTCTTCGACCGGACCCATCTCAACGTCATCAGTGAAGAGCTGCGTCTTGCCTCCGCCGGTGATACGTCGTTGTTGTGGCTGGTCGGCGGATTCTTTCAGCATGTGGGCCGCCGGTATGGACAGGATCTGCCGACAGCGGGGTATGACGCGCTCACTCAGACGCTCATTCAAACTGACAGCGCGGCCAACAATGCGCCCCCGAACACGCCGTTCTATTCCGATCTGACCTACCGACTCAGCCAGTACGCCGCCTTCGGAGAAGCCACCTACAAGGCGACCGACAACTGGGCATTCACCGGCGGTCTGCGCTATTACAAATTCACCGAGGACCGCGTGCTGAATTTTGGCGGCGTGTTTGCCAGCCCGACGCCTCCCGGCGGGATACCCGCCTCTACGTCTTCGGATGGCGTTTCGCCGCGCGCCATCGTGAGTTACAAGATCAACGAGGACCTGCAGTTCAATCTGCAGGCGGCACGCGGATTTCGGCTTGGCGGCATCAACGACCCCATCAACATTCCGCTGTGCTCAGCCCAGGACATTGCGGTCTTCGGCAATCAGAAGAACTGGAAGGATGAGCACAACTGGAACTATGAGGTGGGCGCGAAGATGCGCTTCTTTGAGCAGCGGGTGATTTTGAATGTCGCGGCCTTCTACGACGACATCAAGGACCTGCAGGCGACGACCACTGCCGGTACGTGCTCTTCCCGAATCGTCTTCAATGTCCCCAAGGCGCGAAGTGAAGGTATCGAAGCGGAATTATTTGCCCGGCCCACACCCAGTTGGGATTTCGGTGTCTCGGCGACGTATGTGAATGCCAAGCTGAAATCGTCGGTGGTTTCCACGCTCCCGGACGGAAGCCAGGTGGTCGTGGGGGGCCTGGAGGCGGGCAACCGGTTGCCGACTGCGCCGCAATTCCAGGCAGTGGGCAATGTCGGTTACACGTTTCTGATGGATTCGGGCCGCGATCTGTTTGCCATGGCGACCGTTCAATATGTGGGCTCGTCTTTCTCGCAGTTCGAGAACGAGGAGGACGGCTTCGGGTCGATCGGGGGCCCTTCGCCGAATGCGGCCCGATTGATTCCGTACGGCGGTCCGCTGACGACCAGCCAGATCAATTTCGATGCGCAACTGCCGAGCTACTCACTGGGCAATCTGCGCGTCGGGCTGCGGACCCCCCGCTGGGAGGCGGCCCTCTACTGCAACAATATCTGGGACGAGACCGCGCGGCTGGCACTGGACTACGAGCGGGGCCGCAGTGCCAGGGTCGGTTACATCACCAACCAGCCGCGTACGTTTGGGATCTACGGGCACATGAAGTTCTGACCGCTTCCGCAATCGTGGCGCCTGTGGTTTGATGGAGCCCGGCAACCAGTCGGGCTGTGCGAACGATGCAAGCGCTTGGAAATTGAGTCCGCCCCGGCACATCCGCCGCTTCGGCAGGTGCTGGCCGTCATTGTAGGCAACGGGCTCGAATACTATGACTTCGTGACCTACGCGTTTTTCGCCTCGCAAATCGGCCGCACGTTTTTTCCTTCGAATACCCCCGGTACCAGCCTACTGGCGTCGCTTGCCACGTTCGGCGTGGGATTTCTGACTCGCCCCTTGGGGGCGCTGGTGATCGGGCGTCTCGGCGATCGCGTCGGTCGCAAGCCGGCCATGCTCCTGTCATTCTTTCTGATCGGCGTGGGTGTCATCGGGCTGCCCCTCATTCCCTCCTACGCATCCATTGGGATCCTCGCACCGATACTCGCGATCGTGTTTCGGCTGGTGCAGGGATTCGCGCTCGGCGGGGAAGTAGGGCCCAGCACGGCTTTTCTGATGGAGGCCGCTCCGCCGCTGCGGCGTGGTCTGTATGTTTCGCTTCAAGCGACGAGTGCCGATGTCGCTGTCTTTATTGCCGGACTCGTCGGTGTCGGTCTCGCCAGCATGTTGGACACGGCAGCACTGGACGCCTGGGGGTGGCGCGTGGCGCTGTTGTTGGGCGCCTGCATCGTTCCATTCGGACTCGTGCTGCGGCGACGGTTGGACGAGACGCTCAAACCGGCATCGCAGGAGCTCAACAAACCGGCTCAGGTTGGCTATGCACGCGTGGTTGTGTTCGGGCTCATTCTGCTGAGCGTTGCGACCACCACCAACTATCTGCTGGAATATATGACGACCTACGCCAGTGTAACGCTGGGAATGTCCGCGAAAATCGCCTTCGGCGCCACCGCAGTCATTGGTTTGAGCGGTGTCGTTTGCGACTCTTTGGGAGGTTGGTTGTCGGATCGCTTCGGTCGCAAGCCGATCATGATCGTGCCCTGGCTTTTTCTGGCCATGGCCGTCTTTCCGGCCTTCCGGATGCTCGACCATCTGCGTACCAGCGCAGCGTTGTATAGCACATGTGCGGTGTTGGGCTGCCTGTCGACACTGTCTTCCGCGACCATCATCGTTGCAATTACAGAGTCGCTGCCCCAACGGGTGCGCTCCGGTGCGATCGCCTTGATATATGCACTGGCCATTTCGGTTTTTGGGGGCTCCGCACAGTTCCTGGTGGCGTGGCTGATCCGGGCCACCGGCAATCCACTGGCGCCGGCCTGGTACATGTTTTGTGGGGTCATCATTGGACTCATCGCGCTCTTCCAGTTGCCCGAGACCGCGCCGGCGAAGCTGGGCCCTAGGCCGCCCAGCGAACCCGCATATTCCTGACAGAGCGGATACCGCCGCTTCCCCGTATGACCGGGGGATCACCGACCAGCCGCAGTTGCGGAACGCGCTCGGTGAGCGCTGCGAGCTGCTCTTCCAGCTCGGCTTTCGCAAGTGCCTCACCCAGGCAGCGATGCGAGCCCGCACCGAAGATCATGTGGCGACGCGGATGGTCAGTGCGTCTGATGTCAAACCGGTCAGGATCGGCATACAACTGCGGGTCGCGCATGGCGGAAAGCGTCGACAGCGAGAGCACGCGGTTGTGTGGCACGATCCAACCATCCATGTCGATCTCTTCGAGGGTGAAGCGGGCGAAGGATCCGACCGCGGGTTCGTAACGCATGCTTTCCAACACCGCGCCGGGAATCAGGGCGGGATCCTGGCAAACGGCATCCCATTGATCGCGGTGCTGTAGAAGCAATGATGTCTGTATCGAGCCCGCCCCGCGCGTGGTGTCACTGCCGCCCAGGATGACCGTAATAATTTGCATGACGATCTCAACGTGCGACAACTCGTTCGCAGCATCAATCGCGCCAATACACGACGTCAGAAAATCATCCCGGGGCTCGCGCCGCCGATCCTCCAACAGCTTCTGTACATAGCGGCTCAGCTCCTGCGCCGAATTTTGCAGCTCCGGGACATCGTCGCGCGAGAAGGCGGAGCTCAATGAGCGCGCGAGGCTGTAGATGTGGCGCGTGAATTCGGGAATGTCCGCGGCGGGAAGCCCGAGAATCCCGCTGATGACGCGCGCCGGAATGGGCGCGGCAAAGTCAGCGATGAAGTCCATTTCACCCTGGTCGTAGCAGCGGTCGATGAGCTCATTGGCGGTGGCGCGAATCCGCGGCCGCAGCTCGGAAATCAACTTGACCGCAAACGCCCGTGCGAACGGCGCGCGGCGTTTGCGATGCAGTGGCCCGTTGCTCAACAACATCGAGTTGCTGAAGAAATCGAACAGGGGACCGGCGGTGACGCCGCGAGAGAAGACCAGCTCGGTTTCCAACTGTCGGGTGCGTGGATCCGTTGCCAGTCGTTCTACATCGCTCGCACGCAGGGCGATGTAGACACCGTCTTCGCGCTTGACCAGCGGGGCCAGCGGCCTGTGATGGCGGAAGACATCGTGTGCGCGTTGCTCGAGATCCTCGGCCGCTATTGTCGCAGGTTCCCTGCTGGTAACACGGGCAACTTCGAGCGTCATGGAGTCTTCCTTGTTCTTGCGTGACGGCACTATCATGCCCGTTGATGCGTTGCGGGAATGTTAAGAAGCGCAGAAGATGAGGGCTTTCGTCCCCTTAACGACTGTTCAAACCGATCTCGACCACGAGCTTACCACGGGGTTTTCGCTGCTCGATGAGTGCGTATGCATCCAGTACGTTGGCCAGGGTAAATTGCCGTGAATCTAACAGTGGCCACAGTTTTCGGGCCGTCACCAGCCGCGTGGCTTCGCGGAGGATGCCACCGAAGTGCTCCCGGCCCTCGCCGCTCAGGAGGGGTGTCAGCGTGAAGACACCGGAATAGGTGCCCGACTTGAATGAGAGGAGCGAGAGTGAGTGAGATCCCCAGCCGAGGGAGCTGACTACGTGGCCGAAGGGCTTTACTGCTTGAAATGCGGTGTCGATACTGGCACCGCCCACCGTGTCGTAGACGACGTCGAATCCTTTACCGCCGGTGTACTTGGTTACGTATTCGTGGACAGTCTCGGTGGCCAGATCAATTGGCGTCGCACCCATGCTGCGGATCGAGTCTGCCTTGCTTGCTCCATCCACGCCGTAGACCTCCGAGCCGATGGACCGAGCTAGCTGAATCGCCATCTGCCCAACACCGCCGCCGCCGCCGAGCACCAGGACGTTGCGCTGTGGATTGAGATTGACCCGATCCACGAGGCCTTCCCAAGCCGTGATGAAAGCCAACGGCAGGGCCGCCGCCTCGCGCATCGACAGGTTCGCAGGCTTGGGTGCCAACAAGCGATGATCGACGGCTGCAAATTCGGCGAGCGATCCCTGGAGTCCGCCCACGCCGCCGGTCATTCCGAAGACTTCGTTCCCGGGACGCAAGTCGGTGACTCCGGGTCCCACTTCCTCCACGACGCCGGCCAGGTCGATGCCGAGAATCGCCGGCAGGCGATGATTGGCGTGCGGTGCCTGTCCCGCGCGAATCTTGGTGTCCAACGGATTCACGCCACTGGCGCGAATGCGGACGAGGACCTGGCCTGTACCTGCCTCGGGGCGCGGCACTTCCGCCAGCTTGAAAGGAGCACCGTAGTCTTCCAGGACGAGTGCCTTCATGGTTTCCATTTGATCTCCCGCGTTGCCACCCGAGCAGTATTGGTGATTTATTTATGAATGAAAATACGAGAAACTGCATGAGACTCATGCAGATCTGAATGAGGGGCGGCGATGGAGTGGAGTGACGTGCGGATCTTTCTGGCCATCGCCAGAGCCGGGACATTGGGGGCCGCTGCTCGCAATCTCGGACAGACGCAGCCAACAATGGGTCGGCGCCTGAAGGCGTTGGAAACGGCCGTGGGGCGAAAGCTGTTTCAACGGACCCGCGACGGCTTCGTCCTGACGGACGAAGGTCTGCTGATGATGGGTCATGCTGAACGCATGGAAGAGGAGGCGCTGACGCTGGAGCGCCAGTTGGTCGGGAGTGAGCGGGAGCTCGAGGGCGCACTGCGCCTGTCATCGTCGGATTGGTTTGGTCTCCATGTGTTGTCGCCCATCCTCGCGGATTTCTCCCGCGCTCATCCGCGGGTCGTCGTGGAGTTGCTCACCGAGTCGCGATTCTCAAACCTGTCGCGCCGGGAGGCGGACCTCGTGTTTCGAATCCAGCCCTTTACCGAGCCGGAAGTGGTTTCGCGCAAGTTCATACATGTTACGTATGGGTTGTACACGCGGGGAGGCAATGCGGTCCCCACATTCGGTGACGGCCGCGGGCTTCGCTTGGTCACCATGGATGAGGCCTACGTTGGCATGCCCGACGTAGCGTGGCTGCGTGAATGCTTTCCGAATGCCGCGGTCGCCATGCGGAGTAACAATCGCGAGGTACAGGCGGCACTGTGCGCCGCAGGCGTCGGGATGGCCGTTCTTCCCAATATGCTCGCGCGTAAAATAAAACACCTGAAGAGAATCGACCACGACAGGCAACCTCCGGGGCGGGATACCTGGGTGGGGTATCATCGCGACCTGAGGCGCCTGCCGCGGCTGCATGCGCTGTTGAGCTTCGCTGTTGATGCGGTCAGCAGCTCAGTGGCAGCAGGTGTTTGACGCGAACACCGGGTTGCCCGATCCGTTGTAGATCACCAGGTTGCCATCGTTCTGAATGATCAGCGTTTGGCCGCCGAGTCCTGCGGAGTTGCTCTGGTAGAGCACATTGCCCGATGTGCCGGTCTCTACGAGATTGCCGTCCTGTTGAAAAGTGACCTGGGCGGGAGCGCCGCCGCCACCGACACTCCAAAGCGCCGTGGTGCCTTCGTCGATGACGAGGTGTCCGTCAGTCTGAAGCAGGAGCTGGAACCGGCCATCGTCGGACACGAGCGCCTGACCGGGCTCGAGTGACTGGCCGAGTTTGAGTGTGTCGGTGCGAGTCGGGTTGGTGCTCGGCGGCGCCCCGTCAGCCGTGAAGAGTCCCAGATTGATTGCATTCGCGATCGCGGTATGACCTGCATCATTGGGATGCAGACCGTCGCCAGGCGTACCGTCGGGATTCTGATTCAAGGCCGCCAGCATGAACGTGGGATTGCTCGGATCACGGATGGCGGCATCCTGGTCGATCACGCCGTCACATTCATTGGAGGTGTGAATGAACGAATTGACCTGCTCCCGGACCGTCTCCTGTGCAGGTGTCCACCCGGAGGCGCCTGCAAATGGGGTCAATGTGGAGCACACGAACTTGATTCCGTGTTGATGAGCCTCCGCTATCAACTGCCGCACGGCTGCGATGAACGTGTCGGCCGAAGGGGGCGGGTTGCTGATTCCCAGGTCGTTGATGATGTCATCAGAGAAAATCACGTAACGGACGTTCGGCTGTGCCAGCACATCGTTCGCGAAGCGGTTCGTTGCGCTCAACCCCGCCACCGAGTCTATCAACAGGTGATTACCACTGATTCCCTCATTCAGCACTCCGACGGTGAGACCAGCGTTGCTGAGTCGCGTGGCGAGGTCGTTTGTCCAGCGCGTGTTCGTCTCGAAGTTGGACTTGTCGCCGTCCGTGATCGACGCGCCAAGCGCAACAATTGCCCCGGTGGCGGCGGGGTTCTGGACATCGAGATTGGTGAGAAACCAGATGCTCTGGGAGCCGTCTACCTGGGTGATATTCGTATTGCCGCTGACGTCGCCATCCGCGAAGAAGGTGTTCTCGCGACCGTCCTGGTGGAATGTGGGTATCACCGAGGGCGCAGAGGGGAAAAACATACTTACGGCATAGTCGCTGAGCGGCGCGATGGTCATTGCCACCGCATCGCTCTCAACTTCCGCGCCTGGCGCGATTGTTGTCGACGATTGACCGCCGAACGTAACCTTGTGATCCGTGCCTGCAATGATGGACGGGCCCACGCCGTTGGTCTGCGCCAGGTGCACGTCGCTGATCTGCAGGTTGTCGGTACCAAACAAGTTTGAAATCTTGATGCGCGCGGCAGATCCGCCGATGCTCGTGTGGAGTGCCTGCCGCACTGTGCGCTCGTTGAAGGCGGTGTTGGCTCCGCCTACCTGCGGTGCTACGGACCACGTGCCGGTCCAGGGTGTCTGACTTTGTGCGTACGCCGGTGCTGCGAGTGAGGCCATGAGCAACATTGCGATGAGTGTTTCACGAGATTTCATACCAACCCTCCTTGTGCGGGCGGACACGCTAACACGGTGTCCCGGTGCGTTGAACCGCTCGCGCGTTCCTGCGAGTGTTAATTTGTGTTTAAGGGGTGTCGGTGTGAAGGGACAGTTGTATGTGGGGCTCGAGCCCGCGCTTGCATTGCGTGGCGACCCTCCGGCTTGCGGGGGCTCCAAAAAATATTTCACGGATTTGTCGGGCCGCGGTCCGCTCAAACGTCCTCAGGGGTGACGCGGAACGATTCCACCCATCTCACCGGAGTACGCAGCGATGCAAGGTCAGTTCTTCTGGTACGACATCATGACGACCGATACCAAGGCGGCGGCAAAATTCTATGCCCACGTGGTTGGCTGGAGCGTGCAGAACGCCGACGCGGAGGGCAAGGAATACAGCATCTTTACGGCCAATGGGCAGGGTGTGGCGGGCCTGATGCCGATCCCGGATGACGCGGCCAAGCAGGGCGCGAAGCCGGGATGGATGGGCTACGTTGCGGTGGATGATGTGGACGCCGCGGCTGCGAAGCTGAAGCGGGAAGGCGGCACGGTCCATCGTGGGCCTGTGACGGTTCCGGGAATCATTCGCTTCGCGGTGGTCTCGGATCCGCAGGGGGCGGCCTTCTACGTTGCCCGCGGGCTGTCCACCGATGTTCCGGAACCGCTACCGCGGGGAACCACTGGAACGATTGGCTGGCGCGAGCTTTACGCAACCGAATGGCAGTCCGCATTGGCTTTCTATCAGAAGATGTTTGGCTGGACGACGGCCGATACGCTCGACATGGGGGAGATGGGCAAGTACCAACTCTTCGCGACGGGGGCAGAGCCGGTGGGCGGCATGATGACGAAGCCACCGGTGATGCCGCGACCGTATTGGGGATACTACTTCAATGTCCCGGCCATCGATGCCGCCGCGGAGCGCGTCAAGTCGGCGGGCGGGGCCGTTGTGATGGGGCCGGCCGAGGTTCCGGGGCCGATGTGGATCATTCAGTGCACGGACCCGCAGGGGGCGTACTTCGCGTTGGTGTCAGTGAAGCGCTGACGCGATGCGCCCGGCGCCAGCGAACCTCAGGGTTCGCCCAAATAGCGCCGGGCCGTCACTTCCTCCAGATCGAGGTCGTGCTCCAACGCATGCAGCACCGAGTCGTGGATCGAGCCGCTGCTGTGTAACCGCAGGATCTCCGCCCGACCGGCGGAGATCGCTGCCAACACCACGGTGAAGTGTTCGCGCTTCTGGCTGATCAGCGCGCCTGCGGTTTCGCTGAAGCGGGCGGTTGCCCGGGCCCGGTAGGTGTATTGCTCGACCAGGCGAGGGTGACGATGTGTTTTGTCTTCCTGGAGGGACCGTCTTTCCACTTCAGCGAGTTGGGCCGCGACCATCCGGGCACGCGCCTCGTCTTCGTGCAGAGTATTCCCGTGGAGAACCTTGAACCCTTCCGGACGCAAAGCCCGGATCAACGGACCCAACGTTGATCCTTGAACCAGCACGGTGACGAGGATGACCGCGAACGTTGTCACGAGGATGAAATCGCGGCCGGCGAAATCCTGAGGTAACGCCAAGGCGGCGGCGAGACTGACTACGCCGCGCATCCCGGCCCAGCTCATCACGACGGGTATGGCGAAAGGAGGGTAGGGATCGGCACGCCGCAGGGATGGACTGAGCGCCCGCGGCACATAGGTCGCGGGAATGATCCAGAGGAAGCGGGCCAGGATGACGGCGGCGATGGTTGCCAATGCTCCCGGGATCAGGTTCTCGATGGCGTTCCAGTTTCCGCCGAGGCGCAACAGCACGCCGCGCAGGGATAGTCCGATCAGCACGAATATCAACGACTCCAATATGAAGCTGACGACCTCCCAAACGGCCCCGGCCTGAGTGCGCGTTGCGGCTGACAACACGGTGTGTTGTTTCCATCCCATCACCAGGCCGCAGGTAACCGTGCTCAGCACGCCCGACACGTGCAACTGCTCACCGAGAATGTAGGAGACCCAGGCAGCCAGGAAACTGGAAATGATGGTCAGGGTTGGATCACGCATGCGCAGCAGCAATGCCGTGACCAGCCACCCGAACGCGAATCCAACGGCGACGCCGCCGATGGCCAGGGTTCCAAAGTTGATGACTGCACTGCTGGCACTGAAGGTTCCGGTGAGCGCGGCTGCGACCGCGAAACGGTAGAGAACCAGGCCGGTGGCATCATTGACCAGGCTCTCACCTTCGAGCAGAACCGTGACACGAGGCGGCAGCGCAATTCGTTGCAAAACCGCCTTCGCGGCGACGGCATCAGGCGGCGATACGATCGCGCCCAGCGCGAAGCAGGCAGCCCAGGGTAAGCCGGGGACCATCCAATGAACGACGACGCCAACGGCCGCTGTCGTGAACACAACCGCGCCGATTGCCAGCTGGAGGATGATTCGCAGGTTGGCGCGAAAGTCGCGCCAGACGGTGAAATACGCTCCGGACAGTAGCAACGGCGGCAGGAAGAGCACCAATGCCAGGTCGGGATCGAGCTCAATGTCCGGCGTACCCGGGATGAGGGCGAGCGCGATGCCGCCCAAAATGAAGGCCGCGGCGGGGGGCATCCGCAGCCGCCGGGCGATCAGCTCCAGGCCGATTACCGCGGTCAACAGAAGCAGAACCAGCTCAAACCGGGCGACGGAGCTCAAGGTCGGCGGCCATTATCAATGGCAAGGTTTGTCATGACTAAGCGTTCCCGGGTCAGCAAGCGATCCGAATAGTAGCCGGACTGCCACGCGACCGTCAGCCCAAACAGCCTGATCGCCCGCGCAAACAGGCTAAACTCAGTCGCATCCGTCCGGCACACAAGGATGAGTCCCTCATGCATGCACGACATGGCGCCTTGGCGTTTCTCCTGGCAGGCCTCGTTGGCCTCTGCGCCCAAGCGGCGGTCGTGGACAAAACCACCAGCCCCTGGTGGGGCCACATCAAAGTCCTCGCATCCGATGAGTTTCAGGGTCGGCTGACCGGCAGTCCGGGCTACCGCAAGGCCGCCGACTATGTGGCCGGGGTGTTTGCTCGCGACGGACTGAAACCCGCGGGGACCGACGGCTACTTCCAGAATGTGGGCTTTGAGGTGCAGACCATTCAAACGGCCGCCTCCAAGGTGCTGCTGACCCGGGACAATGGCGCGGCCGTTGACGTAAGCGATGACCTCGTGCTGTCGGCAGGTATCCAACAGCGCAAAGATACACAGGCACGGCTGGTGTTTGTGGGCTATGGAATCCACCTTCCCGAGGAGGGCTATGACGACTTCGCCGGGCTCGATGTGCACGGTGCCGTAGTGGTTTATTTGAGCGGTGGCCCGGAATCCATCGCCGGTACGCAGCGCGCGCATGCATTGGCGGAAGTCCTGCCTCGCTACCTCGAGAGTGCAGGCGCGGTGGGTGTCCTGTCGATTATCTCTCCGAAAAATCGGGAGGTTCCCTGGGCGCGGCAGAAAGCGGCCGGCACTCAACCGGGCATGGTGTTGGCCGAGAAAACCCTGCGGCGCTACCAGGGGCCGATGTTCGGCGCCGCCTTCGACGAGACCAAGGCGGAAATGCTGTTCGAGGGCACGGGGAAAAAATTCGCGGATCTGGTCGCGCTCGCCGCTGCGCACGCTCCGTTACCCCACTTGAAGCTGACTCCGAAGATCAACGCGCACGTCGAGACAGTTGTGTCACAGCTGTCATCTGTCAACGTTGTCGCCGAATACCCGGGCAGCGATCCCGCACTCGCCACTGAGGCGGTCGTGCTGTCCGCACATCTGGATCATCTGGGTACCGGTAAACCGGACCATGGCGACGGCATCTTTCACGGCGCAATGGACGATGCATCAGGAGTTGCAACCCTCCTGGAGATCGCCCGCACCCTGCACGCCTCCGGCGCAAAGCCCCGCCGCTCCATCCTGTTCGTCACCTTCTGTGGCGAAGAGAAGGGTTTGCTGGGCTCGCGCTACTTTGCAGCGCATCCGAGCCGCCACGCCGGTCACCTGGTAGCCGATATCAACACTGACATGTTTCTGCCGCTGTATCCAATGCATTCGGTGGTGGGATACGGCGCGGACGAAAGCTCACTGGGTGACGACATCCGCGCGATTGCTTCGAAGACCGGCGTGACGCTCGTGCCCGATCCGAAGCCCGATCACCTGTCTTTTGTGCGTTCCGACCAGTACAACTTTGTCAGGAAGGGCACGCCGGCGGTGGCGCTGAAAATCAGTCCCGATCCGCAAACCGGGGAGTTGGCTACGGAGCAACAGTGGTTCACCGAGCGCTACCATGCGCAAGCCGATGATCTCGGGCAGCCCGTGGATCTCGGCGCTGCCGACGCTTTCAACCGGCTGATTTATCAGTTGGCGCTGCGTGTGGCGGATGGGCCGGCGAAACCCCAATGGCACTCGGACAGCTTCTTCGCGAAATTTGCCACGAGCCCGGCTCCCTGAGGAATCGGCTGTTGAATGACCTTTCGTGTGCCATGGGAGGCATCTTGAATCGATTTGCGCCTGGTTTGCTCGCTGCCGCTCTCCTGGCTGCCGATGCGGGTGCCGCCGCTTCTGCTTCACCTGAGGTTGCCGCCGCGCATTTGCGCGATGAGGCGATGGCTGGGCACAGCGTCGCTCATTCGTGGGTGAGTGAGCTCACCACCCGGATTGGCCCGCGGCCTGCCGGGTCGGCGAACGAGCAACAGGCTGCCCAGTGGGCGGTCGATAAACTGAAGTCGCTGGGTTTTGAGAATGTCCATGTTGAGACGTTTCCGCTGACCGGTTGGGTTCGCGGAACGGAGCATGCCGAGATTGTTGCGCCCAACACCCAGCCGCTGGTCATCGCGGCGTTGGGACAGTCGCCGCCTACTCCTGCGGAGGGGTTGGTGGGTGAGGTGGTGATCTTCCCAACACTGGAGGATTTGCGGGCGGCACCTAAAGGCTCACTGACTGGCAAGATCGCGATGGTGGATCGCCGGATGGTGCGTACGCAGGATCCGTTGGGATATGCACAAGTGGGCCCCGGGCGTTACTATGGCGCCGCCGAAGCTGCAGAGCGGGGTGCGGTCGGATATCTTTTCCGTTCGGCTGGCACTGACAGCCACCGTATGGCGCACACGGGCAGCGTCAAGTTTACTGATGGACGAGTGCCAATCCCTGCGTTTGCGCTTTCAAATCCCGACGCGGATCAGATTGATCGGCTCGCTGCTCTGGGAGAGAAGGTTCGAGTCAGGATGTTCTCGACATCGTCATATGTACGCGATGCGCGGTCGCAAAATGTGATCGCCGAGGTTCGCGGAAAGGAGCGTCCGCAGCAGATAGTCATGTTGGGGGCGCATCTGGACAGTTGGGATCAGGGTACGGGAGCTATTGACGACGCTGCTGGTACGGCCATCATCACGGGGGCAGCCAAGTTGATTCGCGATCTGCCGCAGAAGCCGCGCAGCACTGTGCGGATAGTGCTTTTCGGGTCGGAAGAGATCGCGCAGCCGGTGGCGCCGTTTATGGCATTTGGAGGGCACAGCTATGCGGATACTCACGAGGCCGAGTTGCCTGCCCACGTGTTGACTGGCGAGAGTGATCTGGGGGCGGATCGCATTTACGCGCTCGCGTTGCCGAAGGGTGTGGCAGCAGACAGTGAGTTTAGCAAGAGCGTGTTTCGGCTTCTGACTCCCATCGGAATTCTGCCGATGCACGAGGCGACGGACCCGGGTACGGATATCGGCCCGTCGGTGGCGGGTGGTGTGCCGGCGTTCCAGTTGTTTCAGGACGGCCTACGCTATTTCGATATCCACCACACGCCGGATGACACGCTGGATAAGATCGATCGGCAGCAGCTGGATCAGAATGTGGCGGCGTGGGCTGTTGTGGCGTGGTTGGCGGCGAACAGCGATGTGGATTTTCGCGCGGCGCCATGATTGTCTGCGTACCCCGCAGGAATTCCTCGTTCATCCGGCTGGTGCGCAGTAGGGACTTGCTCTGTAGTGCGCTCGATCAAAAAATGACACTCGATCAGGCCGCGCGCGAAGCGGCGCTTTCGCCTCGCCAGTTCATTCGTAGGTTCAAGGCGGTGTTCGGGGAGACGCCGCACCAGGTGCGCCTGGATGCCCGACTCGACATGGCCAAGAGGCTGTTGATCATCGGGTCCGCGCCGGTCACTGAAGTAGGTGCTGCGGCGGGCTTTGCGAGCCTCGGCACATTCAGCCACTTTTTCAAGACGCGCTTCGGTTTATCACCTTCCGAGTTCCGTCGTCGGCAGCGCCTGCTCGTGCAGTTGCCGGGGACGCTGCCGCCGAAGCTCTATCCGGGCTGCTTTTCGCTCATGTGGCACCTGCCCAGCTGGTGAGAAACGGCAATATTCGAGAAGCGCGCCGGCCCGATTTCTGACAGTCTGTCTCTTCCAGGTCTACCCGCAACTACGCAAGCGAGGATCGGTGCATGAGCCTGAAGATCAAGCTGACCAGTGTCATGGTAGACAATCAGGATCGGGCGCTGCAGTTCTACACTGAAGTGTTGGGCTTCAAGAAGAGCAAGGACATCGATGTTGGAAACGGGTTTCGGTGGATCACTGTTGTCGGGGCGGATGGTGGGTTGGACGTTGAGCTGGCGCTCGAGCCGAATGCCAACCCTGCGGGGAAGACGTTCCAGACGGCTCTGTTCGAGCAGAATATTCCTGCGACCGCCTTCGAAGTGGACGACATCCAGTCAGAGTACCGCCGCCTGAAAGGGTTGGGCGTTGTGTTCAGCGTTGCACCGACGCAGATGGGCCCTATCAGCATCGCCGTGTTCGCGGACACCTGCGGTAATCTCATCCAGATTTATCAGCCGAAAGGGTAGCGAGCAGCGCGGCCATGGCGGGACACTGGTTCCTGCCGGAAATGAGCTTCAGCACTGCATCCCCGGCGGCGGGGGTGACTAAGGGCATTGGTGTTGGAGAGCGGGCGGATGAGGAGGGCGGCGGGCGTGCCGGCCGTTCAGGCGGATATCTGCCGTCTGCCCTCGGCAAGCTGGTGCGCCATGTCGATGAGGTCCGCCTGGAGGGGTGTTGGCCGCCAGTCGCGGCGCCGTGTCAGGACGATACTCCTGCGAAGAACCTCACCCGGCGCGCTGATCTCGGCCAACGCGCCAGCCTCGTTTTCAAACAAAAACTGATCGCGCGACATCAGTGTGAGCCAGTCGCCACGGAACATGAGGCCGCGCGCGATCAGCATGGACCCGCATACAATACGCACTTCCGGTGGTTCCGTGCCGCGACTGCGGAACATCCGCTCCCAGCTGGCGCGCATCGGTACACCCGGCGAGGGAATGATCCATGGAAAGTGCAGCAGATCCGCGAGCGACGGTTGTTTTTTCCGGCGCAGGGGGTGGTTGGCATTTCCCACGACCACGGCTTCGTCGTCGAACAATACTTCCTGCACTATGTCGATGGCGGGCGAAGGATCGCGCAAGGCCCCGCCAATAAACATGTCGATATCGCCCTGGCGGAGGGCGTCGAGCAGCTCGCCATAGGGCGCTTCCACAACTTGCACGGACGCAGCGGGATGCGCTGTCGCGAATTGCTGTAACAGCTCAGGTAGAAACACTGCGCGAGCCATCGGTAACGTGCCAACCTGGAGGCGACCGCCGTGGCCCGCGGCTAGTGCTCCAATCTCGTCCATGCCGGTACGCAGCTCAGTGATCATCAGCCGCGCAAAGCGCACAAACCGGCTGGCGACGTCAGTTGGACGGATTGCGCGTCCAACACGTACAAACAGTGTTGTGCCAAGAAGCTCCTGCAGGTCACGAACCGCTCGATGCACCGCAGGCTGCGACAGGCCGATCTGCTGCGCTGCCAGAGCGTAGCTGCTCGTGCTTTCAACAGCGATTGAAGCGCGTATTTGCGCCATTGTTATCCAGCGCCGGATGTCCGAGATGGGCGCGAGCCTGGCGGATCGACGCACCAGCCGTGTGCCTTGAGTCAGATATCGCAGGGCGCGTTCCACCCGGATAATGACGATGCGCCCAGCCGCAGTCGGCGTCATTCCGCTGGGCTCCCGCTCGAAGAGCCGCGCCCCCAATACCCGTTCGATCTTGCTGACAGCTTGTGCAAGCGCGGGTTGCGAGAGATTCACCTGCTGGGCCCCGGCGCTCATGCTGCCGGCGCGGTCAATCACGCACAGCGCGTCGAGATGTCGCAAATTCAGGTCAAAAACTGTCGACATGTGTAATCAATAGCTTTTCCTTATGGAGTCATCATAAATCGAATTTGGCAAATCTGCTCGGGGGATGCAGATTTAATGCGCGATTTCCCGCGGGTTCTGCGCCTGCTGGCAGTCAATATCAAAGTCGAAAGGGGGCAGCCTTGATAGAGACGGCACGATGATCATCGTCGACACTCATCTGCATGCGATTTCCGCCGATACTGCGGCGTACCCGATCGCACCAATCGGCGGACATCAGTCGGCGTGGTCACGCGAGCGAGCGGTGGATATCGCCGGAGTGCTGCGCGCCATGGACGCTGCGGGCATTTCCAAGGCAGTTGTGGTGCAGGCATCGACTGTCTATGGCCACGATAATCGCTATGTAGTCGCCGCGGTACGCGCCCATCCGGACCGTTTTGTTGGTGTTTATTCGATCGACGCCCTCGCAGCGGATTCCGTGGCGCAGATCGATCGATGGCAGGGCGAGGGCCTATCGGGTTTCCGTCTTTTTACCACGGGCAGCACCATGCCCGGCCAATCCGACTGGCTCGGTCACGAGAATTCCTACCTGGCCTGGGCGCACGCCGAAGCGTTGGGCATTCCCATCTGTCTGCAGATGACGATGGAGGGGCTGCCGACACTCCGATCGCTACTGCAACGGTTTCCCAGGGTACGAGTGTTGCTCGATCATTGCGCGCGACCCGATCTATCCGATGGGGCGCCATATGCTGCCGCCGGAGCGCTGTTCGAGATGGCTGTTTTCCCTGGTGTATATCTCAAGCTCACCAACCGCACGCTCGCAGCATCGGCCGGGGGCCGCTCCGAGCCCGCCGCTTTTTTACAAAAGATTATCGCTGTGTTTGGCGCGAATCGGATTGCGTGGGGCTCGAACTTCCCTGCAGCGGAACAGCCGTTGCCGGAGTTGTTGGTAGCTGCGCGCGACGTGCTGACGGCTCTTCCGAAAGCTGAGCAGGAGATGGTCTTCAGTGGCACGGCCCAGAGAATCTATCCTGCGCTGTCGGCGGCGAAGTCATGACAGAGGCTGTCAGCCTGCGCACGGTACTGGCGACATCGCCGCTATCGACACCGCTCAAGACCGGTGTCATTTCGAGCCCCCACGTGCGCTTGGAGTTCGTCGAGGTTTCGCCGGTGCATGAGGCTTTTGCGCCTATGGTTCGGCAACAGGCATACGATCTGTCCGAGTTGGCCATTGTCAGCTGCCTGCAGGCGATTGCATACGACCGGCCGATTGTATTGCTGCCTATCGTAGTTGCCTCGCGATTTCAGCGAGGTTGTCTCATTGCATATCGTCAACGCGGCGTGCCGGCGCCGGCTGAACTTGCGGGCCAGCGCATCGGTGTAAGGTCTTATACTCAGACGACCGGCATGTGGGTGCGTGCCCATCTGACAGCGGATTACGGCTTGACGACGCGAAGCATGCGTTGGTTCACGCGTGATCCCGCGCATGTTGAGCAGTACCGCGATCCGCCGTTCGTGGAGCATCTGCCGACGCATAAGAGCCTGCCGGACCTGCTGCGCGATGGCGACATCGATGCGGCCATCCTGGGCAACGATTTGCCGCGAGGCGACGAATTCGCCCCCATCATTCCCGATGCCGCCACAAGGGACCTGAAGTGGTGGGAGCGGCATCGCTTCATGCCAATCAATCATGTGATGGTCGCGAGTCGTGAGGTTGGCCGCCGCGAACCCGGGGCTGTGAAGGAAGCTTGTCGTCTATTGTTCCAGGCCCATGCATTGAATGCTGTCCCGGACGGAAGCCCCAGCCCGGTGGTTTTCGGCTTCGAGCGGCTGCGCGAGCCCGTCCGCTGGATCATCGATGCCTGCCTGGAACAGGGTTTGCTGCCACGCCGGCTCGCCGTCGAGGAGGTGTTCGGTCCGGCCGCAGACATTCTGGGAGGGTTGCTCGGTTGAAGCATAACGCTCTAGTGTCGGCTGTAGCCGCAGATCATCCGCGGCGTGGTGCTATTCCACTCGAAAAAGCCGCAGTCATGAGCAGTTCGAACATCGACGAAACACCCGTGGAGCCGCGACCCCGCCGCCCGCTTTATCAGGATCTCACGTTCCAGGTCGTCGTGGGCATGGCGCTGGGAGTTGTGGTCGGCGCGCTCTGGCCCAGCGTCGGCAAGCAGCTCGAGCCGTTGGGCGGGGTGTTCATCCGCCTCATTCAGATGGTGGTCGGATTGATCATCTTCTGCACGGTCACGCATGGTATTGCGAGCGTCCGCAATCTGGGCAAGGTCGGGCGGATCGCCATTAAAGCGATGATCTATTTCGAAGTCGTCACCAGCATCGCGCTCGTCATCGGCCTCGTTACCATCAATGTGTTGCGGCCCGGCGTCGGTATGCACGTCGACCCCGCAATGTTGCAAACCACCGCGGCTGTCGGCAAAGCCGCGGCCGCACCGGTGGGTTTGTCCGAGTTCCTGATTAACCTGGTGCCTACCTCGGCGGTCAATGCGTTCGCCCAGGGCAATGTTCTGCAAGTGCTGGTGTTCTCGGTACTCTTCGCCTGCGGGCTGGCCTCGCTTGGGGAAAAGGCGCAGCCGGTCCTCCAGGTCGTCCACGTTGCCTCGCAAGCCCTGTTCTGGATCATCCGGGCGGTGATGAAAATCGCACCCATCGCCGCGTTCGGTGCGATTTCATTCACGGTGGCCCAGTTCGGTCTCGCTACATTGATACCCCTGGGGTCGTTGATCGGTGAGTTTTTTCTCACCTGCGCGCTCTTCTTCGTGTTGGTGCTCGCGCCTATCGCCTATTTCTCGAAGTTCAGCCTGTTGAAGCTGATGCGCTACATGCGTGAGGAACTGGTGCTGGTGCTCGGCACGAGCTCTTCGGAAAGCGTGTTTCCGCAGCTTGCACAGAAACTGACGCGACTCGGTGTCGATGAATCCGTGGTGGGAATGGTTTTACCCACCGCCTACAGCTTCAATCACGACGGCACCTGCCTGTATTTTGCAGCCGCCGCTGTTTTCCTGGCTCAGGCGACCGGCACGGCGCTCGGTTGGGAGCAACAACTGGGGCTGTTGGCCATCCTGCTGGTCACCTCAAAAGGCGGCGCGGGCGTCTCCGGCTCGGCCATTGCCGTGCTGACCATGACACTGGCGGCCACCAAAACCATTCCGGTCGGCAGCATAGCGTTGATCCTGGGCATCCACCGCATTCTGTCGGCGGCATTTGTCTTTACCAACATCGCAGGCAACTGCGTCGCAACACTCGTGGTCGGCCGCTGGGAAAAGGCGGTAGACCAGGTGCAGCTACAAAGAGAGCTCGATACGGGCTATCGCACGACCTGATCGTTTGCCATCACTGCTTGAACGCATCTCGCGATGTCTCACGGACTTCGCGATGGGGGAGACTACGTTCATGAATCGACATTTATTGAGCATTGCTGTTTGTCTGGGCCTGGTGACTGCCGGGACGGCGACCACTGTTTGCGCGCAAGGCGCAGATCCGGCGGGGGACAATCCATTCGCCCGTTACCTGCTGGATAAAGGAATCAATCTGCGTGGCGCCCTGATTGATCAGTACGCGCGTAATCCCACCGGCGGCGTTCGCGAAGGCAGCGCCAACGTCGGCCAATTCAACATTGGCCTGGATTTGAACCTGGGAAAGCTGGTTGGGCTCGACGGCGGCTCGTTCCACATCACTGAGTACCGCGACTACGGCAACAGCTTCAACCAGGATGTCTCCGGCACCTTTACAAAGCAGCAGTACATCTACAAGAACCCGTTCCCACAATGGCACCTGGGCTTGTTTGCCTATGAGCAGAAGCTGCTGAATGATCGCCTCGATATTCTCATCGGCCGTCTCGGCACCACCACCTTCTATGGGCACCTGACCACCAACTGCCATTTTGTGTCCGGCAATCTGTGCGGCGAGCCGCGCATCATCGTGTCCGAGGCCGGCTTCAGCCTGTTACCGTCCGCGACCTGGGGAACCAACATCAAGTTCCGGCCCACGGCTCACACGTATGTGGAAACCGGCATTTTCGAGGTCAATCCGACCACGTCGGCCAGCAACGGCGTGCACTTTTCCACGGCAGACGCCACTGGCTACACGGTGCCGGTGGAATTGGCCTGGACCAACACCGACGCGACGGCCACGCGCTATCCATTCGAGCTGAAAACCGGCGCCTACGTGAGCACTGCGCCGCTCACTGATCCGTATTTCAACACCCTCGGGCTGTCGCGTGCATTGCACGGCGGAACCGCGCGTAAGGCTGACGAACCTGATCGCAAAGGCGTCTATGTGATGGGTGATCGGGCGATCTGGCGCCCGGATCCCAGCGGGCGGGAAAGCATCAGTGTTTTCGCGGGTGCTGTGCAGCAGCTGGAGGCAGCCGAGATCGCACGTCAGCAGATCTATACCGGCTTCATATGGACCGCGCCTTTCAAACACCGCTTGCAGGATACGCTGGGTGTGTCAGTCTCCGAGTTCGCGCTCACCCCCGGCGAACAGGCCTATCTGCGTGACGCCAGGCTCAAGGCCGGTGGAACAGGCTCAAACGCCATACACCAGATCGACTATGACGTGACGTATACCTGGCACGTGGCGCGCGGAGTGGAGCTGATGCCCAGCATCCAGTACCTCATGCACCCGGACAATTCCACCATACCCAATACACGGGTGCTCCCGAAGAACCTGCTGGTTTGGGCGTTGGGGCTGCGCATGGATCTGGGATACATCGCGGGCTTCCCGAAGACTCAATCGAGTGACTGAGCGGTCAG
>JAXDQF010000045.1:0-19032 GCA_034668025.1 Gammaproteobacteria bacterium | reverse complement strand
TTGCCACAGGCAATTTCTGCCAGTATAGAATCGCGCCCGCGAAATCTGGAGGTCGGACAATGCGCCGCCCCGTCGTCGTCGGAAACTGGAAGATGCACGGCTCGCGCGCCGAAAACGCGCGGCTGATCGAAGAGCTGGGGGCTCATTACCCGCCTGATCCGGCTGCGGATTGTGTCGTGTGTCCGCCCCTGGTGTATCTGCAGGAAATCGGCCGGCTTTTGCGTGATACGCCCATCCGGCTCGGTGCGCAGGACGTCTGTGCGGACACCCAGGGTGCCTTCACAGGTGAAGTTTCGGCGGTAATGCTGAAGGATGTCGGTTGCGAGTACGCGATCGTCGGTCACTCGGAACGACGCCTGCTGTATCGGGAGAGCGATCAGCTGGTGGCGCGGAAGTTTGCTTCGGCCCATTCGAAGGGCCTCATTCCCATCCTGTGTGTGGGGGAGCAGCTTTCGGAGCGTGACGCGGGGCGTACGGCCGAGGTCGTGTCGCGTCAGCTGGACGTCGTGCTGGAGCTGTGTGGCGCCGAGACGCTGGGCCACGGCGTAGTTGCTTACGAGCCTGTCTGGGCGATCGGAACGGGTCGCACCGCGACACCGGAGCAGGCACAGGAGGTCCACGCTGCCATCCGCGCCCGGATAGCGGTCCGGGATGCTAAGATAGCGGGTGCAACCCGCATTTTGTATGGCGGCAGTGTGAAGGCGAGTAATGCGGTGGAGCTGTTTGCGATGCCCGATGTGGACGGTGGTCTGATCGGTGGAGCGTCGCTCAAGGCAGATGAATTTCTAGCCATCCTCCGGGCTGCTGGATAGCGCTCGAGAGATGGTCCTCGGCATGGGTATGCCAGTCAGGACGAGTTGAACGGATATGTGGCGAATAATTTTGACAGTGGTGCAGGTGTTTTCGGCCTTCGCGATCATCGGCCTCGTGCTGCTTCAACGCGGCAAGGGTGCTGAGGCAGGTGCTGGCTTCGGCGCGGGAGCGTCGGGCACTGTGTTCGGTGCGCGCGGTGCAAGCACCGCTTTGTCGCGTGCGACGGCGATTTTCGCGGCAGTGTTCATGATCAACAGCCTGCTGCTGACCTATGTAGGCACGAAGATTTCGGACGCGCAGCCGCGGACGATTCTCGACCAGGCGACAGACGGCACTCCCAAGACGCCAGCAGGTGCGGCAAAGACTCCGGCGCCGAACACGGCGACAGTGCCTGCACCTGCGCCGACGACGCCGAGCCCGACATCGGCGCCGGCACCGGCCGCGCCTGAGGGCACCGCGCCGCCGAAGTGATTGTTACATTTGCCGACGTGGTGGAATTGGTAGACACACTAGCTTGAGGGGCTAGCGCCGCAAGGTGTGCGAGTTCGAATCTCGCCGTCGGCACCAAATGTCGTTATGCGCTGCTAGCGGGGCCCCCAGCAAAGCGCGCGTCTTGTTGATCGGCCGAAGCTCGCCCGTCGGGGCAAGCGCGATTTGTTGGGGTGCTTTACAATAGCGGGCGAGTATCCGTGTAAATAATTACAAGGGGGCAGGCCGTTTGAACGGCCTGTCCTCTTTGTTTGCGGGCGAACGGTAATGCTGTCGAATTATCTGCCGATTTTGATCTTCCTGGGCATCGCCACGGCGCTGGCGGTTGTCATGCTCGTGCTGGGCAGCGGCCTGGGTCTGTACTTCTCGCGCTTTCACGACGACAAGGCCAAGAACTCGCCGTACGAGTGCGGCTTCGAAGCATTCGAAGACAGCCGCATGAAATTCGACGTGCGTTACTACCTCGTCGCGATTCTTTTCATTGTGTTCGATCTCGAGATCGCGTTCCTGTTTCCGTGGGCGGTGGCGCTGGGAAAGATCGGCGGCTTTGGGCTGATCGCCATGGCTGTGTTTCTCACTATCCTCGTGGTGGGGTTCATTTACGAGTGGAAGAAAGGAGCGCTGGAGTGGGATTAGAAGCAGTGGCCGATCCCCAAGGCGCGGAAGGCTTCGCACAGCGGGGCTTCCTGACCACCCAGGTCGACAGTCTCGTCAATTGGGCACGTACCGGGTCGCTGTGGCCTGTGACATTCGGGCTGGCCTGTTGCGCGGTCGAGATGATGCACGCCGGTGCGTCACGTTATGACTTGGATCGCTTCGGTGTTGTCTTCCGTCCGAGCCCGCGTCAATCCGACGTGATGATTGTCGCCGGCACGCTGGTGAACAAGATGGCGCCGGCTCTGCGCAAGGTTTACGACCAGATGGCCGAACCCCGTTGGGTTATTTCCATGGGATCGTGCGCGAATGGCGGTGGCTACTACCACTATTCGTATGCGGTCGTGCGCGGGTGCGACCGGATTGTTCCCGTCGATGTCTACGTGCCTGGCTGTCCTCCGACTGCCGAAGCGCTCGTGTACGGCATCATTCAGCTTCAGAAAAAGATCGAGCGCACCAGTACCATCGCTCGGTAGGAGAGAACGCACGGTGAGTGAGCGGATCGAAGCACTAGCGCTTCAAGTCGGCGCGCACCTGAGTGGCAGCGTGCGGCGCGTTGCTTCGCTGGGTAATGAAGTGACCTATGAAGTCGAACCGGCCGCATTGCTTTCGGTCTGCCGTGCCCTGCGCGACACACCGGAATTGAAGTTTGAGATGTTGATCGACGTGGCCGGTGTTGATTACCTGCACTACGGCCGTGACGAGTGGCAGACGGAGACGGCCACGCATTCTGGATTCAGCCGTGGCCGGGTGACGCGTAGCAGCCCCCCCGATCCGAACATGCCCGGCCGCTTTGCGGTCGTGTATCACCTGCTGTCGATTACACACAACCGGCGTCTGCGCCTGCGTGTGAAGTGTCTCGACGCGCAGGAGCCTGTAGTCGATTCAGTCATCGATGTCTGGGCGTCCGCCAACTGGTTCGAGCGCGAAGCGTTCGACCTGTTCGGTATCCTGTTTCGCGGTCATCCGGACCTGCGCCGCATACTCACTGACTACGGTTTCATCGGCCACCCGTTCCGCAAAGACTTCCCGCTCGCCGGCAATGTTGAAGTGCAGTACGACCCTGAGAAGAAGCGGGTGGTGTATCAGCCGGTGAGCATCGTTCCGCGAGTGTTGGTCCCCAAGGTGATCCGTCACGACCACCGCTATGATCCGGCGCTAAGGGATGTGGTACCCAAAGAATTGCGGGACCCACGCACATGAGCGAGATCAGGAACTACACGTTGAACTTCGGCCCGCAGCATCCTGCCGCGCACGGTGTGTTGCGCCTCGTGCTGGAGATGGACGGCGAGACCATTCAGAAGGCCGATCCGCACATCGGCCTGCTGCATCGGGGAACCGAGAAGCTCGCCGAGTCGAAGCCTTTCAACCAGTCGATCGGTTACATGGACCGCCTCGACTATGTCTCGATGATGTGCAACGAGCACGCCTATGTGCTCGCAATCGAAAAGCTGCTCGGTATCGCTCCGCCGGAGCGGGCGCAGTACATCCGAGTCATGTTCGATGAGATCACCCGCGTACTCAACCACCTGATGTGGCTAGGGGCACATGGGTTGGACATCGGTGCGATGACCGTCTTCCTCATGTGCTTCAAGCAACGTGAAGAGTTGATGGATCTGTATGAGGCCGTGTCGGGCACCCGCATGCATGCCACGTACTACCGGCCGGGCGGCGTCTATCGCGACCTGCCGGACTCGATGCCGAAGTACCAGTCGTCGAAGTGGCGCTCGCAGAAAGATGTCGACCGCCTGAACGAAGCGCGCTCGGGCACCATGCTCGATTTCATCAAGGATTTCACGGACCACTTTCCGTCCGACATCGACGACTACGAAACGCTTCTGACCGACAACCGGATTTGGAAGCAGCGCACGGTCAACATCGGAGTCGTCACGCCTGAGCGCGCCATGCAACTCGGTTTCACGGGACCCATGTTGCGCGGCTCGGGAGTCGAGTGGGATTTGCGCAAGAAGCAGCCCTACGAAGTTTACGATCGCATGGATTTCGACATCCCGGTGGGCGTACACGGCGACTGCTATGACCGTTACCTGGTACGCATCGAGGAGATGCGCCAATCCAATCGCATCATCCGCCAGTGTGCCGATTGGCTCACCAGCAATCGCGGCCCGGTGATGATCGATGACCGCAAGGTCCGGCCGCCCAGCCGCGAGCGGATGAAGGACGACATGGAATCGCTCATTCACCACTTCAAGTTCTTTACCGAAGGATACGAAGTGCCGGAAGGCGAGGCCTATGCGGCCATCGAGGCGCCCAAGGGCGAGTTTGGCATCTATCTGATTTCGGACGGCGCCAACAAACCGTACCGGTTGAAGTGCCGTGCGCCGGGTTTCCCACACCTGGCCGCGCTCGAAGAGATGTGCACGGGACACATGCTGGCCGACGTCGTGGCAGTGATCGGCACCCAGGATATCGTGTTCGGGGAAATCGACCGTTGAGTACAGACATCAAAGCAGGCGCCTACGGTGCCGACAGCAAAATCAAGCTGCTGACCGAGGCCACCCGTCACGAGATCGACGAGTGGGTGAAGAAGTTTCCGCCGGGGCGGCAACGCTCGGCCACCATCTCGGCCTTGCGGGCTGTGCAGGAGCAGAATCACGGCTTCCTCACTCCCGAGCTGATGGATGCGGTGGCCGAGTATCTCAACCTGCCGCCCATCCAGGTTTACGAGATCGCTTCCTTCTACTCGATGTTTGAGACCCATCCCTGCGGTCGCCATCACGTCAGCATCTGCACGAACCTGTCGTGCATGTTGAATGGCGCCTGGGACCTGGTGGCGCATGCCGAGAAGAAGCTGGGAATCAAGCTCAACGAGAGCACCCCGGACCGGCGCATCTTCCTCAAGAACGAAGAAGAGTGCCTGGCCGCCTGCACGGGCGCGCCCATGATGATGGTTGACCACGTATTCCACGAATATCTGACGACCGAGAAAGTTGACAAGATATTGGATGACTTGAAATGAGCGAGTGGGCAGACAAACAGAACCTGCTGCTGTTCGAGGCGCTCGAGTACGACGAGCCCTGGAAGCTCGACAGCTACCGCAAGATCGGTGGTTACGACATCTGGGAGAAGATGCTGGCGGACAAGCCGACGCGCGATTCGGTCATCGATCTCGTGAAGGGATCGGGGCTGCGCGGTCGCGGTGGCGCGGCCTTTCCCACGGGAATGAAGTGGAGCTTCATGCCCCGCAACTCGCCGGTGCAGAAGTATCTGGTGTGCAACTCGGATGAGAGCGAGCCGGGCACCTGCCACGATCGTGACATTCTGCGCTACACGCCCCATGCCCTGATCGAAGGTCTGGCCATCGGCGGGTACGCGACCAACTCGACGGTTGCCTACAACTACATCCGTGGCGAGTTCCTGGGTGAGCCGATTCCGCGCTTCGAGGCGGCTTTGAAGGAAGCGTACGCCGCCGGTCTGCTCGGCAAGAACATCAAGGGTACCGGCATCGATTTCGACATCTATACGTTCGTGGGCGCGGGCGCCTACATCTGCGGCGAAGAGACCGCAATGTTGGACTCGCTCGAGGGCAAGCCCGGCAAGCCGCGGTTCAAGCCGCCTTTCCCGGCGAACTTCGGCCTGTATGGCGCGCCGACGACGATCAACAACACGCAGAGCTTCGCCTCGGTGCCGGCAATTTTGCGCAAAGGTCCCGAGTGGTTCGTGCAGTTGGGTCCGAAGAACGCCGCGGGCACTGTGATTTTTTCCGTCTCGGGGCACGTTGAAAAACCCGCCAACCTGGAGCTGCCGCTGGGCATTCCGTTCAAGGATCTGCTGGAGTTGTGCGGTGGCGTGAAGGGCGGCCGCAAACTGAAGGCCGTCATCCCGGGCGGTCTGTCGGTCCCGGTGGTCCCCGCCGACGTCATGATGAAAACCAACATGGACTACGATTCGCTGAAGGCGGCTGGCTCCGCCATCGGCTCAGCGGGCGTGATTGTGATGGACGAAACGACCTGCATGGTGCGCGTCCTGGAGCGCATCACGCGTTTCTACAAGTCCGAGTCCTGCGGTCAGTGCACGCCGTGCCGCGAAGGTACGGGATGGATGAACCGGCTGGTGAAGCGAATCCTGGCCGGCGAGGCCCGTCGCGAGGAGTTGGGTCTGCTGCTCGATGTCGCGGGCCGGATCGAGGGTCACACCATTTGTGGCTTCGGCGACGCGTCGGCGTGGCCGGTGCAGAGCGCACTCAAGCATTTCCGGCACGAGTTCGAATACATGATTGATCACGGCGGCCGCAGCATGGTGACCGACCAGGTCGGAGCGAAAGCGGCATGAGCGGCGAAGAATTCGTCAATATGGAAGTCGACGGCGTGCCGGTCAAGGCGCGCAAGGGCGACATGATCATCCGCGTCACTGATGCGAACCACGCGTATGTGCCGCGCTTCTGCTACCACGACAAGCTGACAATTGCGGCCAACTGCCGCATGTGCCTGGTTGAGGTGGAGAAAGCGCCGAAACCCCTGCCAGCCTGTGCGACTCCGGTAACGGAAGGGATGAAGGTTTTCACGAAGTCCCCGAAGGCCATCGGTGCACAACGGGCGACCATGGAATTCCTGCTCATCAACCACCCGCTGGATTGTCCGATTTGCGACCAGGGGGGTGAGTGCGAGCTGCAGGATCTGGCGATGGGATTCGGCCGCGACCTGTCGCGCTACCACGAGCGCAAGCGCTCCGTGCAGGATGAGAATCTCGGGCCGTTGATTGCGACGGACATGACCCGTTGCATTCATTGCACACGTTGCATCCGCTTCACGCAGGAGATCGCGGGCTACCAGGAGCTCGGGATGATCGGCCGCGGCGAACAGATGAAGGTTCGCACCTACATCGAGCAAACCGTGCATCACGAGATGTCGGGTAATGTGATCGATCTGTGCCCGGTGGGCGCGCTGGTCTCCAAGCCGTACCGCTTCAGCGCGCGTGCCTGGGAGATGATGTCGCATCCGTTGGTTTCGCCACACGATGGCGTGGGTACAAACCTTTATGGCCACGTGCTTCGCGGCAAGCTGATGCGCGTGATTCCGCGTGAGAACGAGGCCATCAACGAGACGTGGATTCCCGATCGCGACCGTTTCAGCTACGAGGGTGTCTACAGCCCCGACCGTATCCAGAAACCGATGGTCCGCAAGGGCACGGAGTGGGTTGAGACCGACTGGGAAACTGCGCTGACGAAGGTGGCCGAAGGGCTGAAGTCGCGTGCAGCGGATCTGGGGGTGTTGGCCAGCAGCACGAGCACGCTCGAAGAGTTGTATCTGCTGGGGCGCCTCGCTCGGGGCTTGGGCAGCGGCAACATTGATCACCGCCTGCGCCAGCGTGACTTCCGCGATCAGGAAGCCGATCCGGTGTACCCGAATCTCGGGATGCGGATCGCCGACATTGACTCGCTCAACGGCTTACTCGTCATTGGCGCGAACCTGCGTCGCGAAGTTCCCATCCTCGCGCACCGCGTCCGCAAGGCCGCCCTGAAAGGCGCGAAGGTCATTTCAATGACGCCGGTCGCCGCGGAGTATCTGTTCCCGGTGGCGGTCAGTCTGTTGTCGGCCCCGTCGAAGCAGGTCGAAGACCTGGCGGCCATTTTGTCCGCGGCTGCACACAGCACCGGCAAGTCCGTCCCCGATCATCTTTCTTCCGTCGTGCAACTGGCCAAGGTCGGCGATACCCATCGCGCGGCTGCGGCAGCGTTGGTTGCCGGAGAGAAGCGGGCGGTCTGGTTGGGAGCACTGGCGGTGCGGCATCCGGCCTACGCTGATTTGCGGGCGTTGGCCTCAGCCATTGCCGAAGTCACCGGTGCATCGTTCGGAGTGTTGGCCGAGGGCGGCAACGCCGCGGGAGCATTCCTCGCCGGTGCGGTTCCGCATCGCGAAGCGGGTGGCAAGGCCGCCGGCAAGACCGGTCTGTCAGCGCTGGAGATGCTCCAGAAGACACTGAAGGCTTACGTATTATTTGGTGGAGTCGAGCCCTGGGTTGATTCGGTGGGTGCCGACGCCTCGCGCAATCTCGCGAAAGCGGAGTTCGTCGTTGCCATCACGCCGTTTGCCAACGACCAACTGCGCGACATCGCTCACGTGTTGCTGCCCATGGGCACTTACGTGGAAACGTCCGGCACCTATGTCAATCTCGAAGGCACCTGGCAGAGCCAGAATGGCGCCGCCCAGCCGGTTGGCGAAGCCCGCCCGGGTTGGAAGGTGCTGCGCGTTCTGGGGACGCTGCTGAATCTCAGTGGCTTCGAGTATCAGTCCTCCGAGGATGTTCGCGAAGAGCTGCGGAAATTGTGCACGGACAGTGCGGCGGTCGAGTCGGCCAGCGCCGGTAGCTCAGCCACTGCCTACAAGGGTAGTTTCCGGGTTGAGCCGCCTTCCGCGGGTGCGGATGTCCTCGACCTATCCATGTACCACATCGATGCTCTCGTGCGTCGTGCGCCTTCTCTGCAGAAGACGCGCGAAGGACGCACGCTGGCTGTCACTTACTGACGAAGGATCTGGTTCGCGTGCTGCAAAGTATTTCAGACGCCTGGAACTCGCTTTCGGCCTACGGTCAACACACCGTATGGACGACTGTTTGGACCATTGCCATCACCATCGTCCTCATTCTCTGCGTAGCGTTTACGACGCTGTGGGAGCGGAAGGTCATCGGTTGGATGCAGTTGCGCCGCGGCCCGAACCGCGTGCGCATACTGGGGATGTTCCCTGGAATGGGTCAGCCGTTCGCGGATGTCGTGAAGCTGCTCACCAAGGAAGTGATCATTCCGGCCAACGCGAACAAATTCCTGTTCCGCCTGGCGCCCATGATCGCGTTGATCCCCGCATTCGCCGCGTGGGCAGTGATTCCGTTGTCGACGACGATCGTCGTGTCGAAGGCCAATGCGGGTTTGTTGTACCTGCTGTCACTGTCGTCGATGGGCGTGTACGGAGTCATCATCGCGGGTTGGGCCGCCAATTCGAAGTATGCGTTCCTCGGGGCCATGCGGTCTGCGGCCCAGATGGTTGCGTACGAGATTGCCATGGGTTTTGCGCTCGTGGGCGTGATCATTGCCTCGCAGAGTCTCAACCTCGGCGACATCATTGAGCGGCAGCAGGGCGGTTTCCTGGCATGGAACTGGTTCTGGCTGTTTCCGCTGATGATTGTGTACTTCATTTCGGGTGTTGCCGAGACCAACCGGGCGCCCTTCGACGTGGCAGAGGGCGAATCCGAGATTGTTGCCGGCTTTCACGTGGAGTATTCCGGTATCGCCTTCGCGCTGTTCTTCCTGGCCGAATACGCGAACATGATTCTGATCTCGGCCCTGACGGCCGTGTTCTTCTTCGGTGGCTGGCTCTCACCGGTGGCCGGCTACGGCGCGCTGGGCGATTCGCTTCTCGGTCAGCCGAGCCTCGGCTGGCTGTTGCTGAAGACGTTCCTGTGCCTGTTTCTGTTCCTGTGGTTCCGCGCCACCTTCCCCCGTTACCGCTATGACCAGATCATGCGCCTGGGCTGGAAGGTGTTGATCCCGGTCACGATCGTCTGGATCGGTGTGGAAATGGTGTTGGCCTGGTACAAGGTCGGCCCGTGGGCGAAAGTCGCTCTGTTGGCGCATTGAAAGGCTGAGGTTAGCTCATGGCTGTCGTCAATCCGTTCAAGACTCTGCTGCTGACCGAGCTCCTCAAGGGCATGATGGTCACGGGGCGTAATTTCTTCAGTACCAAGTACACGCTGAACTACCCCGAGGAAAAGACTCCGCAGTCGCCGCGCTTTCGCGGACTCCATGCGCTGCGCCGCTATGCGAATGGGCAGGAGCGCTGTATCGCCTGCAAGCTTTGCGAGGCGGTGTGTCCGGCGGTCTGTATTACGATCGATTCCGAAGTTGCGCCGGATGGCACGCGGCGGACCAGCCGCTACGACATCGATTTGTTCAAGTGCATTTACTGCGGCTTCTGCGAGGAAGCGTGTCCGGTGGATGCCATCGTGCTCACTCGCATCCACGAGTACCACATGGAGCATCGCGGCGAGAACATCATGAGCAAGGACAAGCTGCTGGCCGTGGGCGAGCGCTACGAAGCCATGATTGCAGCCGATAAAGCGGCCGACGCGCCGTACCGCTGATAACGTGCCGGCCGTTTAGGGGAGACCGTGTTAGTAGAGATTCTGTTCTATGTCTTCGGGACCATCCTGGTCCTGGCTGCGCTGGGCGTGATCGTGTCACGCAACCCGGTGTATTCGGCGCTGTCGCTGGTGCTCTGCTTCATTACGTCGGCGGCCATCTGGCTGCTGATCGAAGCCGAGTTCCTCGCGGTCATCCTCGTGCTCGTCTATGTCGGCGCGGTGATGGTCTTGTTCCTGTTCGTGGTGATGATGCTCGATATCAATCTCGAGGAGCTGCGAACGGGCTTCACGCGCTATGCCTGGCTCGGTTGGCTCACCGCTGTGGCAGTCATCGTCGAGATCGTGGGAGTGGTTTGGGTCCGCGGGCTCGGAATTGACGTCTCCAAGTCGCCGACACCGACGGCAGCTGACTACAGCAATACCCTCGAGCTCGGGCAGGTGATGTACACCAAGTATGCCTATCCGTTTGAGCTCGCTGCGGTACTGCTGCTGGTCGCAATTGTCGCGGCTATCTCGCTGACCATGCGAAAGCGTCCCGGGCTGAAGGTTCAGGACATTGGCAAACAGGTCGGTGTGAACGCCAAGGATCGCGTGCGTATCGTGAAGATGGAGTCGGAGAAGCGCCCATGATCACGCTGTCGCAACTGCTGACCCTGTCTGCCATTTTGTTTGCGCTGTCGGTGGCGGGCATCTTCCTGAATCGCAAGAATGTCATCCTGCTGCTGATGTGCGTCGAGCTGCTGCTGCTGTCGGCGAACTTCAATTTCATTGCCTTCTCGCGCTACCTGGGTGACATCCACGGCCAGGTGTTCGTGTTTTTCGTGCTGACCGTGGCAGCTGCCGAATCGGCGATCGGGCTGGCCATTCTCGTGGTGCTGTTCCGCGAGCGTCGCAGCATCAACGTTGAAGACATGAATACGTTGCGAGGTTGAGTGCGAGCATGAATCTGACCCTCCTCGTTCTGATCGCCGTACTGCCGCTGGTAGGCTCGATACTCGCTGGACTGTTCGGGCGCGTCATTGGTCGTGTCGGCGCACACACCGTGACGATCCTGTCAGTGGCGGCCTCCTGTGTGCTGTCGTTGCATGTGCTCAAGCAGATCTACCTCGATGGCGTGCCGGCGTTTGACGGCACCGTCTACTCCTGGCTGATCAGTGATGGTGTGAAGCTGGACGTCGGCTTCCTGATCGACCGGTTGAGCGCGCTGATGATGGTGGTCGTGACCTTTGTCTCGCTCTGCGTGCACATCTATACGATCGGCTACATGAGCGACGATCCGGGCTACACCCGTTTCTTCAGCTACATCTCGCTGTTCACGTTCTCGATGCTGATGCTCGTGATGTCGAACAACTTCATGCAGCTGTTCTTCGGCTGGGAAGCCGTGGGCGTGGTGTCCTACCTGCTGATCGGCTTCTGGTACACCAAGCCGAGCGCGACTTTCGCCAGCTACAAAGCTTTCGTGATCAACAGGGTAGGCGACTTCGGCTTCGTGCTCGGCATTGCCGGCGTGTTTTACTTCACGAATTCCGTGCTCTATTCCGACGCGTTTTCGGCGGCCCCGAAGATCGCGGCGGCCATGTTGCCGCTCACTTCAAATACCAGCGTTCACGCGATCACCCTGATTTGCATCTGCCTGTTCATCGGCGCCATGGGTAAGTCGGCGCAGGTGCCCCTGCACGTCTGGCTGCCGGACTCGATGGAAGGTCCAACGCCGATCTCCGCGTTGATCCACGCGGCGACCATGGTGACCGCCGGGATCTTCATGGTGGCGCGCATGTCGCCGCTGTTCGAGCAATCCGAAGCTGCGCTTTCGTTTGTGTTGGTCATCGGTGCGACCACTGCGTTCTTCATGGGCCTGCTCGGTATCGTGAATAACGACATCAAGCGAGTCATCGCGTACTCGACGCTTTCGCAGCTGGGTTACATGGTCACGGCGTTGGGCGTGTCTGCCTACAGCGCTGGCATGTTCCATCTGATGACGCATGCGTTCTTCAAGGCACTGCTGTTCCTCGCCGCAGGCTCCGTCATCATCGGCATGCACCACGAGCAGGACATGCGGAAGATGGGCGGCCTCGCCAAGTACATGCCCATCACAGCTGTCACCAGTTGGATTGGCTCGCTAGCGCTGATCGGTACGCCGTTCTTTGCGGGGTTCTACTCGAAGGACACGATTATTGAGGCCGTGGGCGAGTCGCATCGTTGGGGTGCCACTTACGCCTACTGGTGTGTGCTGGGTGGTGTGTTTGTCACCGCGCTGTATACGTTCCGCATGATTTTCATGACGTTTCATGGCCCTGAGCGGTTTCGGCAGGTGGAAGCAGGGCATTCGCACGAAACGGCGGTGGCACCGGCCGCGCCGGCAACCAACGCTGTTGCTGGCAGCCACGGCGGTGCGTCGCATGGTGCTGCGGCCGCTCACGGTGCTGCAGACGCACACGCTCCGGCCGCCGCTAGTGCCGCACACGGCGCCGGCTCGCATGGCACTGCCGCCGCGTCGTCGCACGCCCCAGCCGCCCACGCGCCCGCTGCGGTGGCGCATGCGGCTGACGACCACGGCCACGATGACCACCATGGCCCGATCGAGCCGCACGAGAGCCCGCTCGTCGTCACCATCCCCCTCATCGCGCTGGCCATTCCCTCCCTGGTGATTGGCTACTTGACCGCTGGCCCGATCCTGTTTGGCGGCTACTTCGGCGACGCCATTCGCACCCTCGAAAAGAACGACGTGGTGGCCGAGCTCGGCAAGGAATTCCAGGGTCCCGGGCAGATGGCGTTGCATGGCTTCGCCGGCGTCCCGTTCTGGCTCGCCGCAGCGGGCGTGCTGACGGCATGGCTGTTCTTCCTGTATCGCCCGCAATGGGCTGCCGACTGGGCGCGAACCCTATCGCCCGTCCGCAACCTGTTGCTCAACAAGTATTACTTCGACTGGTTCAACGAGAAAGTCCTGTCGGCGTTCGCCCGCGGTCTCGGCTTCACACTGTGGAAGGCCGGTGATGAGGTGTTGATCGACGGTGCTCTCGTCAACGGATCTGCGGCTACGGTGGGTTGGATCGGAAGTATCGTGCGACGGGTGCAGAACGGTTATCTGTACGCGTACGCATTCTGGATGGTCATCGGCCTGGCGGTCATGCTCGGCTGGTTCCTGGTGCGGTCGTAAGTCACGGCGGTCATTGAATGTTTCCCTACCTGTCGATTCTGATTTGGCTGCCCATCGCTGCGGGCATCGTGGTGTTGCTGCTCGGCGATAAAAACATCGGCGCGGCGCGCTGGGTAGCGTTGCTCGCCGCCGTCGCGACCCTGATCATCACTCTGCCGCTGGTCGCCCATTTCAACTCCGGCACCGCCGACTTCCAGTTCGTGGAAAAAATTGGGTGGATTGCGCGGTTTCATTCCTACTACGCGCTTGGCCTCGACGGCATCTCCATGCCACTGGTCGTGCTGACTGCATTCATCACCATCCCGGTCATCATTGCGGCCTGGACGGTGATTGAAGCGCGACCCGCGCAGTACTACGCGGCCTTCCTGATCATGGAGGGCCTCATGATCGGCGTGTTCTCCGCAACCGATGCACTGCTGTTCTATTTCTTCTGGGAAGCCATGTTGATCCCGATGTTCCTCATCATCGGTATCTGGGGTGGCCCGCGCCGTGTGTACGCGACGATCAAGTTCTTCCTGTACACCTTCCTCGGTTCCGTGTTCATGCTCGTTGCGCTGATCTACATGTATGTGAAGGCGGGCGACTACTCCATCGCCAGCTTCCAGTCGCTGCCGCTGACTCTCATCGAGCAGCGCTACATCTTCATCGCGTTCTTCCTCGCGTTTGCAGTGAAGGTGCCCATGTGGCCGGTGCACACGTGGTTGCCTGACGCGCACGTGGAAGCCCCCACCGGCGGCTCGGTCATCCTGGCTGCCATCATGTTGAAGATGGGCGGGTATGGATTTCTGCGCTTCAATCTGCCGATCACGCCTGACGCCAGCCGGGAGCTCGATCTCTTCATCATCGCGCTCTCGCTGATTGCGGTGGTCTACATCGGCTTCGTGGCGCTCGTGCAGCAGGACATGAAGAAGCTCATCGCCTACTCATCGATTGCTCACATGGGCTTTGTGACCCTGGGCGCGTTTCTCGTCTACCAGATCGTCAGGAACACCGGCGGCCTCCAAGGTGCGGGTATGGGCATGGACGGCGCCATGGTGCAGATGATTTCGCACGGTCTGGTGTCAGGCGCGCTGTTCCTCTGCGTCGGTGTGCTCTATGACCGGACGCATAGTCGGCAGATTGCGGATTACGGTGGAGTCATCAACTCCATGCCGATCTTCGCGGCATTCATGGTGTTGTTCGCTCTCGCAAACACCGGTCTGCCGGGCACCTCGGGCTTCGTAGGTGAGTTCCTCGTAATCCTTGCCAGCTTCAAGGCGAGCTTCTGGTATTCACTACTGGCCGCGACGACCTTGGTTCTCAGCGCGGCGTACAGCCTTTGGCTGGTGAAGAGAGTGGTCTTCGGGCCCGTGGGCAACGCCAAGGTTGCCGCCCTGACCGACCTGAATGGACGCGAGTTCGGAATCCTGGCAGTGCTGGCCGTAGCCGTGCTGCTGGTGGGTTGCTGGCCCGCGCCGATATTGAAAGTCATGCAACCGACCATCCACCACCTGGTGGACCAGGCGGTTGCCAGCAAGATTCCAGTCTAACGACACGCGGAAAACCGGTTCAACATGCCCGAAACGATGACGACCTGGCAAAGCTTTGCACCTGCGATCTCCGAGATCTACCTGGTTGCGGCCATCTGCCTCATATTGCTGGTGGACGCGTTTGCCGGACAGACTCGCCGCGGTTTGACTCCCACGCTCACATTGGTCGTGTTGGCTGTCGGTGCTGCCCTGACCGTCGCCTTCGCGAACGTATCGCACAGCACCATCCTGTTTGACGGGATGTACGTGGCCGATGGGCTGGCATACGTGTTGAAGCTGTTCGGCTACTTGTTCGTGGCGTTCGGCCTGCTGTACTCGCGCGATTACCTCGAGGAGCGGGGGATTCTGCGCGGTGAGTACTACGTTCTCGCGTTGACCGCGCTGTTGGGCATCTTCGTGCTGGTCTCGGCCAACAGCATGTTGACGGTTTATCTCGGCGTCGAGCTGCTGGCCCTGTCGGTTTATGCCATGGCCGCGTTCGACCGCGATTCCGGCGTGGCGGCCGAATCGGCGATGAAGTACTTCGTGCTGGGCGCCATTGGCTCCGGTACGCTGCTCTACGGAATGTCCATGATCTATGGCATGACCGGGACGTTGAACCTCGAAGAGATCGCGCAGAGGCTGCATGAGCCTCCCAACCTGGGTGTCACGATCGGCCTCGTGTTCGTGGTCGTCGCTGTTGCCTTCAAGTTGGGCGCCGTTCCGTTCCACATGTGGTTGCCTGACGTGTACCAGGGATCCCCGACGAGCGTTACGCTGTTCATTGGTACGGCGCCGAAGATTGCATATTTCGCGCTGACTTTGCGTTTGCTTGCGCATGGGTTGGGCGGGGCGGTTGTGGAGTGGTCACAGATGTTGGGCGCGCTTGCTGTGCTCACTCTGGTGGTCGGCAACGTGGTCGCGATTGTGCAGACCAATTTGAAGCGCATGCTCGCGTACTCCACGATTTCTAACGTGGGTTTCATCGTGCTGGGCTTCACAGCGGGTACTCCCGACGGCTACACCGCGGCGCTGTACTACACGCTGATCTATGTCCTCGTAGTACTGGGATCCTTCGGCGTGATCCTGATCGCGAGTCGAAAAGGCTTCGAGGCGGATCACCTGGACCACTACAAGGGCCTGTACAAGCGGGACCCAATGCTCGCCCTGGCGATGATGATGCTCATGTTCTCCACCGCCGGCGTTCCGCCGTTCGTGGGCTTCTGGGCGAAGCTGCGGATATTCCAGGCGCTGTGGGAGACCAATCACTTCTGGCTCGTCGTCATCTCAGCGGCCATGTCGGTGGTAGGCGCGTTTTACTACCTGCGCGTGATCAAGCTGATGTACTTCGATGCCCCGCCGGCCGTTTACCCGCCGCCGCAGCATTCGACTGGCGTTCGCGCCGCGCTGGGACTCAATGCACTTGCCGTGCTCGTGCTGGGTGTAATTCCCGCGCCTTTACTCGATTTGTGTGCGCGGTTGATTCATTAGACTCGTAGACGGGATGACGGGCCACTGGCGCCAACGTCGGTGGCGGTAGCCACACCCGCGCACGCGCGAACCAACGCCTCGACGAGGGGAGGGCTTTCTCGGCGAGGCTGATTGCCTTCGGGATAGCCTGATGCGCTATTACCGCGGCGTTGTAGTCACCAATGAGTCCGATGGTAATCATCCGTTCACCTCAAGTGAGGTGGCACCTGTGATCACTTTCCCTCCACTCGGTGACGGCCTGCAGCGGCAAGCACCGAGTCGCTCCAACGAATGAGTTCCGCCCGGTCGAACGTTTCTTTTTCCATGAGGTCAATCGACCGATTGACCATCGACATCTCTCCACCAACGAGGATGTCGGGCTCGTTGAACGGTGATGCATACGCCTTTGCCGCCTGCACGTGCCCGTAGAGAACTTCCGCCTGCTCTCCGATCCGCTCTGACGACACTGAGGCGCGAAGTGCGGATTTGCCATCGACGGTGAGCACCATCAGCCCGGTGCGGACAACCAGCGGTTTGTCCCGCTGTTGTGTCTTGATGAATACCTCGCCGGTACCCCGTATCTCTACCTCCCGCTTCTGCGGGAACCCCTCGGCTGGGTGGGCGCCGGTCCCGTTGAGGAGGACGATCTGAGTGCCGTCAGCCAACAGCATCTCACGTGGTTCTGACGCTGCCTTGGCACGCGCCAACACCACCGCGATTACGGTCAATGCCACGGCGATGACAACCGCCCCCGTCAGGAGGGTGCCTTTATTGGTGCGCTGGAAGGCTCGAGACAGCCGCATGCACGGGAAATTGGCGGCATCGCCGCCGGAAGTCAAAAGTAATCGCGGCGTGCTGCCGCAGGCACTGGCGGCCGGCTATTTCTTTGACGAGACCGGATCGAACAACGAGCGCAGGCTCACGGGCGACTCTCCCGATATGCCGATCATCCAGAACACGATTCCGGACGAGCCGCCCCAGAGGAGCAGGGCCATGATGGGGACAGGACCGAAGGGTTGAAGGTGGTCTGGCAGTGGCGCGAATGCGTAGAGCAACACCGTTGGTAACGAGCACGCGGTGCCCCCGGCGATGTACATCCACCACTCGCGGACGCCGCGGCGGTCGAAGTAAATGACCAAGGGGATTCCAAACAGCACTGTTGACGCGTAGGAGAGCAGCAGCCCAATGGGCATGATCGAGGGCTCTGCCAGGAAGATAGCTGGGTAAAAGCCGGCGAGCAGGGGCGTCAGCGCGAAAGCGGTGAAAAGCCGTTTGCGGTCCAGCGGCAACGCCTCTGGAGGCGGAGCCGTTTGCGGCAGCTCGCCACCGGGCCCCGGATTGGGTCCGGGCGGAGGCAAGTTGGCAATTGGAGCGGCGCGTGTCATCACACCACGCTATATCTGGGCTGTTGTTTGCACAACAACCTGACAGGGCAAATTTACCCCGGTTGAGGCACAAGTCCGGTTTTATTGCCTCTGCCGGCGAATAGGACGCCGATTGCGGTGATCAGGCACAGGCTACCGGCGATGATGAAGGCACGGTCGTAGCTGCCCTCATTGGTCCGGATGAGCCCGGCAACCGACGCCGCAAGCGCGGCGCCGATTTGATGCGACGCCATAATCCAGCCGAAAACCAAGCCCGTCTTTTCCGCACCGAACGCCTGGCGAGCCAGCGCCACCGTTGGCGGAACCGTCGCAATCCAGTCCAGCCCGTAGAACACGGCAAAAATGGACAATCCGTGGCCCTCCGAGATGAACCCATAGGGCAGATAGAGCAGGGACAGCCCACGCAGGCCGTAGTAGGCAAATAGCAGTATCCGGTTGTCGAACCGGTCGGAAAGCCAGCCGGAGCCGGTCGTGCCCACCAGGTCGAAGATACCCATCACCGCGAGCAGGCTGGCCGCCTGTACTTCCGGCATCCCATGGTCCATGCAGGCCGGAACGAGGTGGGTGCCAATCAACCCGTTAGTGCTGGCGCCGCAGATGAAAAAGCTGCCGGCGAGAATCCAGAACACTTTAGACCGGCTGGCGTCGGTCAGCGCAGAGATCGCAGCAACGAACGGGTTTTGGACGGTAGGCGTTGGAACGGCGACATCATCGGGCTGACCCAGGGGGAGCAGCCCCTTTTCCTGTGGCCGGTCGCGCATCAGGAGCAGCGCCAATGGCGCCATCAACAACGCCAGTGCGGCCATTGTGATAACCGACGATCGCCAACCGTAGTCGACAACCAGCTTCGCCAGAAACGGCAGGAATACGAGTTGTCCGGTGGCTGCACTGGCCGTCAGCATTCCGAGGGCCAAACCGCGGTGAACGTAGAACCAGCGCTGCACGACCGTGGCGCCGAGCACGATGGCGATGATCCCGGTACCAACACCGACCAGCACGCCCCAAAGCGCAAAGAGCTGCCAGGGTGCTCGGATCGTCACCGTAGCCAGCGTACCGAGCCCGATCAGAACGGCCGAAGCGGCCATCACCCGCCTGGGCCCGTAGCGGTTTATGAATCCCGCGGCGAACGGACCGATGAGCCCATACAACAGGATATTGAGCGAGATCGCCATGGAGATGGTCGTGCGCGACCATCCGAACTCTTTTTCCAGCGGGACGATGAGAATGCCGGGGGTGGCACGGGTTGCGGCGGAGACCAGCAGGCAGATGAAGGTCACGCCCAGGACGATCCAGGCGTAATGGGGCTTGCGCAGGCTCATCCGGAAAGTCTAGCCGGCCCCGCCACGCGGCGAGCGCCATTGCGCCGGCGATTCCGGACAGGGGAAAAACATATCGAAAGGGAGAGTGGGCCGACGCAGCGGTTTCATGGAGCACCACGTGAGATCGCCGGGCTCGGGGGAGCCCG
>JAXDQF010000044.1:0-6717 GCA_034668025.1 Gammaproteobacteria bacterium | reverse complement strand
ACAATGTGGTCGCCCTTACGGACGCCCAGCGACATCAGTGCAACGGGGCTTTTCGCATTCGCCTTCCGTTCACCGAAGGCGATGTTGATATTGGCGTTGAGCTTCTTCGCGACCGCGGCCAGTGTGGCGGCGGGGCGTGCGTGGATGCCGTGCTCCAGCGGAACCAGCACGCTGCGCTCGACGAGACCGGGCTGGGTTGCGCCGGCAGATGCCGCGTGGGCGGCATTGGCATCGGCACGTGAGGCCGGCGCGTGCGTCTCCGCCGCGCCGGCCCGCGGGACGGAGGTGTGCGGGACACCGGGGTGCGCGGCACCAGGGTGGGTGTCAGCGGGATCCGCGTTCGCAATATCCGCCGTCTGCAACACCTCCATCAGGAAATCGCCCACGCGAAGCGAGCAATTTTGGCTGCGGCGGGAAATGGTGAATCCCATGGTGTCGGTGACCAGCACGGGCGTGATCAGGCTCTTCGCGCGACGTGCCAGCAGGTCCAGGTCGAAGCTGATCAGTCGGTCACCGGCGCGAACTGTTTGTCCCTCGCGGACGTGCAACTCGAAGCCCTCGCCGGCCAGCCCAACGGTATCGATGCCCACATGCAGCAGAATCTCCGCGCCATTTTCGGCGCGTATCGTGACGGCGTGTTTGGACGCGGATACCACAACCAGTGTGCCGTCGCACGGCGCGTGTAATGACGTACCGGTTGGGTCGATTGCCACACCATCGCCCATCATGCGGCCAGAAAATACCGGGTCCGGCGCTTCCTCGAGGGGCGCGCTCCATCCCTGCAGTGGCGACAATAGAATCAATTTGGATGGGCCCACGTCTACTCCAGGCGGACCCAGTCGAGCACCCACATCGGGTCGAGCGATCGCTGGGTAAACTTCAGACACAAGTCATGCGTTCCGTCATGGTGCGCTAACGTCGCTGCAGGAAGCATCGTTACGTCATCGTTTGCGATCGCGGGCTGCAGTGGCAGTATCGCAATGCGTTCGCCATCACAACCATCGAGTCGAACTTCCAACTCTCCGGCGGGTGTCTGAGGTGGATTCAACTTGATGCGGCGGACGTCGGCGCCGAGCTGGAAATTGAACGGCACTTGTCCAACGGCCGCGACTACGCTTCGGGCATTGCTCAAATCAACTGCGGGGTAGATCCAGCAGGGATTCATGATGTCGACGAGGAACGCAGCTCGCTGCCCGTCAAGGGGCGCGTCATCCTCCAGGGACAGTACGACCTTGTCAGTGCAGCTTTTCAGCTCATGACTCGAAAGCGAACGAACCTCAGGCATCACGTGCTGGAGAACTCGATCTCCGAGAGCGTCTTGGGACGGCTGAATCCCAACCATCTCGTACCGCCGCATCTGCTGCGGTAATCGAGAAAGGAAGTCGCCCCAATTGAGTCGATCGGCCGCAGACCAACCCACCTCGGCCACTGCGGCGGCGCGTGGGAAGGTCATGTACTCGACACGCTCTTCAGTCCGAATGTGCTCGGTCCAGATGTTCGCCTGTAAGCCCAGGATGTGCTTCCGACTCTCGGGCGCCAGCGACGGGGGCATTGGATCAAATTTATAAACGTCTTCCAGGCTGACGACATGACCGCGTCCAGGTTGCGTGTCGAATGCAGCCTGTCGGTTGTCGAAGTACAACGTTGGCGTTGGCGACAGCACTGCGTCGTGGCCCGCAGCCGCGGCGGCGTATGCGCCTCCAACGCCACGCCACGACATGATCGTCGCGTCGTGCGGGATACCGCCTTCGAGTATTTCGTCCCAACCGATGAGGCGTCGGTGGTGGGCGGTCAAAAACTTGCCCACCCGCTCTACGAAATAACGCTGTAACGCTTCCTCGTTCGACACGCCCAACTCGCGCATGCGTTGCTGAATGTGTGACGAGGCCTTCCACTGGTCCTTGACGGCTTCATCGCCGCCGATGTGGACGAACGTGCCGGGGAAGAGTTGGACGACCTCGGAAAGGACGTCCTCGAGGAATTTAAACGTGCTCTCGTCGGCGTTGTACAAGTTTGAATAAACGCCCCAATCGGATGGCACCACTGCGGGGGCTGGAGCAACGCTGGCCAACCGTGGATAGGCGACGACTGCAGCCGTCGCATGTCCCGGCATATCAATCTCTGGAACAATCGTCACGTTGCGCTCAAGGGCGTGTGCGACGATTTTTCGGACGGTCTCTTGGGTATAGAACCCACCATACAACCGCGGTCGGCCCGTGGCGGCATCGATATCCGCAGCGGGTGCTGCTCCTGCTGGCACACGCCACGCCCCAACGCTCGTCAACCGCGGGTACTTCTTGATCTCCAAGCGCCATGCCTGGTCATCCGTCAGGTGCCAATGTAGGACGTTGAGCTTGTGCAAGGCCATCCAGTCGATGAATCGCAGGATGAATTGGGGGGATTGGTAGTGGCGCGCGGAGTCGAGCATGAGGCCGCGCCACGCGAAACGCGGTGAGTCGACAATTTTGACCGCTGGCACAGTCACGGTGCCCGACACCTCGCCCGACGTGGTCAGCTGCCACAGGGTGACAGCAGCGTACAACAAGCCGCGCGGGTCGCTGGCCGAGAGCACGACACCATCAGGAGCGACATCAAGCGTGTACGCCTCAGGGTTCAGCGCGGTGGCCGAGGCGCCGTCAGGCGCTTTGGGCACGAGCGTCGACGCGCGAAGCTTGAAAAGGATCGAGCCGGCGGTGGGCACGGCCCTCACGGCGGCCGCTGTCGACTCTGTCGCTGGTGCGGCACCGCGTGATCTGGCGGTCGCACGCACCGAGGCAGCGGCGGCCGGAGCGGCAGCACTTGCCCCAGCTGCGGGGGCGGTCGCCAGCCGGATATCGCGCGTCTTCTGCATCAAGTCAACGAAATAAAGCGCGACCCGCACGGCACGAGGATCGTGGGGGAGAACGACTCGCGTGCCTGTGCGGATCGCGAAACTGCCGCTGCGAGACTCAATCTGAGCCGGCAGCGGAATGACGTTGATGCCTGCGTCCGAAGTCGCACGTGAAAGCGTGCCCGGACTGGGAGCCGATGCTGCCATTGCGGCGTCTGGGGCTGCCGTGGCCAGAGTGGCGACAACCGCTACCGCTGCAGCAAACGACATTGCATCTCCCATCAACATGCCCTAAACAAGCGGCCTGGAAGCGGGCAACATAGCCGCTCCAGGCAGCCGAGTCTGCACCCGCCTTCCGAGGTTTACTCTATGCACGCAGCGCCCCATCCCATCGTTCTTCGTGGCCGCGACGCACTGGCGCGCGGCGATCTGCGAGCCGCGGAGGCAGCCGCGGAAGAGCGTCTGAAAACCGCCGGCCGTGACGTGAACGCACTGGAGCTTCGCGCGCTGGTGCAACAACGGCGGGGACAGTTTGGTCAGGCAGCGCGCACTCTCGATACCGTAATCGGAATCGACCGGCGCGCCGACTGGGCATTCAACGACCTCGTCCAACTGTTCATGACTCACGGCAAGCTCGGTGACGCCGAGAAGGTCGCACGCGCGGCGCTCCGCGCCAATCCGGACAATCCCCAGGGTCACAACCTGTTCGGGTACATCCTGTCGGAAATGAACGATCTGCCCGCGGGAGAGTGGCACTTTCGCCGGGCACTGGAGCTCGCGGGGCCGCAGGCGGCGTTTCTCATGAATCTCGGGCTCAACTTGATGAAACAGGGCCGCACCGACGAGGCCGACGGCTATTTCGCGCAGGCGCACGACCTCGATCCGCGCGACCTCAAGACACTCGCCTACTGGTCCACGCTCTATGAGGGGCGCGGCGATCTGAAACGCGCGCAAGAGCTGCTGGCCCGCGCCGAAGCGGTGTCCTCTGCCGATCAGGTCAGCCTGCTCAAAGCCAACTACCTCGCGCGCACCGGCAAGCATGAGGAGGCGTTCGCTGTCTTCAACGCCTTCACGGAGCTCAGCGGCGCAGGACAACTGGAGCGCGGCAGACTGAATGACCGCATGGGCCGGTACGCTGAAGCGTGGGAGGACTTCGTCGAAGGCAAGCGCCGCCTTGCCGCGGAGGGCAGCGGACTGAAGTACAAAAAGGAGATGGTCGAGACGTTGTTCAACCATTGTGGCCAGTTCTTCACGCGGGAGAATATCAACCTGCTGCCCAAGGCGCCGCTGCGCCCGGATGTTCCGCAGCCGATCTTTATCGTGGGTTTCCCCCGCTCCGGCACTACGCTGATCGAACAGATCCTGTGCAGCCACTCGAGCGTACGTGCCGGTGGAGAACTCACCTTCCTCGACGATCTGCGCAGGCTCGCTGTCGATGTGCTGCCGGATCCGGAAGGCTATCCGGAAAACCTGGGGCAGACCTGGACGGCCGATCGCCACCATGTCGCGTCCTTGTTTCGCGACTACTACCTCGCGCGTGCCGAGCAATACGGGCTGACGAGCGGTGGCAAAGCCTTCTTCACCGACAAGATGCCGTTCAACGAGGTCAATCTGCCGCTGCTGAAGATGATCTTCCCGAAGGCCAAAATCATCCATGCCGTACGCCATCCCCTGGATGTGTGTGTGTCCATCATGTCGAACAACATGACTCACGGGTTCGCCTGCGGCTACCGGATCGAGGACCTCACCCATCATCTGGCCGCCGTTTTCGCTCTCACGGAGCACTATCGAAGCGCCCTGGAGCCGGGTGATTTCCTGATGAAGTACGAAACGCTCGTCGCCGACCAGGATGGACAGACCCGCAAGTTGCTCGAGTACCTTGGGCTGCCGTTCGAGGAAGCCTGCCTGCGCTTTCACGAAAATCCCCGCTACGCGCCTACGCCAAGCTACGCGCAGGTCACCGAAAAGGTCCATGCCGGCTCGGTCAACCGACATGGACACTATGCGCAGTTCCTGCAGCCCTTCGTCAGCAGGCTGCGACCGATGATGGATCGCTACGGCTACAGTTGACCGCTTCAGAACCTCAGCTTCACGCCCGCGAAGTAGACCCGTCCGTTGTCGTAAATCGCCCGCGGATGGGACAGATCGTTGTCGTACTGCACAACCTTCGCATCCGTCAGATTCTGGGCGTCGAATGTCACAGCAAGATAGTTTGTAACATTCACGGAAGCTGACGCGTCGAGCGAGGTCAGCGCCGTCTCGAACACGTTCGAGGTGCGGTCGAAGGTCAGGAAGAAATTAGAGCGCTGTTGCCAGGACAAGCGCGCACTCAGCAGTGAGTTCTCGAAGAACGCCGTGAAATTGTAGGAGTTCTTCGAGTTTCCGGGGAACGGCTGACCGCTGCGCAGCGACGCATCGGAGTAGCTGTAAGTAGCCTGCACGCCGAAACCGCCCCAAACCGGCTGTGTGATGCCGAGCTCGACACCTTTCAGCGTCCCACCGTCGCTGTTGGTCTTCTTGTCGATGGTGAATGGGCAGTTGAACAGGTTGGGGGACACTGTGGTACACGCACCGTTCGGTGCCTGTTGACCGGTGAACGGCAGGACCTCGGGGACCGCCTGATCTACTATGAAAGACTTCAGGTCCTTGTAGTACAGCGCCACCGTGTAGGCGGTGTTCTTGTCGGGGTAGTACTCGAATGACAGGTCCTCCTGCCAGGCGCGGTAAGGATTCACCCCCGGGGTACCGGCCGTGCCACTCAGTGCGCCGGGATTCAAGCTGACCAACGGCACCATGTCGATGAAATCCGGCCGCGACATCACCTTGGCGGCGGCGAAGCGCACCAGGAAGTCGTTCGTCACCTCATAGGTCAGATTCATCGACGGCAGAATGTCGTTGTAGTTGTTGGTCGAGGTCGCCGGAACGAAAGCGCCAAAGGGGTTGGGAATGGCACCCGGGGTTGACGCATCGCCGACGGTGAGCGCGCCAGACGTATCCTCGCTGGTGTGCGCAAAGCGCACGCCGGCGTTGCCGCGCCAGTGATCACCGCCGAAATTGCCCATCGCGTAGGCGCCGTAGGTCTTCTCTTTGATCGAGAATCCCTGGGTCGGATAAGGGACCCGTCCGGAGACCAGCTCCTGGTTGGCGAGCGTCTGCTGCGCGAAGGCGTCGTTGACTCTCCAGGCCTGGGTCAGCGACCCGGGCACCGCGATGTTGTTCAGGAAATTGCCGGGAGTGAGACCCGCCGACCAAGCCGACATCGGGATGTTCTTTTGCAGAATGGGCGCGGAGAAGCCGCCATACGTCGTGAAGTCACCCGCCGCATCGCGCTCGTGGTTGGTGAACTTCGCGCCGAACTTGAAGGATTTGAGCACTCCCAGGTCGAGCTTCATTTCCGCATCGAGGTAGCCGTAAACCTCGCGGTCGTCGTTGGTGAAGACGTCGTCGTTGGCGAAATCAAACGCGAACGAGTTGGGGTCGGCGAAGTTCACGGTCTTGCCCGCCGAATTCGCCAGCGGAGTCACTGTGACGCCGTGCGCCAGGTCGTAGCTGAAGGTACCGGGGGCACCGAACTCGGGGAAGTATTGCGGGTCCGTCTTGCCAACGGCGTCGGTATAGCCGACATCGCCCTTGATCGTCCATTGATCGGTCGGGGTGTAGGTCGCGTTCAGATCCAGGTTCGAGCTGGTCGACTTGGCGAAACGATGGAACGAATCATAGAAGTACGCGAAATCCGACGTACCGCCGCTGGCTGAGGACACCGTGCCGCCAACATACGCACCGTTCTGCACGACTGGATTGGTCAGCGTGCCGCCGTTGCCGATGGCGCGTTGCGGATCGGCGAGATAGCTCTGGTTGGTGTTTTCGGCGTCGAAGATGGACATCAG
>JAXDQF010000043.1:0-54056 GCA_034668025.1 Gammaproteobacteria bacterium | reverse complement strand
ATTGCCATCTGCTCGGTACGGTCCGCCAGGAAACCTTTTCGGCCTTGGTTCGCAAGAATGACGCCCCGTTGTCACACGAGGACGTGGAGGGATTTTATCGGCGCGAGGGCAAGCCGACAGGCGTGCTGCGCGTCTTGCGGGCACTGGAACGTCACGTACTCCTCGACCCGGATGATTTCCGTCGAATCACCTACGAATATCTGGAGGATGCTGCGCGCGAAGGCGTGCGCCACGCAGAATTCTTTTGGAATCCAACGGCGAGCCTGCGCAACGCTGGTTTGTCCTATGGGCAGATGCAGGCAGGCATTTTGCGCGGAATGACCGATGCGGAAACTGACTTCGACGTCGGCTCACTGCTCATCCCGGCCATTGATCGCGAAGCCAGCGCGGAAGAGGCGACTGAGATGGTTCGCCTGATGATCGCGAACCGCCATGAGGCCGTTGCGGGGATTGGCATCGACTATCGCGAGACGGATCGTCCGCCCGAGCTGTTTCGTGAGGCCTTTCGTTTAGCGAAGGCAAATGGGTTGCGCGCCACGGCCCACGCCGGCGAATTTGGCACACCCTGGAACAACGTGGCGACCGTCGTCGATGAACTGCAAGTTGACCGCGTTGATCATGGTTACACGGCAATTGACAACGCCGATCTGGTGAAGCGATGCGTCGACAAGGGTATTGTGTTCACGGTCGTACCCACCAACTCATATTACCTGCGCACGCTCGAGGCTGAGCGCTGGGCGATCGATCATCCGATCCGCCGCATGCTCGAGCTCGGTCTGCGAATACATCCGAATACCGATGATCCTACGTTGCACCACATCAGTCCCGCTGGCGCGTGGGAGTTGATGTATAGCCACTTTGGCTGTACGGCTGCCGATTTGAAGGGCATGCTGCTCAATGGCATCGATGGCAGCTGGGTGGCAGAAGATCGCAAGCGCGCCTGGCGCACCCAATGGGTGGCCGAATTCGAGGCGCTCGCCGCGGCCGCGTTCTGAGGAATCATCATGGAATTGAAGTGGCTCGAGGACTTCATTGCGCTGGCGCACTGCCAGAGTTTCTCGCGGGCTGCAGAGGCCCGCAGCATCACGCAATCCGGTCTCAGCCGTCGCATACGGGCCCTGGAGCACTGGGTTGGCGCGGAGCTCGTTGATCGCGGCGGCTATCCGCCGACGCTCACGGCCGCGGGCCGTTTATTTCACGAGGTCGCCCAGGACGTACTCCAAAAGTTGCTCGACACGCGTGCGGTCATTCGAACGGAGCAACGCTTGCCGGACAAGGGAATCAAGATTGCCGCGGGGCATACCATCGCGCTGAGCTTTCTGCCTGCCTGGCTCAACACCATGGCTGCGCGTTTCGGCGAGCTGCGCGCGCGGATCACCCCGACCAATGTGCATGATTCGGTGCTGATGCTCGTCAACGGCAATTGCGAGTTGATGTTCGCTTATCAACACCCCGATCTGGCGCTGCATCTGGATTCCTCGCGGTACGAAAGCCTCACGGTCGGTCGTGATGTGCTGCTGCCCGTCTGCAAGCCAAAGGCACCCTCCGTCCCGCGATACAAGCTGCCCGGGACGGCGCGTCAGCCTCTGCCACACATTTCCTACGCGGAAACTACCTATTTCGGACGCTGCGTGGCTGCTTTGCTTGGCAAGGCGGAATCGGCTCCATTTCTGTTGCCTCGCTACGAGTCAGACATGGCTGATGTGTTGCGGCGAATGGCGCTGGAGGGTGAGGGCATTGCGTGGCTTCCCAAAAGCCTGATCGACTCCGAGTTGTCCAGCGGCACACTGGTGCCTGCAGGAGGCGCATCCTGGACAGTTGAGCTGGAATTGCGTGTGTACCGTGATGCGCTCAACAAGGACGAGCTCATCGGGCGCCTCTGGGCGCATCTCGAGTCCCTGTATGCGGCGCCCGCATAAGGGCATTCTGTAACGGAATCGCGCCGTCCGGCGAAGTCCCTAGCATGCGCAGGATGATTCCACTTTCCCGCAGCAGGGAAAGCGTCCAACTGAGCGAGCGGTCGCTGGGTGTCCTCGGGGGGTTCGAACCCCGGGCCGACGCTGATTTCCTGCTGAAACTATCCGAAGCAGCCGCCGGTCGCGCCAAAATCGTGTTTGAGGAACGCGCGCCAGCGCTGACCGCGGCTGCGCAACTAAACATTCTCGACAGCATCGTCAAACTGGCGGAACGGGGCGTCCATACCGTTGTGATGCCGTGGTATTCCAGCCACGGCTTCCTGGATGAGCTGCAGGCGAACTCGCCGCTTCCCATCGCCGACATGCTCGCTGCGCTTCGCGACCACGTTCGAAGCCACTTTCCCACTGTACGGCGCATAGGCGTCGTAACCTCTGAGCAACTACGCAGTCAGGGCCTGTTTCAACGTTACTTCCCGTGCACCGATTTCGAGATCCTGTATTCGGCAGCGGTGGATGGTGAGTGCTCAGTTGAGCTGCTGCGCAGCGCGTGCGCTGACCTCCTCGAGCAGGGCGCCCAGCTCATCATCCCGGGACGGGTTGGGTTGATTGCTCCGGCGCAGAAAGCCGGACCGGTCGGGGTCCCTGTCATAGATCCGCACCGTGTTTATGCCAACTACGTGGTCGCAGGGGATTTTGAGCCACCGCCGCGCCCATTCAAGCTGGGGGTGGTCGGTGGAGTGGGGCCCGCAGCGACCGTAGATTTTCTGCGTAAGGTGGTCCGCAACACCCCCGCACACCGCGATCAGGATCACCTGAAAATCCTGGTGGAGCAGAACCCTCAGATTCCCGACCGAACGGCGCATCTGCTGGGGCGGGGTCCCGATCCGACCCTGGCGTTGTATGCCACGTGCAAGCGACTGCAGGCCGGGCAGGCGGATCTCATTGCCATACCCTGCAATACTGCGCATGCCTTTGTCGAGTTGCTTCAGCCCCATCTGGACATCCCCATCATCAACATGCTGGACGCGACCGTGAGTCACGTACGCAAGTCGTTTCCCGGGCTGAAGGATGTGGGCCTGTTGGCGACCACCGGAACGTTGTCGAGCGGGATATACCATCGTGCTCTGCAGAGTCAGGGATTGCGCGAAGTTGTGCCGCCACCGGCGCTTCAGGAACGAATGATGGAGGCCATATATGGCCCCCGCGGAATCAAGGCTGGCTTCACCAGTGGGCAGTGCGTCGATGATATCCACGCGGTCATTGACGAGTTGGTGTCGCGAGGCGTCGAAGTTGTCATTTTGGGGTGTACGGAGCTGCCTCTGCTGTTCAATCGGGGTGAGCTGACCAGCAGCAGCGGACAGCGCGTGGCTCTCGTTGATCCAACTGAGATTCTGGCGGAGCGTTGTGTCTACCAGGCCATGGCGCGCTCACCTCGTTGAGCTCCAAACGACTCACCACGCTGATCGTCGCGGGCCTCGTGCTCGGCATCGTACTGGGGCTCGTCGTGCACGCCCGGGCGGCGCCTGCCGCGGTCGTGCGTTTTGCCGATGTCATGGAGCTGCTGCCGTTTGCCTTTTTGCGGCTGATCAAGATGATCATTGCGCCCCTCGTCTTTGCGACGCTCGTGACGGGTGTTGCCAAGATGGGGGATGTGGCGACCGTCGGCCGCATTGGCGGTAAAGCGCTCGGTTGGTTTGTAGTCGCCTCGCTCATGTCCCTGGTGCTCGGTCTCATATTGGTGCAGATCTTCCAGCCAGGCCGGGCACTGAGTCTGGCGCTGCCCGCAACCGGTGCAGCTCCGGCGGTGGTGGCAAGCGGAATGACTTTGCACGGCTTCATTGAACACACCCTCCCTAGCAGCGTTTTCGACGCGATGGCGCGCAACGAAATACTCCAGATAGTTATTTTCGCGCTGTTCTTCGGTACGGCGATGGCCTCGCTCGGCGAGCGCACTCGCATTGTCCTTCAGGGGCTGGACGCGGTTGCTCAGATCATGCTGAAAGTGACCGGCTACGTGATGTTGTTCGCGCCCCTCGCGGTGCTCGGCTCACTGGCAGCTACTGTGGCCAAGGAAGGGCTTGCCGTGCTCGGCATGTATGGCTTGTTCATTCTCGAGTTTTATATAGGCCTGGTGATCCTGTGGGGCGTGCTTGCTACGCTGGGGGCGCTCCTCATCGGAAAGCGGATATTCAACCTGCTGAAGCGCATTCGTGAGCCGGTGCTGCTGGCGTTTTCCACGGCCAGCTCCGAGGCCGCCTATCCGCGCACTCTGGAGGAGCTCGAACGCTTCGGCTGCAGCAATCGTGTCGCGAGCTTCGTTCTGCCCGTGGGATATTCGTTCAATCTCGATGGCTCCATGTTGTATTGCAGCTTTGCAATCATGTTCATCGCCCAGGTGTATGGGATCGATTTGAGCCTCGGACAGCAGGCCCAGATGATCGCCGTGCTGATGCTCACATCCAAGGGCATTGCCGGCGTGCCGCGCGCCTCGCTCGTCGTGGTTGCGGCCACTCTGGCGCAGTTCAATCTGCCTGAGGCCGGACTGCTCCTGCTGCTGGGGGCGGATCACTTTCTCGACATGGGTCGATCGGCTACCAATGTCGTCGGCAACAGCATAGCCGCCGCTCTGGTGTCGAAGTGGGAGGGGGAACTGGCGCCGGAGCTGCCCCTTGGCGGGGCCGCATGCACACAATCGGCGCAGGGCCACTTTCCTACATAACTGCGGGTTATGGTCACGCCGGATCAATTCAATTGCCGGCCTTGGGCGGTCTGCCTATCTTGGACTCAATAATAGAAGCGAGGTCCGAACCCCCGATGAGCGTGACTCCCGCAAAAGCAGTGTCGAGGTCCGTCAGCGGAGCCCAGTGGGCCCATCGCCTGACCGCGGAGATCGGCAAGGCCGTGCTGGGCCAGCTGCCCATCATCGAGAGGCTGCAGATTGCCCTGCTCACCGGCGGTCACGTGCTGCTCGAGGGAATGCCGGGGCTGGCGAAAACCCTGTTGGTCAAATCGCTCGCGCAGGCCCTGGGGGCCGAATTCGAGCGCATCCAGTTCACGCCGGATCTGCTGCCGAGCGATGTGGTGGGCACCATGGTGTTCTCGCCCTCGGATGGCCGCTTTACGCCTCACCACGGCCCGATCTTCGCCAACCTGGTGCTGGCCGATGAGATCAATCGAGCGCCCGCCAAAGTCCAGAGCGCGCTGTTGGAGGCCATGCAGGAACGGCAGGTGACTCTGGGTGGCGTGACCCATGCGCTGCCGCAGCCCTTCCTGGTCATGGCGACGCAAAACCCGATCGAGCAGGAAGGCACCTACCCGCTGCCCGAAGCGCAGCTCGATCGCTTCCTGTTCAAGCTGCTGCTGGATTATCCGAGTCACGAGGATGAGTTGCTCATGGTGCGGCGCTGGGGCAACGTCACGTCGCATCCGGAGCTGGCCGCCGTGTCGAGTGGCGCTGAGCTGCTCAAACTGCGCGAAGAAGTAGATCGAATTCACGTCGCTGAAAGTGTTCAGGCGTATGTGGTCACGTTGGTTCGCGCCACACGCGCACTCGCCTCCGGCGGTGGCCGCGTGTCAACGAGCGCAGAAAGGACCCTGGCCTACGGCGCTTCACCGCGCGCTTGCCTGGGTCTGTTCCAAGCGAGCAAGGCACTTGCCTGGCTGCGCGGAACTGACTATGTCACACCGGCATTCGTGCAGGAGGTCCTCCCTGATGTCATGCGCCATCGCGTGGGTTTGACCTACGAAGCGGAATCCGCGGGGCTCACTGCTGACCGCATCCTGGCTGACATCGTGAAGAAAACGCCGATCCCGCAGGAGCTCTCCTGAGGCCCCTCGAGTCGGCCGCGACATGAAACCGACGCCATCGAATACCAACACGGAGCTGCCGGTCGCGCCGGCAGCTCTGCTGCAGCGGCTGGAATGGCGCGCCCGGCACGCCGTCAACAACATTGTCAGCGGCGACTACCGGTCTGCTTTTCGCGGCCGGGGCATGGAGTTCGATCAAGTCGTCAAGTATGCGTGGGGGGATGACCCACGAGATATCGACTGGAATGTCACCGCGCGTCTCGGCGAGCCTTACCGCAAGCGATTCGTCGAAGAGCGCGACCTGTCGGTCATCTTCGTCTTCGAGGACTCGCCGGCGCTGCAATTCGGTTCTGATGGGCGTACCCGCCGCGACACGCTGTTGGAGGCCGCGGTGCTCCTCATGTTGATCAGCTCGATCAATAAGGACAGAGTGGGTTTGTTATACAGCTCTCCCGGCAAGTCCTGGTTTCAGCGGGCATTGCCCGGGCGCAAAGACACGCTGCGCCTCGCCTCGACCCTGTTTGCCCAGGAGCCACCGCCGCTCGACGGATCGGCGGTGTGCCCTGTGCAATGGCAAATGATGCGCAAGATTGCAGCGCGCGGCAGTGTGTTGCTGTGGCTGGGGCCGTTTGCGCCGGCTCCAATGCCGGAGGCCTGGAGACAGCTGCAACAGCGATACCAGGCTGTCGGGATTCGTGCCGACGACCCATGGGACAGCGACTTACCTGAGGATGCGCAATTCGCCGCCTACGATCCCTTGGCCGGCCGCTTGACTACGATTGACACATCCGCGCCCGCGGAGCGAGCGGCACATCGGCGCTGGAGGGGAGAGCGGGAAGCGCATTTGGCCCATCTTTTTCCGCGGCTGGATGACCGCTTGAAACTCAGCAACACTGAGGATCCGCTCCAGGCACTGGTTGCGTACTTTCATCGGCATCGACGCGGAGGCGCGGCGGCCTGAGCGCGAGTAACGATGTTTCGCGACCCTCTGTGGCTGATGTTACTCCTCCTTCTGCCGATCGTGGCCTGGCTGCGCCACCGGCGAGGCGTGCCGGCACTCGTGGTTCCCGGAGCGAATGAGTGGCATTCGCCAGGGCCCACCGTATCGACATGGTGGCCGATCGCCTGTGCCTACGTGGGATTGACGTTGCTGATTGGAGCATTAGCACGGCCGCAGGTGCTCGTCCCCGAAGAAGACAACAAGAAACGCGGCTACGACTTCATGATAGCGATCGACCTGTCCACGAGCATGTACGCCGAGGATTTTCAACGCGGTACCAAGACTACCAACCGCCTGCAGGCCATCAAGCCTGTCATTGCCGCCTTCATCAACGAACGCCCCAACGACCGGATTGGCATCGTGGTCTTTGGCGGCCGTGCTTACACCTTTGCGCCGCTGACTTTTGATCACGACTGGCTGCGCAGACAGACCGCCCGACTGTCGATCGGCCTGATCGAGGACGGTACCGCAATAGGCGACGCCATCGGCGTGAGTCTGAACCGTCTACGCGAAGGCGCGAAGGACAAAACGCAGCCCCGCGAAGGCGGCTTCATCATCCTGTTGACCGATGGCGCGAGCAACAAGGGCTCGCTGGATCCGCGTCAGGCAGCCAACCTTGCGCTGGAGGATGGAGTTCCCATCTACACGATCGGTGCCGGTGCCGAAGGCAACATTCCCATGCCGGTGTTCGATTCCACGGGGAAACGCATCGGCACCGAGATGCAGCCGTCCGAAGTGGATACCCTCATGCTCCAGGATATCTCAACAAAGACCGGCGGCCAGTTCTTCCGCGCCACCAATACCAACTCGGTGCGCGACGCCTTTGCGCAGATAGACGGCGCGCAGAAGGTCGAATTCGGGGCGCCGCCGCCCATGATCAACGAAGAGCTCTTTCCAGTGTTTGCGGCGTTCGGCGCGGCCTTGCTGGCGCTAGCCTCGTATGGCACCCATTTCAGACAAAGAAGGATAGTCCTGTGAAAATTCCAAGACGCAAAGCCCTGGTCGGCCTGGGCGCCGCCGCCGTTCTGCCGCTGGCCGCGGGTGCCCAGAACTCCAAGGCCCAGGCAAATGCCAACCAGCGGCCGATACGCATCGCCGTGATGCACTTCGCGCATGAGACAGTGACATTTCTGCCGTACGACACGACGACTGACGACTTCATTTACGAGGGTTCGCCGGCCCGCGGCGAGGCCCTGTTGGGATCGCAACCTACAGGTTACATAGGTGGCTTCGTTACCGTGGCCCGGGAGTATGCCAACGTCGAGCTGGTCGGCATCGAGTCGCCCCTGGGCTCGAAAAAGGGCTCGGGTTCCGGCTGGATCACCAAAGACGCCTTCTACCATTTCCTCAACAAGATGGTGGAGGATCTGAAAGCCCAGGGCCACTTTGACGGCGCTTATCTGTCTCTGCACGGCGCGATGGGTGTGCGGGATGTCGCGAAGCCCGAGGCGGAAATCGCACAACGGGTGCGCGAGGTGATCGGGCCCAAGGCTTTCATGGTGGGCACATTCGATCCCCATGGCAACGAGGACGCGGAGTTCCTGAAGTATTCCAACCTGGCATTCACCATCAAGTACTACCCGCACTACGATGGTTACCTGCAGGGAGAGCGTGCTGCTCGTACATTGATCCGATGTATCCGGGGCCAATACAAGCCCGTCAGTGCGACGCGCAAGCCCCCGATTCTCACGCCTTCCGTACTTCAATGGACTGGCGTGTCGCCGTGGATGGATCTCGTGCAACGCGCATTGACCTGGGAGGCGCGCGAGCCTGACGTGTACGTCAATTTCTACTACGGCTTTGCTTTTGCGGATGCCATTGACGCGGGCATGTGCTTTCAGGTGATGACCAACGGAAACCCCGAGTTGGCCGATCACATTGCGGATGACATGGCGATTACCGCCTGGCGCATGCGTGACGATCTGCTATACCACACCAAGGTCTACCGCCATGCCGAAGGTGTCAAAGTCGCCAAGGAGGCGATGAAAAAGGGCACGGCGCCTTTCGTGCTGGCAGATCACAGCGATCGTACGGGAGCCGCGACCTGGCTGCTGCAACAGATCATCGAGCAGGAACTGAGCAACACCCTGATAGGCACAATCGCCGATGAGGATGCAATCAATACTCTGCGCAAGCAGGGTGTGAAGGTCGGCGATCCCTTCGATATGGAGATCGGGGGTCGCATCGATGTCTCGGCCGGCAGGCCGGTGCGCATCAAGGGCGTGGTCAACACGGTCAGCGGTGGAATCAACCGGGGAGGGCGGGGCGCCGCGAACTCACAGTTGTGGGTCAGTGTGAAATTCGGCGATGGGAACGTCGTCATCATCAGCCCCTACCTGGTGCAGGTGGTCGAGCCGCGTTCCTTCCTGCAACTGGGCATCGATCCTGACAAGTTCAAGGGATTCGCAATCAAGTCGCGCGTGCACTTCCACCGCGGCTTCACGGACAGCGGCTACTGCAAGGCGTTTTATATCGTTGAGCCTGATCAGCCGTTCGTGGGTACGGTCCGTCTGGAGGCGCTCGACTACAAGCATCTGCCGCGGAATAAGTTCTATCCGTACAACAAGTCCGTGACCTTTACGGTCAAAGGCCCGGGAAAACTCGGCGATTATCCCGGCAGGGATGGCGCCACGGAGTAGTCCGCAATCAATGCCGTGATGACTCGTACAGGGGCATCACGGCATTCTTGCGTACCCATCCTGAAACGTTCGCGCCCGCGCTGATTCGCTGCCAACCGAGGAAAGCGCTCTGCGGCAACACCACGGAGCCGGCAGTGGCCGGTGAAGTCTCCCTTTCGGGTACCAGCTCAGTGGGCGACGGATTCAAATTGACGCCCTCCAGGAGAATGCCCGCGGTGGTCTGACTCAGCGGCCCGTAGGCGTTGAAGGCTCCAATAGACACGATCAATGCGAGCGCGCCGGCTGCCAACGCGCTACGGCCTCCGGTCTTCAGCGCTCTGCGGTTGTGGGGTAGATAGAGGGCCAGCACGATTACCGTGAGGCCGCCTGCTACCACGAGGCTGGCCACCAGCGCCAGGTGTTGCCACTCCGCGGGTGAAAGTAACCCGGGAAATCGTTGAAACCAGGCTCCATACAACAGACGGCGCAGGGTGGGGTCCATCGTTCCAGCCTGCTGGATCGCAAGGCGCAAATTATCGCGATTGGTAGCCGATGACGGATGCAACAGGAACGAGGAGGTGGCATGGGCGACCGCATAGTTCCAGTTGCCCTCCTGAATCTGAGCTACGGCCAGGTTGTAATGTGCAGCCCAGTCGTTCCAATGCACATGCAGCGCATTCACTGCTGCCCGCTGGTCAGCCGGCGAAACCGAAATCGGGGCTTGATCAGCCTGGGCTGACCCAACCACCAACACTGTTGCAGCCACAGAAGGCAACCAGTGTGCCAGACGGTTCGGTAGCCAGCGCTCCCGCTTGGGGACTCGAATGTCGCCTGCCGCTGAGGATGCGCGCTCGAGCCAGTCCGGCGGTGGCGTGGCATCGGCGCCGTATAATCCTCGCTCCGTAGCCGACCACAGCTGCTGCCATGTGCTCGTCAAAGAGCGATTCTGGGTGAGAGTCTCCAGTGACTGCGTAACCTGCATCCCGGTAGGAGCAGACACCCGTACTCCCCACGTCCTTGCAGCCGCTCGACACCAACCATGTAAATGCAGCGGTTGGGGTTGCGAGCCGGACCGCTGAATGCGTCCCAACAGACGGCGTAATTCTCTGAGACCGGAGCGCCGCAGACGATGAGGGTCCTCGTCGAGTGCCCGTTTCCATGCGAAGCCCAGCCAGGTGAGTCCCGGCAATCCCAGGCTGAGCAGCAGGAACCAGGCGGGATTGAAGCTCCAAGGCGTCCCGCCCACCTGTCCCAATGTCATCAATGTTGGTGTCACGACCTCGATCTCCTCACCAGTCCATTTCGCTGCTGTTCTGCTCGTTCGTGTCCTCGGCCATCATCTGGTGCAGTCGCCCCGGCGAATCCCTTTTGACGATCTCGGCGAGGTTCTTTTTGGAGAACGCCAGGATGGGGTCTGCGGCGGCGTCGTTATTTCCACCTGAGTGGGTGAAGGTGGCGTTGCGTACACTTTTGGGAGGCTTGGGCTTGTGGTCGCGGTGCGGCGGTACGACATTGTCATCGGCTGACAGATCTCCCAGAGCGGCGTCTCCTTTTGAAGCCGCGCCCTCGCCATACGAGTCCGAACCCCCGTGTTGAGTGTTCTGACCGATCACCATGGGACCGTTGTCCTCCTCGTCATTGGCCTCCTTGGGATTCTTCGAGCGCTCGCCGTTGGTTGCATCGTCGGGATCCGGCGCCAGCACCGCGGCAAGTTGCGATCGGTAGTATGACCATGGTGCGCGCTTTGGATCGAGTTGCTCACCGCGGCGCGAGGCTTCCATGGCGTCGCGGATGACTCCTTCCAGTGGGGGATTGCCGGTTCTCTTTTCGTCGATGCCGTACTTGATGGTGGCTTCCACCATGAGTTGCAGATCGAAGGCGTCGTAGCCGAATTTGCCCAGGTGATCGGCAATGGCCCGCAGTCGCTCACTGGGACTGCTGTCGAAGACTTCCTTCACTTCGAAGCCCGCCTGGCCATCGAAGTGAGCATGCACCTGCGGTGCGACACTCAACGCCGCCAGCAACGCAACAGCAACCTTCTTCACCGGCTGTGGTTTGGCACGCCGCTCGAATTCGCGCACCAGGCTCACGAGGCCCAGCAGCACGGCCGGTAGCAGAAACCACTGAAAGCGCTCGGTCTGTGTGTTGGTCGACTCGTTGCTCACGCGCCCCTGACGGCCGGTCTCGACGGTTTCTTTGAGCAGCGCGCGCACATCGTCATCGGTTTTCAATGCGGCCGCGTTGAGGTATTTGCCGTTGGTACGGTTGGCCAGCGTCTGCAGAGTCGCAGGCTGCAGTCGGGACAGCACGGCGTCGCCATTTTTATCGGCCATAAACCCGCCTTTCTGATCGTTGATGAAGCCGCCTTTGTCGGTGCCGATGCCCAGTCCTACCACGTGAATGTCCCGCTTCATCAGGTCCGGAAGCCGGTTCTGCCAGTTCGGGGTGCTGCTTTCGCCGTCGCTCAACACGATGAGGTAGCGGTCCCGGTCGGTGGTCTCGCCGAATCCCTCCAGGGCGGCCTCCAGCATCTTCTGGTAGTCGGAGCCGCCCTGCGGCATGTAGTCCGGGTCCAGGCTCGGCATGAATTCACGGATGATCTGGTAGTCCGGGCTGAGAGGCACCTGCACGAAGGCCGTGCCGGCAAAGACAATGAGCCCCACGCTCTCTCCCTTCAGACTGTTGAGAAGATCCTCTGTGGTCTTCTTGGCCAGCTCGAGACGCGAGGAACCCACGTCCTGCGTCCACATGCTGCGCGAGAGGTCGAGCGCAATCATGACTTCGCGAGTTTGACTGAAAGACACCTGGGTATCCTCGCCCCACCGGGGCCGCGCGAGCGCTACGATTGCCAGCGCAATGGCCGCCAGGATGAGAAACGCCGGCGCAACCTTCCGCGGCGTTGCCGGTACGAGCCGGCTTCCCGCCACAGCAACCCGTTTCATCGCCGGCCAGAGGGGCCGCACACTTTGCCGCAGACGCCGCGCAAGCACCACGCCGAGCACCGGCAGCAGCAGTGCAACGAGAACCCAGGGATGTCCCCAACTCATATGGAACCTCGAATAGCCCGCTCCCAGAACCAGAACAGCGCGCACAGGCCGGCGGCACACGAGCCCCCATACAACACGGCCGTTCGATAGAAGTGAGTCTGGCGCAACGAGTATGCAACCGGCAGGAAGGCCGCGACAATCGCCAGTTGGCCGGTTTCCACGCCCAGGTTGAATGCCAACAGTGTGCGCCACAACGGGGCGCCTTCCGCGCCGATCTCGCTCAAGGCGCCCGCAAACCCGAATCCATGGATCAGGCCGAAGCCAAAGGCGAGCCACGCACTTCGTCCGCCGGCGGTTCGCGGCAGGAAGTTGTTCAGTGCGGCGATGAAGATGGAAGCGGCAATGACAGATTCGACCAGGCGGCTGGGTAGCCGTATCCAATTGAGGGCTGCGCAGGCGAGGGTGATGGAATGCGCGGCAGTGAAGGCCGATACGATGATGATGACTCGCAGTGCCGCTTCCTTGAACGATGGCACGGCCTCCCGTCCCGAGACGGTCGCCCTGAAGACTGCCGGAATCAACAGCACAATCAGAAACAGAATGTGATCGTAGCCGGTCCAGATGTGCCAGACGCCTTGTTGAAACGACTCCAGGAAGCCGCTGCTGGCGGCGGTGGAGCGCTGCAAGGTCAGTACGCCACCGCTGGCCGATATCTGCGCGCGCTGCATGCCTCGACCCAACCAGACGACACTCAACTGACAGGGCGCGCCCAGGGTATAACGGACGCCAACAGTGTTGATCTGCTGTGCCGCGTTGATATGCATCTGCGCGAGCAGGAATGGCTCGCCATCGCGGGCACCGTAGACGAGTTTGTCAATAGCAAGGCTGGCGGCTGTACCGTTAGGCGCAATTGCCAGGTGCGCGGCGAGATAGGTCTCGATATCCGCGCGACGGTGCTCGATTTCGGGCCATGTCACCTCCCCGTCGTGATCGCTATCCAGTTGCAGCGCCGAGCTCAAGTCACTCAATCTGACTTGCCACTCGGCCTGCAGGCTGACCGCTTCCACGCGCAGCGTGAGTGACGTGTCCTGCGCGGCAAGAACACGCAACGGAACTGCCAGCAGAACGAGACAGAGCAGCCCGAGCGTTCGCGTCATCGCACCGCTAGCGCCTTGGGCGCAGCTTCGGTCAGGAAGCTGATGGAATCGCTCGCGACCTGCTTCACGCACTGTACGAAGGATTTCTGCACGCGGTTGAGTGGACCGTCGATCCGATAGACCGCGTACAGATCGATGGGCATCGCAGGCTCCACGACCCGGATCTGCAATTCGGGTCCGGCGGAGACGGCCGTGAAGGGATCAATCAGGGCGAGCCCCTCGCCACTGCAGACCAGGTCCTTGGCGATCTGGTAGGTCTGCACCCGGATGGAAATCCGGGCGGGTGGATTCAACTGCTCGAGGTGTGCCTCGAGCTTGCGCCCCAGGGTATCGGCCTTGGTGATGCACACCAGCGGGGAATCCGCCAGCGAGTTGATGTTGATGGGTTGAAAAGCTTCAGCCCGCGACCAGGTGCCCACCGGCGCGATCAGCGACAGCGGGCCGTTGCACAGCGGCTCGCAGCGAATGTCCGGATGCTGCAGCTCCTGTAACGTGAAGCCGATGTCAGCTTCGCGCAAGGCGATGGACTTGAGCATTTCCCGGGAGTGCTGCGTCGACAACTCGACTGAGGTCTGACCGAGCTGCTGGCGCAACCGGGTGATGGACTTGGGAATGATGGCATTGGCCAGCGTGGGGGTGCTGACGACCCGCAGCAGCTGCTTCTCAGCCCGCGCGATGTTGGAGACCAGGCGTTGCAGGTCGCGCAACTCATCGAAGATGCGGCCGATCTGGCCCTTGAGGAGCTGACTTTCCGGCGTGAGGTGCCATTGTCCCTTGACCCGGACGAACAGGGGGAAGCCCATGCGCCGCTCGGCCTGCTTCAGCAGCTTGGTGGCGGCGGGTTGCGAAATGTTCAGCAACGAGGCCGCATCCGTCAGGGTACCCATCTGCAGGATGGCCTGGAACATCTCTATATAGCGCAGGTGGACGAGCCCCAATGGCGCAATGTCAGGATCGGGAATTCGCTTGGCTCGCTGCATCTGACTCTTCTTGGTTCGAGACAGATGCAAGATTGCAATATAAATGCCATTTGTTGCAGATTGGCCGCAGACGCAGGTCCGGCTGCGGCATCGCACGGATTTGAATGAAATTTCATAAACAACAGCGTGGCCGCCGGGCCACATCGCGTGCCGGCCGGGGCCGCCCCGATGCACCGGGAAGCAGCAAAACCGGGCCAAAAATATCGCGTTGTTGCCTCATGAGGCAGACCGCCCCGGCATGGATCCATGATGTCGCGTCATAACCGGGCCCGGTCGGGCGGTTCGCCCCACAAGGCAGCGGATGGTGCCAACAACCTGCCGGCTTCGAGCTGTACTCCTCCCGGACGATCCTGCGTGAGCCACAGGGGGCCATCGAGGTCGACGAACCCGGCGTGCCGCGCAATGTGAAATGCCGGTGCGATACTCAGTGACGTGCTGATCATGCAGCCGCACATGATATTCAGGCCCGCTTCACGGGCCTTCTGCAACAGGTCCAGGGCGCCGCTCAACCCGCCGGTTTTGTCGAGCTTGATGTTGACTGCCTGGTAGCGCGTCACCAGGCGCGGCAGGTCGGCCGCAACGTGGCAGGATTCGTCGGCGCAGATCGCCACCGCGGGCTGAAAGCCTTCCAACACCGCGTCTTCCCGGGCGGGCAGGGGCTGTTCGATGAGCTCTACGCCGATCTCCACCAGCACGGACTGCATGGCTTCGAGAATCTCGAGATTCCAGCTCTCGTTCGGGTCGATGATCAGGCGCGCACCCGGTGCACCCGCCCGGACCGCCCGCAACTGGCCCTCGGGATCGCTGTTGTCGACTTTCACTTTGATCAGCGGGTGCGCGCTCAACCGCTCGGCTGCAGAGCGCATGGCCTCTGGGGTATCGATGCCGATGGTCAATGCTGTTGTCAGTGCGGGCAGGGGCCCCGCTCCCAACTGTGCGGTTACCGACTGTCCCGATGTGCCCGCCGACAAGTCCCACAAAGCACAGTCGACGGCATTGCGGGCTGCGCCGGGAGGTAAGGCTCCCTGCAGCGCCTCGCGTGTCATCCCCTCAGCGATCGCCTTCTTGATACTCCCCACCTGCTCCAACACGGAATCAACTGTTTCGCCGTAGCGCGGATACGGGACTCCTTCGCCCCGTCCACGCGCACAACCTTGGTGCACTTCAACGACGACGACCTCGGCGACGGTCTTGACACCGCGCGAAATGCGAAACGGCGTCGCCAGTGGCCATGACTGACTCGCGACGCTCAGCTCGCGAAGCATGAGAAAAGATAGTCCGCGATGCGGCTGACACCCATGCTCACAGGGTCCTGACAGGGAAGCCCCAACGCGTCCTCAGCCGCCTTGCAGGCCTCGATTGCAGCCGGGCCTGTCAACTTTGAGGTGTTCAATGCGATGCCCACGGGGATCACATCCGGCTGGGTGAGTCGCGCTGAGCGCAGATTGGCTTCGAGGCAGATCTTCAAGTCGGGTACCGCATAGTGAGGCAGACCCCGGATGTGCGGCCGCTGCGGCTCGTGGCACAGGACCAGCGCATCGGGCTGCGACCCATGCAGGAGGCCCAGGGAAACCCCGGCAAACGACGGATTGAACAGCGATCCCTGGCCCTCGATCAAATCCCAGCCGTCGTCGGTGCGCGCAGGGGTTACCCATTCTGCGCCCCCTGAAATGAAGTCCGCAATCAATGCATCGATGGGCACACCGGCGCCGGCAATCAGGATCCCGGTCTGACCGGTTGCCCGAAAGTCCGCGGTCACACCCCGCTGGCGAAATTCCCGCTCCAGAGCGAGTGTCGTATACATTTTTCCAACCGAGCAATCGGTCCCCACGGTGAGCAATCGTCGCCCGCTACGGCGCTTGCCATTGCCCACGGGGATCTTGTGTGGAAAGCGGCGGGCATCGAACAGTACCCGCCCGGTGCGCGCGGCGGTTTCCGCGATCCGGGGGGCCGAATCCAGTCGCTGGTGCAGGCCCGAGGCGATGTTGAGACCGGCCTCCAGTGCTGCGACCACATCGCTCACCGTCTGCTCCGACATCACGCCACCGGCATTGGCGATTCCAACCACCATGGTATTCGCGCCGGCCGCCCGTGCAGCCGCGAAGCCGAGCTCCGGCAGGTCCAGGCGTGCCTGGCAGTTTGGGCCGCGGAACTGCCCCAGACACCACTGCGGACGCCAGAAAGCCAGTCCGCGCGCGGTCTTGATTGCCAGTTCGTCGTGCGCATCGCCCAGATACAACAGATAGGGCGGACCCCAGCTCGGGGCCGAAGAGGAATGGGAGCTGCCGGGAGACGGAAGTGGGACGGTCATAGGGTTTGAAGTGCCGTTACGGGTCCGTTGAGTACCGCGACGGACGATAGCCGGGGCTGCGCGGTGCCTCCAAATCAAAATAGCGCTGGCCAACATAACCGTCGGTTATTCGGCTGCATGCCGTTTGGTTATGCGCGACCTGCGTCTTTTCATTGGCTCGCACGGAACGGGCGGTCCAACACTAGGACCGAAAGCAACGCGGAAGCCACTGATGAAAATTCCAAGACGAACCGCTCTGTTGGGCCTGGGATCCACCGCAGCGGCGTTGCCGCTGACTGCGGGCGCTCAGATGGCACCGAAGCAGCCCGCTGCCAACCTGCGCCCCATCCGCATTGCGGTCATGCATTTTGTGCATGAGACGGTGACGTTCCTGCCTTACGACACGACAACTGACGACTTCATCTACGAGGGATCGCCAGCTCGCGGTGAGGCACTGTTGGCGTCTCAACCCGTCAGCTATATCGGTGGCTTTGTGACCGTGGCCCGGGAGTTTCCCAACGTCGAGCTGGTGGGCATCGAGTCCCCGCTGGGCTCAAAGAAGGGCTCGGGCTCAGGTTGGATCCAGAAAGCCGCCTTCGATCATTTTCTCAACAAGATGATTGAGGATATGAAGTCGCAGGGCCATTTCGACGGCGCCTACCTGTGCCTGCATGGCGCGATGGGCGTGCGCGACGTGGCCAAGCCCGAAGCGGAAATCGCCCGTCGGGTCAGGGAGGTCATCGGTCCGAAGGGTTTCATCGTGGGTACCTTCGATCCGCATGGCAATGAGGACGCGGAGTTCCTCCGCTACGCCAACCTTGCCTTCTGCATCAAATATTACCCGCACTACGACGGATATCTGCAAGGCGAGCGGGCGGCCCGGACGCTCATCCGCTGCATTCGCGGACAATACAAACCCGTCAGTGCGACCCGCAAGCCGCCCATTCTGACGCCGTCGGTGCTGCAGTGGACCGGGGCGTCGCCGTGGATGGACCTGGTGCAACGGACTTTGACCTGGGAAGCGCGCGAACCCGACGTCTACGTAAATTTCTACTACGGCTTCGCGTTCATGGACGCGATCGACGCGGGCATGTGCTTCCAAGTGGTGACCAACGGAAATCCCGAGCTCGCCGAGCATATAGCCGACGACATCGCGGGTACCGCCTGGCGCCTGCGTGACGAGCTCCTTCATCACACCAAGGTCGTGCGTCACAGCGAAGGCGTCCGTCTCGCCAAGGAGGCAATGAAGGAAGGCAAGGTGGTGCTGGGCGACCACAGCGACCGAACCGGTGCGGCGACCTGGTTGCTGCAACAGATCGTCGATCAAAAGCTCAGCAACACTCTGATCGGCACGGTGGCGGATGAGGATGCCATCAACACGCTGCGCAAGAAGGGCGTGAAGGTCGGTGATCCGTTCGATATGGAAATCGGAGGCCGCATCGACGTGTCGGCTGGCAAGCCGGTGCGCATCAAAGGGACTGTCAATACAGTCAGCGGCGGCATCACTCACGGTCAGGGAAAGGCAGCGGGATCGCAGTTGTGGGTCAGCGTGAAGTTCGGCGACGGCAATGTCGTCATCATCAGTCCGTACCTCGTACAGGTCATACAGCCCCGTGCGTTCTACGACCTCGGCATCGATCCGGACGCCTTCAAAGTGTTTGCGATCAAGTCGCGGGTCCATTTTCACCGCGGCTTCACCGACAGCGGCTACTGCAAGACTTTCATCCTGGTGGAGCCGGAGGAGCCGTTCGTGGGCACGGTGAGGCTGGAGGCACTCAACTACCAACACACGCCCGTGAAAAAGCTATATCCCTATGCCGCCAATTTGACGTTTCACGTCAACGGTCCCGGCAAGCTGTCCGACTATCCCGGCAAGGACGGGACGACGGAGTAGGGCGTGGGCTGCACCAAAATGAAGTGTCGCGCGCCGCACGTGCCCCGAGTTGAGGCGTCAGCGGCACGCGCATAACAGGAGGTTATGCGGCTTCGTGTTCTTTTGATTGGCCCGGGAAAAAACGGCTTGTTAGCGTGAAACGGTCAAAGAATCGTACAAAGATCTTCGGGGAGTGTTCTGTGTCAACTCGGCATACCTGGATACTGAATGGTCTCACCGGCGCATTTGCGCTGTTGAGCGTGGCGGCCGCACAAGCCGGCGATGCGGCGGACAAGCCGGACGCGGTGAGTGAGCCCGCCTCGGCGAGCAGTGGTGCGGAGGCTGACGATTCGTCGACCCTCTCCGAAGTGATCGTTACCGGAACCAGCATCAAGCGCGCGGACGTTGCAGCTCTGCCGGTGACGATCATGAGCCCCGATCAGATGAAGTTGCGCGATGGCAATACGCCGGCGGACATGCTGACCGCCCTGCCCACCGTGGTCAGCGTGCCCATCAATGATTCAGCCCAAGGCGGCGCCGGCGCCCGTGGTGATGTCGCCGCGGTCAACCTGCGCGGCCTGGGCTCGGGCAATACGCTGGTGCTGCTCAACGGCAGGCGCGTCGCTTCCTACGGCATCAGCTCGACCGAAAACAGCGTGCCGGAATTGTCGGTCAACGTGAACGTTCTGCCGAACATCGGTCTGGAGCGGGTAGACGTCCTGCGCGACGGCGCGTCGTCCTTATACGGTTCCGACGCTGTCGCCGGCGTGATCAACTTCGTGACCGACAACAGATACGTGGGCACCGAAGCTACGGTGCAATCGCGCTACGCCGAGGTCGGTTCCGGTTCCGAGTTAGGCTTCAACGCCAAGCACGGACAGGACCTCTTCAGTGGACGTGCGCACTGGACGTCGACGTTGGATGTCATGTACCGTCAAGAACTGTATGCGGCTGACGCCGGACGGGGCGTGGACGCGGATAAGCAGAGTCTGGTACCTGGCGCCTGGAGCACTGTCAGCGCGTTCAACGATCGCACGGCATCCAGCGGCTATGCGACATTCATCGGCAAAATGCCCGGCACTACTAAAAGTGCCACCTATTACATAGTTCCCACCGCCGGTGGTGTTGGTTACACCTCGACCCCGACGGCCGACCAGAAGTTTGCCACGACGTTCAATGTCAATTCGGTGGGATACTCCCAGCCCGAGAGCAAGCGCATCAATTGGTTCAACTCGTTCGACTTCAAGCTCAATGACAAGACCACCCTGTATACCGAACTGGCGCTGTATCGCGCCGAGTCGCTCATGGAGCGTCCGCCTGTGGCCTATGGCGCCGGCTCGGACACGGCGGCGGTCGTCCCGGCAGGGAATCCCTACAACCCGTTCGGCAGCGCTTATTTCGGCGCGGCCGGAGTGCCAGTCACGCTGAACGCTATCCGCTTCATCGATGACGGCCCGGAAATGATCAGGGACAACTCCGACTTCGCGCGCTGGGTAGGGGGAGCGCGTGGTGAGATCGCAGGCTCGTGGACCTATGACACGGCGCTGCTGTACACCATCAACCATGTAACTGATACCTCCGAGAACGCCATCCGCGAAAGCCCGTGGGAACAGTATTCCCTGGTGCAAACGGATGCCTCGAAAGCCTACAACCCGTTCTTCTACACGTTCGCGGGGACGGGCAGCAGTGCCGTCGGCACCCCCTACACCAACACGGCCGCGCAGCTCGCGCCTTTCGTCCAGCACTTCCACCAGAACGGCAAGCACATCATCACATCGTGGGACGGGCACGTGAACGGTGACCTGTTCGACCTGCCGGGCGGCGCCGTGAAGCTCGCGGCGGGGGGCGAATTCCGCTTCGAGGACTACGCTCTCACGCGGCCGCTCTACGCCGGCTTGAACTGCCTGCCTGGTCCGGGCTTGGGCGCCTGTCCGGCGCAATCGACCGCAATGACCACTGCCGAGGGTTACACCGTCCAATCGACCAACAATGACTTCGTACAGGCATCCGCGACCGGCAACGTGATCGGCGACCGCACGGTTGCGGCGGGGTTTGCGGAGACGGTGATCCCGGTCTTCTCGGCGCAGAATGCTCTGCCACTCCTGCAGCAGCTGGAGCTCAGCGCCGCGGTGCGTTATGAGCATTACAGCGACTTCGGTAGCACGACCAACCCGAAGTTCAGCTTCGACTGGAGGCCGGAATCTCACGTACTGGTGCGTGGCTCGTTTGAGCATGGCTTCCGTGCACCGAATCTCGCCGCGCTGAACACGCCTACGCGCTCTTCGGTGGGGACGGGCACCGATTCCTACTACAACGGGGTTTCCGGCCTCGGCGTCAATGACGGTAGCGCCCAGCGCTTCACCACCACTGGCGTGAATGGGACGCTGGGCCCTGAGAAGGCGGAGAGCGGCTCGTTCGGAGTGGTGATTGACGTGCCGTGGGTGGAAGGCCTGAGCTTCTCTGCGGATTACTGGAAGATCCACCAGAAGGGTCTGATCGCGGCACCGAACAGCGCCAGCGTGCAGACAGCCGAGACGGCTGCGCTGAAAGGGGCGACGCAGACACTGTTGAGCCAGGGTCAGACCCTGTCATCCATCACTCCGGCCATGCTGGCCTCGACGTTGGGATCGAGCTGTACCAACAACCCGCTCACCAACGCACTCACGTACATGAGCTATCAGGATGCGGCCACCGGGGCGGCGGTCTATCGTTCCTGCAGTGTCGATCCGGCGACCGCTGCCGCCGCCAACGCCGCAGGACTTGCTGCTGCCGGTACGCTATACAACACCTATCTGCCGTTCGCCAACCTTGCGAGCGCCACAGAGGACGGCATCGACTTCAACATCACCTACAAGTCGCCGATGTTTGCGATCGGCCGCTTCCAGGTGATCAGTGATTCCGCCTGGCTCGCCGGCTTCCAGCGCCGACAGTCCGCGACCTCGCCCGTACAACACTACCTCGCTCTGCAGGGCGCGTCCAAATGGCGCGCCAACTTGAACTTGCTGTGGTACTACGGCGGCTGGAGCGCGGGTGTGAGCGCCTATTACATCGGCGACTACGCCGACCAGAACGCCACGATCGCCACGTCCAGCCTGGCAAATGTGCCAGCGAACAGCGTGTACACCATCGATGGCATCCACTATTGGAAGGTCGCCTCGACCATTACGGAGAACGCTTTCATGTCCTACACGTTCTCCACGACCAACAGGATCCTGGACGGAGGGACCATCCGCGCGGGTGTGAACAACCTCTCCAACCGCGCGCCGCCGTTGACCTCGGATCCGGCCGGATATGATGCCACCGTGTACCAGAGCCTTGCCCAGGGCCGCGTGTGGTCGCTCGCAATCACCAAGAAGTTCTGAGGATCCGCATGAGACTCACTCGTTACAAACTGCTGGGGCTGATGATGGGCTGTGCGCTCGGCCTCAGTCTGCAAGCCCCGGCCCTCGCGGCGGGCAAGGCAACCGTGCCCGGCTGGCAGTCCGCGGCCGGCAAGGCCGACGAGATGGTGTTTGTCGCAACCGGGGATTCCATCATCAACCGGCGCCTGTCCACCGAGTCGCTGCCCGGCGCCGCCAGCCTGTTCGATCTCATCCGCGGCGCCGACGTCGCCTTTACCAACTTCGAGACCCAGATCCACGATTTCAATCTGGCGGGTGCGCAGCAGAGCGGCGGTACCTACATGGGGTCGCCGCGATTTGTGACTGACGAGTTGGCGTGGGCCGGGTTCGATCTGCTCGGCCTGGCGAACAATCACGCGAACGACTACGGAGTCGACGGGCTGCGCAGCACACTGGCAGCCCTCTCGCAGACAAAGTTCATCTATGCGGGGGCGGGGGAGAACCTCGCGATGGCTCGCAGGCCGGGCTATCTCGATACTCCCAAAGGACGTGTGGCACTCATCTCGGTTGCCTCCACCTTCCCGGATGCGATTATCGCCGGAGCTCAGCGTCCCGACATGCGCGGCAGACCGGGTATCGACCCGCTCCGCCATTCGACTACGTACACCGTCACTCAGGAAACCTACGACACCCTTGCGAAGTTGAAGGGTCCGCCGAGCGCCAATATGGGCGAGGGCGGTGGCGACGACGATAAGGACGGGGCACTTCGTTGGGCTGGTGCCAAGTACGTCGTGGGTAAAGACATTGGTATGAGCACTAAGGCCAACAAACGCGATCTCGACGAGTTGGTAGCTGAGGTGCGAAATGCACGTCAGCAAGCGGATTGGGTGATGGTCAGCATCCATGCTCATGAGGCCGCTTCGCCTGCGGAGCGTGGCAAGCCGGCTCAGTTCACGGTCGAATTTGCGCACGCCATGATCGATGCGGGCGCCGACATGATGGTGGCCCACGGTCCGCACGTGCTGCGCGGTATCGAGATCTACAAGGGAAAGCCCATTTTCTATTCCATGGGGAATTTCATTTTCGAGAACGACCTGGTTGATCTGCAGCCGGCTGACAACTACGAGAAGGTAGGGCTCGGTGACGACGCCATGCCCGCGGACTACTACACCAAGCGCGCGAAGAACGACACCATTGGCTTTCCCGCCGACCGCAAGTTCTGGCAGAGCGTCGTGGCGGAGATGGTGTTCAACAGCGACCGGAGTCTGAAGGCGGTCCGCCTGCATCCGATCTCCATGGGCTTTGGGCAGCCGCGGATCAAACGCGGTCAGCCATATCCGTCACCCCCGGCTGAGGCTGATCAGGTGATCAAGGATCTGCAGGAGTTGTGTCAACCCTACGGCACGACGGTGGAGTACAAGGGTGGCGTGGGTGTGCTTTCATGGAAATGATGCTGTCTGAGACAGCCGGGCGCTGATGCGTCCGCGTTGGCTCGGCGCCGGGGCCCTGGCTGCTCTTGCGCTGGGTGGCTATTTTTTCAGCCACCGCCACTCATCCGCGGAGTCCCCCAAAAAGGGTGCTCACGCTTCTTCGGTGCCCGTAGTGGTGGGCCGTTCCACTGCTCGGGACATGCCTGTTGCATTCAATGGCATTGGTACCGTACAGCCGCTGAGTGTGGTGGAGGTCAAAGTCCGTGTTGACGGGCAACTGGACAAGGTTGCCTTCACGGAGGGCCAGGAGGTGCATGCCGGGGACCTGCTGGCACAGATTGACCCGCGTCCGTTCGAGGTGCAACAGGCCCAGGCCGAGGCGACGCGTGCCAAGGATGAGGCACAGCTGCGCAATGCCAAGGTCGATGTAGATCGCTACACGGCTCTCATCGATACCGGCGGGGTCGCCGCTCAAACGCTCGAGGCGACCAAAGCCCAGGTTCAGGCGCTGGAGGCGACGGTTCGCGCCGATCAAGCGGCAGTCGATACCGCGAAGCTGCAACTGGGATTTACACGGTTGGTCGCACCGACGGATGGGCGTGTCGGTCTGCGATTGGTCAATGCGGGATCCATTGTGCATGTCACAGATACGACCGGGGTCGTGACAGTCACACAGATGCATCCCATTTCGGTGATCTTCTCCCTGCCGCAGGATGAGTTGCCCGACATTCTGGCTGGCGCGTCGCATGGAAAGTTACCGGTCATCGCCTATACGCGTGATGGGTCCAGAAGCCTGGCTGAAGGTGAGTTGTCGGTCGTCGACAGCCAGGTCGATTCCACGACGGGTCAGGTACGTCTGCGAGCGATATTTCCCAACACCGACAGAACGCTTTGGCCGGGTTCGTTGGTGTCGGCGCGGCTGCTGGTGCGCACAGAGCGGGCCGTCACGGTCATTCCAACTCGGGCGGTGATGCGGGGGCAGGATGGCGAATATGCCTATATCGTAAAGGCTGACGAGACTGTCGAGATGAGGCCCGTGACTACGGGCCAGTCCACTGACGGATTCACGGCTGTGGTGTCTGGCATGGTTGCGGGTGAAACAGTTGTGCTCGATGGGCAGTCCAGGATTGCGCCCGGCGCGCGCGTGAGGGCGGCTGAGGTGCCACCCGCGACGTCACCGGGGACCGCGGCCCCTGCGCCCCCTTGTCCTTGCCCGCGGCGAAGTCGGCGACCTCGGCGTCTCCATCCCCGCCGCCGTGAATATTTCAGAGATCTTCATCCGCCGGCGGGTGGGCACGCTGCTCCTCTCGCTGGGTGTGATGTTCGTAGGCCTCAATTCTTATTTCGCGCTGCCTGTTGCGCCTATTCCCCAGGTGGAGTTCCCGACTATCCAGGTGTCGGCCAATCTGCCGGGCGCCAGTGCGGACACGATGGCGTCCTCCGTGGCGACGCCCCTCGAGCGCTCGCTCTCGAACGTGCCCGGCATCATCCAGATGACTTCGTCGAGCTCGCTGGGCACCTCACAAATTACGTTGCAGTTTGACCTCGATCGCGCCATCGATGGCGCCGCCCAGGATGTGCAGACCGCGATCAGTGCCGCCGCCGGCCTGTTGCCGAAGAATCTTCCCAATCCGCCTACGTACCGGAAAACCAACCCGGCCGATCTGACGGTGCTGATCCTCGCTTTGACGTCCGACACCTTGCCGCTGACCGAGGTGGATCGGTATGCCGAGGATTTCATTGCGCAGCAGATCTCGCAGATGCCGGGTGTGGGATTGGTAGACTTCCATGGTCAGCAGCGGCCGGCTGTCCGCGTTCAACTCGAGCCGGACAAGGTCGCGCAACTCGGTCTGACACTGGATGACGTGCGCAACATCATCGGCGTTCAGACGGTGAATGCGCCCAAAGGCAGCCTCAACGGGCCGCACCGCGCCGTCGTTCTCAATGCGACCGATCAGGTGATGAACGCTGCAGGCTACAAGTCGATTGTCGTCGCCTATAAGAACGGGGCGCCCATTCGTCTCGGGGACCTGGGCAATGTCATCGACGGAGCCGAGGATGTCCTGCAGGCGGCGTGGTTGCAGGGCAAGCGGGCGATCATCATCGATATTCACAAACAGCCCGGATACAACGTCGTCGAGACGATCGACCGGATCAAAGAACGATTACCGCAGCTGACCGCCTCACTGCCACCGGCCGCCAGGCTCGTATTGGTCGGGGATCGCACGCAAACCATTCGGGCGGCTGTGAGTGATGTACAGATCACACTGTTAATCACCATCGTGCTGGTTGTACTGGTGATCTTTTTCTTCGTACGCAACGTCTGGGCCACCATCATCCCCAGCGTCGCAATCCCATTGTCGCTCGTCAGCGCGCTCGGGATCATGTACGTGCTGGATTACAGCCTCGACAACATTTCGTTGATGGGGATGACGATTGCCGTCGGATTCGTGGTCGACGACGCTATCGTCGTGGTCGAGAACGTCATGCGGCATCTCGAGGAGGGCAAGTCGCCGTTGCAGGCAGCGATCGACGGGTCGCGTGAAGTCAGTTTCACAATCGTTTCAATGACTGTGTCGCTCGTGGCGGTATTCATTCCGATCCTGATGATGGGCGGCATCATCGGCCGGTTGTTCAGAGAGTTCGCCGTTACTGTCACAGTCGTGATCCTCATGTCGGGCGTCGTTTCGCTGACCGTCACTCCGATGATGTGTGCGTGGCTGATTCGCCATGAGCCGGGCGAGCAACATGGGAAGCTGTACCTGGCGTCGGAGCGAATTTTCGAGGCTGTCGCAGGGTTTTATGAACGAACGCTGGACCGCGTTCTGGCGCACCCCGTCGCGACCTTGCTGGCGACAATGGCGACCTTGCTGCTGTCGATCTACCTCTATGCCGTGACGCCGAAAGGCTTCTTTCCCATTGTGGATACCGGCTTCATCTCCGGTACAGTGCAGGGAGCCCCCGACATTTCCTACGACGCAATGTCGAGCCGCATGCAGGCCCTCGGCCGCATCGTCTCAGCCGATCCCGACGTCGACGTGGCTGACTATTGGATTGGTGCCAACCCCACAATGAGTCAGGGACGCATCAACATCAACCTGAAGCCGCGGGAGGAGCGGCCTTCGACGGCTGCCCAGGTAATGGCGCGCCTCAAGAAAAATACCGCAGGTGTCGAGGGGGCAGTTCTGTTCATGCAGGTCCGGCAGGACATACAGATGGGCGGTCGGGTTACCGCCACTCAATATCAATACACGCTGCAGGATGGCGACATTGCGGAGCTGACCCACTGGTCGGAGATTCTGCTCGAGAAGTTCTCGGCCATGCCGGAGCTGCGGGACGTCAGTTCCGACGCTCAATCTTTGGCAACGAGCGCCACCATCCGGATCGATCGCGATACCACATCGCGGCTCGGCATCACCGCTCAGGCGATCGATGATGCCCTCTATGACGCCTTCGGGCAGCGCCAGATCGCAACCTTGTTCACCCAGCTCAATCAATATCACGTCATCGAAGAGGTTGATCCGCGCTATCAGCTATCGACGGAGGCTTTGAAACATCTGTACGTTCGCTCGACGGTGTCCGGGCAGCTCGTGCCGCTGAGCGTTGTTGCGAGTATCGATCAGGGGCTGGCGCCCATTTCAATCAATCACCAGGGCCTCTTTCCGGCCATCACGTTGTCATTCAACCTGGCACCGGACGTGAGTCTCGGCCAGGCGGTGGATGCGATAAGGGCCGTAGAGCAGCAATCGGGCAAGCCGTCCACATTGACCACCTCGTTTCAGGGAACCGCACAGGCGTTTCAGGATTCACTGCGGACGCAGCCCTGGCTGATTTTTATTGCGCTCGTTGCCGTGTATATCGTCCTTGGTGTTCTCTACGAGAGCGCAATCCATCCACTCACCATCATCTCGACACTGCCGTCGGCCGGTGTGGGCGCATTGTTGGCGCTGCTGTTGTGTGGTCAGGATCTGTCGATCATGGGCATGGTGGGCATCATCCTGCTCATTGGCATCGTCAAGAAGAACGCCATCATGATTATCGACTTCGCGCTGGCCGCCGAGCGGGAGGAGGGCCTGGCGCCTCTCGATGCCATTCGTCAGGGCTGCCTGTTGCGCTTTCGGCCGATCATGATGACAACACTCGCCGCGTTGTTCGGCGCTGTGCCATTGGCGATAGGCGCGGGCGTCGGAGCGGAGCTCCGGACGCCCCTGGGTATTGCCATCATCGGCGGCCTCATCGCGTCACAGGTGTTGACGCTTTACGCGACTCCTGTGATTTACCTGTGGTTTAACAGGTTGGGCGCCTCGATTATTGCCGCTCGAACACTGCGACCTCGTCGTGTTTGACACCCTGGGCATCGGTCGATTTCGTATTGAGGGTCAGGACCTTGCCTCCATCTGAGAGCGTTCGGGTCGTGCTCCCGACCACTTTGCCGCCTCTCTTCAGGACGCTCTTCACAGTCGTGCCGTCGACTCGCTTCAACGACAACGAATCAAACATGGGCGAACCCGTGTAGGGGTACTCTTTGCCGTCATATTTGAAAGTGGATTGGATGGAGATCGGGGAGCCATCTGCAGCGACCCCACTGATCTTCATGGTAAGGCCCTGTGCCGATTCCGTGTAGGTGCGCGTCAGCGATTTCGGTGCGGGTCCTGGACTGTACTTGGACTTCGCAAGATTGAGTACCCAGGTCCCCACCACTGGATCGGCCGCGTCCGCGGCGAACGTGAGGCCATTGTGGCCGACAGCGAACAGCAATCCCACGAACAGCGCGAGTAATTTCGCTCCCATGATCGCCCCCTGCTGATGTTTGTTGTTGCCGCGGAGTATGCGCCTCTCGTGGCGAGTGTCCAGTCAGGGGAAGCCGGTTTATATGGTGCACCGCAATAATCAACTACTTCTTCAGGCTGACCCAGACAACCTCGGAAGAGTGCTTCCCAATGTTTCCCGACTCGTGGCCTTCGCTGATGTCAATCGTGGGCATCCACCCCACTGACCCGTCGGGTGAATCGCCGGAGTCGGTACGCGCTTTCTTATACGACCGGCTCACCCACTGTCCGCCCTTTACGAAGATATAGAGCATGTTTGGCCGATGGGCATGGACGCCTTCCCATTGCCCCGGATTGAGCACGAAGCGTTGTACTACGACGAGGTCGTTCTCCAGCAAGTCTTCGCCCGGCAGGTTCGGATAGCTCAGGTAGGGATGTGCGGAATCCGGTTTGGCAGCCGCCACCGACGGCGCCACGGGTTTGAGCGTCACCCATATCACCTCGATCGGCGTTGTGCCCGTGTTGATACTACCGGCATCCGCGCCGGCCGCCTCGTCGGCCCAAAACGTGTTGCCGTCCTTCCACAGGCTTGCTCGTTGGGTTGACTTCGAGACGAGGACACCCCCCTTGATAACTACCATCAGCGCGGGGCCGTGTTGTCCGTGAGCGCCCGTCGCCTGGCCAGGGGCTACGATAAATTTCTGTACGACGACCCGCTCGTTGTCCAGCAAAACTTCACCAGGCAGGTTGGCGTAAGTCTGCCGATAGTCAGGGCCCTGTGCTGCGGCGCGAGTATGCGTCGGCTGGACAAACGCGAGCGCCACGATGGCTGTGACGAGAGTCAGATGCCATTTCATGCGTGCCATATTAACCACTGTCGAGTTTGGAAGCGTAGGAAGACGCCGACCGGGAAATGCGTGGATCACCGCTGCCTGGCGGGCGGCGACCTGCTTAGGATGATCGCATGCGGTCTGGCACAGGAGACGGCTTCCGAACGCAGACCAAGGCTCCAGCTTCGCCACTGCGTTGGCGTCGCTTCGTTGTGGTAACAATTATCCAGGAGAGTGATCATGGCAACAGCTTCGGGACACACTTCCGCAATTCGCGCGAAGAAGGTCATCGGTACGAACGTCAAGGACCCGTCGGGCAACAAGATCGGCTCCATCGAGGACATCGTACTGGACAAGCAATCCAACGCGATCATGTTCGCGGTGGTCGGATTCGGCGGCTTCCTCGGTATGGCTGAGAAATATCATCCCATTCCGTGGTCAGGGCTGGACTACCAGGAAGACGAGGGCGCCTACGTGGTGAGCTATACCAAGGCGCAACTGCAGGCGGCGCCGGCCGGGTCCATTGACGACCTGACCCGCGATGATGGCCTCAGCACCCGCGATGAGACGTATCAGTACTACAAGGCGCCGCGCTATTGGGAAGGTAATTCGCTGCGGTAAGTTGAGTTGATAACGGCCTGCGCTCGAACCCCCTTCGGGCGCAGGCGCCCGGCAGTGACTTCAGCGGTACCGACGCGCTCGCCTCACCAGATCCCACCCAGCGCTACCGTAATGGCCTCGCCATTCACCCCTCCCGCGGCATCACTACACAAAAACGCAATCACCTCCGCGACCTCCCGAGGTTCCAACACACGGTTCTGCGGATATATTGCGGCACGCTCGCGCCAAACCTGGTCGACACCCACACCGCGTCGTTGCGACTCTGCCTGCGCTGATCGCTCGGCCATCGCTGTCCGGACCCAACCCGGCAGCACAGCGTTGGATGTGACACCGAACGGCCCGGCATCTTGAGCAACCGCCCGTGCGAGTCCAATAACCCCGTGCTTCGAAGCGGTATACGCGCTCCCGGAACGTTCGGCTTTCTCGCCGGCGGTGGAACTGGTGAACACGACCCGTCCAAACCCGCGCTTACACATCCCGCCCACAGTGAGTCGTGTGAGCTCGAACGGGCCGTCGAGATTAACGCGCATCGTTTCGCGCCAAACCTCCGGATCCTGCTCCCACACGAGCCGCTCATGGGCCGACCCGATGCCGTGGTTCACGACGAGCAGGTCAACCGGTCCCAGTCGTCGCTCGGTTTCGGCGACGGCCAATGCGCAGCCCTCGGGGGTGCCCAGGTCGGCGGCAACGTACTCGAGACCCACGGTAGCCAGCTCGGCCGCGTCGCGCGATACGACCATCACGCGCGCTCCAGCTGCCGCCAGCAATAGCGCCGCCTCTCGCCCGATTCCCCGGCTCCCACCCGTCACCAGTGCGACACGTTGACTCATTCGTCAGCTCCCAAGAGTGCGTTAAGATCCCAACTCGCCGCGATCCACCCCCAACTCACTGAGTATCGCGATCCGCAGCTCCTGCGCTTCCCGGCCGGCCAGCCGGCGCGGATGGGGAAACGGCACAGCGAAGATCGCCTGGATTCGCGTTGGGCGCGGTGTCAGCACGATGATACGGTCTGCCAGATGGATGGCCTCTTCGACATCATGCGTGATGAGCAAAGTTGTGTGGCGCTCCTTTGCCAGGATGCGCAGCAGCTCGTTTCGCATGCGCAGGCTGAGCAAGGCGTCCAGCGCGGAGAACGGTTCATCCATGTAGAGGATCTCGGGCTTGACGACCAGGGCCCGCGCAAGCTCGGTGCGTTTCAACATTCCGCCGGAGATCTCGTGCGGATAGCTTTCCTCAAACCCCTTCAATCCGACAATATCCGCGTAGCGTTCTGCAACCGCCCACCGGTCCGCCGTCGAGTGGCCGTTCAGTCCAAACATGAGGTTCTCGCGCACGGTCAGCCACGGAAAGACCGAGCCTTGTTGCGAGATCAAGATGCCTTTTGCATCGGGCCGCGTGCGGGGCGCGCCGTCGATTCTCACCGTGCCCGAGTCCGGTTGAATGAACCCTGCAATCATGTTCATCAGCGTGGACTTTCCACAGCCGGACGGTCCTACGATGGCAACGAACTCGCCGTCCTGGACGGTGAGGCTCACTGCCTCCACGACCGGCAGAATGCCCTTGTCGGTGGCGAAGCTCTTGTTGAGATCCGAGACTTCGATCTTAGTGGGCATAGCGCCACCGGGCCCACTTCGTGCCCTCCAGGATCCGCATCGTGGCATCCAGCGAAAGCCCGATGAGGCCGATGATGATCATGCCCGCGACGACGAGGTCGTAACGATTTCCCGCGTTGCGCGAGTCGATGATCATGTAGCCGAGACCCGAACGCAGAGCGATCATTTCCGCGGCCACGACGACCAGCCACGCGACACCCAGCCCGATGCGCATGCCCACGATGATCTGCGGGAGTACCGCGGGAATGACGACTTGCCTGAACAGCGTCCGGCGCGAGACGTCAAAGTTTTCCGCCGCTCGCAAGTAGCGCTTTTCTATTGTGTGGACGCCCACAGTTGTCTGCACGACCATCGGGAATACGGAGGAGATGAATATCAGGTAGATCGGTGATGCGTCGCCAACACCAAACCACAGAATGGCAATCGGAATCCACGCGATGGGCGAGATGGGTCGCAGGATCTGAAAGAGGGGATTCAGCGTCCGGTATGCGCTCCCTACCCAACCCATCCAAAGTCCAAGTGGCACGCCCACACAGACGGCGAGCCCGAACCCGGCTCCCACGCGCATCAACGATGCGCCGATGTGCCGCCAGAGCGTCCCGTCCTCCAACATTTCCAGTGTGCCGGTCAACACAGCCCATGGAGTTGGGAAGATCACACTGTGGGTGGCGATGACCGCGCCCCACCAGGTCGCAATCAACGCGGCGATCAGGATTAGAGACGGCAGAGTTTCCTTTATTCGGGCCTTGATTCGGGCCATGTATTGCCTCAAACGACCTATCCGAGGGAGCGCAGAAGTTCGCGGGTGCGCCAGCGCAGGCGGCCCCAGGGTGTCGTGGGCGCCGCATCCACAACGATTGTCATCTGGCCGCTCGCATGTGCCGTGCACGCGAATTGATATTCCGCGGCCCGCTCGAAGGGAAGACGGAAAGTCTGCCCGGGCATCATCAGTGTGGGCCCGAAGATCTGGGGTACGTCATCGTGGTTCCGCAGCACCAGGACGTCACGCAGGCCGAGGGTCAGGTAAATGTGATCCGGCAGGATCTCAACTTTGTCGCCGGACATCCGGCGCGCCCAGGTTCCCTTGGGAATCTCGAAGATCTCATCGTGGGTGCCGCTGTGGATCGGCACGAGCCCGATACACGTCAGCGCCGTGACGGTGCCGGCGGCAATACCCAACAGTATCAGCGAGCGCGAACCCACGGTTATTCCTTCAAAAGGATCGTGAGATCGTGCGCGTAGTCATCGGGGCTGTGGCCATAGGGCATCAGCGCGCGAATCCGGCCTTTACGATCAATCAGGTACGTAAACGATGAGTGCACGTAGGCGTAGTCGTCGCCAATGATTTTCTTCTCTGCGGAAACGCCGTAGTCCCTGCGCACTGCGGCCAGTTGCTCTTCCGTCCCGGTGCCGCCGATGAAGCTGGGATCAAAACCGCGCAGATACTTCGCCAGCCGCGCGGGGACGTCGCGTCCCGGATCAACGGTCACGTATACAACCTGGACGTCGGCCGCCGCACCGCCGAGTTTGCGGTGGGTCACGGCGAATGTGTTCAAGGTGATCGGGCACACTTCCGTGCAGGAAGTGAAGCCGAACGCCAGCAGTACGACCTTGCCGCGATACCGGCTGATCTTCAGCTCATGGCCGTCGGAGCCCGCCAATGAAAAATCAGGTGCCAATCTGGGCGGATCAAAGACCCCGGCTTTCAATGCCGGATCGCTCGCAGGTGCCGCCGAGACAACCAACATGAGCACCAGGGCTGCGACAGTCCGTATGAATGTCGACATGCGGCGGCTCACAACGGGATGAGAGCGGGGTGCGCATTGCGCGCAAACTGCTCATCAACGTATTTCTCATACGGGATCGGATGCTTGATGGTGCCTGCGTCGAGCGAGAGGTGCATCAGTTCGTCAAATTCCGCGCGAATCATCCTGAGGTCGCCGTAGGTCACCCGATCACTCGGGTTCTGCATTACGAAGCGGATGATCTTGGGATCCTGGTTGAAGTATTTCTGGCCGGCGGCAATCTGCACGGCCTTTTCCCGGTTCCCGGGTTGCTGGTCCAGCCAGGTGCCCGCACCCAGAACCTGGTTCACCAGGTCCTGCACCATGGCCGGGTTCGTGGCGATCAATTCCTCTCGCACCGTCAACACGCAGCAGATGTATTTCGGCCATTCGTCGCGAGTCATCCGCAGCGGCCGCGCATAACCGGCGCTTTGTGCCGCGGCGCCGAAGGGCTCACCCGTGCAGTAGGCGTCGACAGCGTTGGCGTAGAGGGCTGCCGGCATGTCGGGTGGGGCCATCTCCACGATCTCGAGCTCTTCGACCTTCATCCCTTCCATGGCCAGCATGCGCCGCAGGAACAGGAAATCGACCGCGAAGCGGCTGGGGATGGCGACACGCTTGCCGGTGAGCTGGCGAAAATGCTGATATGGGGAGTCGGTGCGCACCATGATGACGGCACCGGAGCGGTGTCCTAACGAGACAATCCTGACGGGAATGCCCTTATCCGCCAGGTCCATCACCAGCGGTGCCAGCATATACGCCGCCTGGATGCGCCCGGACATGAGCGATTCCTTGACCTCCGGCCAGCCGTTGTATTTGCTGAACTGGTACTCGAATCGCGGGGCCGCGCCGGCGGCTTTATCGTTCTGGACGCCCCTGGCCACACAGGCCACCGGCAACGTCAGATTGCAGGTTACCGGCAGAGCACCCACCACCAGCTCATTGGCTTTTTTCGCCGAACACCCCAGGAGGCCGGCCGGGACGGCGGCAGCGAGCCCCTGGAGGAGCCGTCGGCGAGACAAAAGGTATGCATCCATCCGGCCATTATGGGCGACTGCGGTCCGCAGCCCAAGGGGTGCCCCCCGGCGGGGGGTATGCTGTTGGGTTTCCTCATACGCTGACCCTGGCAGCTGCTTTTCCACCGCCCAGCGCCTCGCGCGCGGTATTGCGAAACATGTGAACCGCCTCCGAAAACGAATGCGCTGCGTCGTCGGCGTTGCTGACGGGATCAGCGCTGGATTCAGACAGCATGCCCGGCAGGAAGGCGGTCACTATCCGTACGTTGGGAAGCCTTTTCCGAATCGCCTCGATCAACGGGGCTGCACGAGTGCGCTCTTCGCAGGGGTAGGCGCTGACAATGTAGATCAGGGCGATACTTTCGGGCTTGGCTTCGGGAGGGGGCGCCTGCAGGTCCTCAATCGAGAGGTGGCGGGCATCAACTTTCTCGTCGCGCAAAATTCGGACGAGGATTTCCGTGGCGAGGTCGTCGGCAGTAGTCCCCAGGCCGACACCCAAAACGATCGATGCGGGTGGTACGTCCAGCGGCCCCTGCCATCGGCCTACGCTCTCCTCACGCTGATGACGCAGTTGGCGCCCGAGATTCCCTGGGGGCCCCGAGGCACTTGGCCGCCACTTTTGCAGGAACCCCCGTGGCTGGCCGACCAGTTCCCCAATGACGGCCGTCACGGCCTTGCGGACCTTCGCCTGTTGCTCGTCGTTGATGGTGCCGGTGCCGAAGTCGAGCCGCGCAAGATGGATGGCGGGCATCAACACCATGTCACAGTATGCGGCGAAGGAGTTGCGTTTGAGAAATTCACGGGCCCTGGCGATGATTTCCGCGGAATCCCCGGACAACGCGCGCTGATAGAAACCCTGTGCCATGGTGAGGGCCTGGGTGTCGCCCAACAGGATATCCAACAGGCTCAACGCCTTGATGTGCCTGCCTGCGACCAACAGGCAGACGGTGAGAGGAGTCGACAGCAGCAGCCCTGTCGGCCCCCACAGCCAACTCCAGAAGATCGCGGCGATGATGACGGAGAGGGGCGAGAGGCCGGTAGTGTGACCGTAGAGTTGCGGCTCGATCAACTGCCCGGCGATCAGCTCGACGATTACGAACAGACCGAGCGTCGCGAGTGCCAGTGACCACCCCGGATCGACCGCGGCGGCCAGCATCGCGGAGAACAGCGCGGCAATCCAGATACCCACATAGGGGACAAATCGAAGGATCGCCGCCAGGGCGGCCCAGACGATTGCCTGGGGGATGCCCAGCAAGGCAAGGCCGAGCCAGATTGCGGCGCCAACCCCGAAGTTGACGGCAAATTGTGATACGAAAAAGCGCGAGAGTCGCTCGCCCGCGTCATTTAAGGCGAAAGTAGTGAGCTGAATGTCCGTCACCCCGGCCAACCGGATGACGCGGTCTCGCAGTCCTTCGTGTTCCAACAAGGCAAACACCAGGACGACGAGCACGACGCCGGTCGTCGCGATCGGCCCCCAAACAGAAGCCACGACGCTCTTGACGACCGCCAGCGGTTCCTCGGGTGGCTGGTGCACTTCTACTGGAACCAGCTTCGGCGAGCCGACGGGGTTCGGCTCCTCGAGGGTGCGTCGCTGCAGGAGAGGATCTTCCTTGGCAACGCGCTGTTGAATGATCCGCTCCGCCTGGTTGGCGAGCTTGTTGAGCCCGCCGACCGTCAGGTTGTCCAGGGTTTCCAGTTTGCCCCGAATGGTTTCCTGGTACTGGGGGAGGCTCACCGCCATCCGCACCACCTGGGTACCGATCACCACGGCGAAACTGGCGCAGGCCATTACCAGTAACAGCACGGCCGCCAGGGCGGAAAGGTTTTGGCCCATTCCCAGTCGCCGCAGCAGCCGCACGAGGGGATTGATCAGCAGGCTCAAAATGACGGCGAGCGTGATCGGTACCAGGACATCGCGAGCAAAATACAGAAGCGCCAAAATGGTGCCTGCCGCAATGATGCTGAGCGCCCGATTGGCTCGGGGCGTCGTTCGCGGCGCTTGAGACCCAGGGGTGGACGGGGTGTTCATGCGCGCATCATAACCGGCGGCGCCATCAGACGACCGCTACGGCTGGATGGGCGTTGCGGCGAGGTGGGGAATCGATCGAGGGACCGCGGGTCTCGGCCGAATTGGGCGCCGGTCGCGGCTATTTACGGTGCGAGAACCGGGCCCCCGGGCGTCACAGGTACAGCTGTTTGTTGATCGGTATGCCGTGCGCCTGGCAGTGCGTCTCGTAGTGATTGATAAACCACCACACATCGACCTGCTCGACGAACTGACCCTGGTCGTCGAAGAAGTCGAGGGGGCCTTCGAGCCAACCGAACAGTTTCACGCCCTGGGCGTGGTCGCTGACGAGGGTATGGACGAGCCCCGGCGTCTCGTAGATGAAATCGCCGGGACCGGCCACCCAGTCGTATTCCAGGTAGCGCACGCTGCCTTCCAGGCAAATCATCACCACGGTACCGTGGTGCTTGTGCGTGCCAACGACGCCGGGACCCTTGACCCACAGTACGTTGCTGAATCGGTTGTTGCGCACATCGAAAGCCAGATGGCGGATCGCCGCACCCGCGCCGAACGGTACCCAGGGACTCTCCTGCAAGGAGGGGCCCACAAAAGTGCCGGGTACACCGTGGCGTGCAATCAGGTGCCGGAAGGGGTCGGGCACGTCCAGGATCTTGTAGGCGGTGGACGGCGGCGCCGTCATGGTTGTTGGGTTGGCTGTAGACATAAATTGTCCTCAGGGCTCGAAATTGACTCGCACGGTCGCGTACCACTGGCGCGGCGGGTTGTAGTAACCGCCGACCTCGCCCGCGCCATAGTTGGGTGAACCCGCCGTGACGTAACGGTCATTGGTGAGATTGCTGCCGCCAATGGCCAAGTCATAGAGGTTCGTGGGCGACACGTAATGCAGCGAAGCGTCGAGGGAGCGTGTGGGTGGCCGCCGCAGCTCGGGCGTATTCAGCGAGTCGTTGAACATTTCCGCCGTGTACGTAAAGGCGGCGAACAGGCGAATGGTCGCTTCATTCGGTAGTGAGAAGCTGTACTGCGGATCAAACGTCAGCTTGTATTTCGGCGTCTTCGGGAGCTTGGCATCCAACTGAGTGATGCCGGCCGGGTTCACAGCGCATACCGGGTGAGGGGGCTCACCAACGATTGCCGTAGCGGGGCAGACATTGCTTCCGTCCGGCAGCGCGTATTGGGGAATGTTGGCGTTCGGGTTCACCGAGGTGTAGTAGGCATCGATATAGGACGCCGCTACGTTGAGCTGCAAACCGTAGCCGACGATGGATTGCAGCTCGAGCTCTGCGCCCTTGATCTTTGCGTTGCCCGCGTTGGTGTATACCGGCGAGATACCCTGCTGAATGTTCAGTTGGATGCCGTCATAGTCGGTGTAGAACAGGGCGGCGTTGGCCCTCAGGCGGCGGTCGAACCACTGAGATTTCAATCCCAATTCCCAGGTCTTGGAGTACTCCGGCTGGAATTCCGCATCCTTGGGGCTCGCGATGACCGCCGACAGCCGGGTAGTCCAGCCACCCGCCTTGAAGCCTTTACCCCAACTCGCGTAGGCCATGACATCGTTGTTGAAGTGGTACTGCACGCCCAGCGTGGGATCGAAGATGTGCCACGACTGACTGTCCGGAACGGCGGGGAAATACCTGAGGACGGCATTTGCGCTCGACGGCAGGCCGCCGGCCCCGATAAACGGAAAGTTGTTGAGGTCGCTCTGTCCGCCCAGAAATTTCGCCTGCACGCTCGTGTACCGCCCGCCGGCAGTAAATCCCCATTGCTCCGTCAGGGCGTAGTCGGCGTGGATGAACGCGGCGTAGTTGGTATTCGTCACGTCGTTCGACTGGTCGTAGACGAACAGGATTCCCTCGAATGGCACGTAGTCGTGCACGTAGCCGGCTTCCTTGAAGTAGTAGAGGCCGGTCACATAGTTCAGCTTGTTGTCGAACGCCTTGCCCAGCAACTGGAACTCCTGCGAGACCTGCCACTGGTGTTGGGCATCCGTGACTTCCTGGAGCGTTTCGGGGGTGCCATCCAGATCCGTGCCGATGTTCCACTTGATCTGTCGATAACCCGTGATCGATTTGAAGGTGAGCGTGTCTGACAGATCGTAAACGCCGGCCAGGGAGAAGCCGAACACGTCGTTGCGCGCAAAGTCAGGGCCGTTTGCGTAGGTGGTATCGATGTTGCCGGTATTGATGGCCTCCATGCTGTCCCAGATTCGCGGCTGGTTCGTGCCGGAATACGGCAGGCCTGCCGCAATGTTGGCGTAATTGAAGGGCCCCGGGGGACCGCCGACGTACCCTGCACCGATGAGCGGAGCACCACCAATGGACAATCCGGGAACCTGCGCGCGGGGTCGTGTGCACGCCAGCCCGAAATTGGGCACCCCCGGCACGACTCCGACGATCGGCGGTGGAGGTCCTCCCGCGGCGAAAATCGCGGCGGGCAATGAGGCAACATCGTTGCTGATGCAGAGGTTATACAGGGTCGAGAAAGTAGACTGATTGACGTTTCCTGTGTAGCTGCCGAGGACAGTGTAGGGCAGGGCGGTCTGGTCCTCGTGCGACCAATCCCCTGTAAAGGTCACGTTGAGCTTGTCGGATGCGTTCCAGAGGACCTTGGCGCGCATGCTCGTCACACCCGTCCCGCCGTAATTGTCGGAAGTCTGATAGCCCGACTTCGGATAGACATTCTGTGGATCCACGACAAAAGGCGCCTGGCCGATGGCCGAATCGGTTGGATACGGAATGACTTTCTGCCAACCTGTCTGATTCTGTGACGCCACGCTGATACTGGAGAGCAGCACGTCCTTGATGAGAGGCAGGTCTGCCGTGAATGAGACATCCCGCCGGTTGCGGCTGCCGCCCGTCGCCTGGGCGATGAATCGGGTTTCATTGCCGGGAATGTGCGTCACGATGCTGATTGCGCCGCCGATGGTGTTGGCGCCAAACAGCGTGCCCTGCGGGCCTTTCAGGATTTCGATCCGATCTACGTCCAACAGGTTCTGGTTCGCCCCGATGGTGCGTGCGAGGAATACGCCGTCGAGGTAGACGCCTACGCCGGGGTTTAAATTGAAGGCGAAGTCATCCTGCCCGATGCCACGGATGGAGGCTGACAGTACCGAATGATCGCCTGAGAAGGGCGCACCGGCGTCGAGATTGACTCCCGGCGTCAGATTGCCGAGTGAGTTCACGTCCGTAAGATTGCGAGCGGCGAGCTGCTCGGCAGAAAATGCGGTCACCGCAATAGGGACGCTCTGTATGTTCTCCGAGCGCCGCTGTGCAGTTACGACAACTTCCTGGAGCTGTCCCTCCTGGGCGACTGCAGTTACGCCCGGCAGTGCAAGCGCCAACCCGACAAGAGCGACGCGCAACAGTGCGCCGTAGCAATTTGACCGATACATCTTGGCATTCCCCCTCTCATCGGACAATCGTCAATCCCGGGTTGGACGGCCGCCGTGGCGTTTTGCCACTGGTCAGATTCAGGCTGTCCTTGACCGGGTTGGTGTGTTCGCGCATGAGCGCTTCTACCCGCGCACTTTCGCCGCGCTCGATGGCGGCAACAATGATGTGATGCTGACGATGTGCATACAACAGCAGGTCATACATGCGATCCAGGCTCGTCTTGTCGAAAGCGAGTGTTTGAGGACCTACAAACGGGATGCGGGCGTTACGTTCCAGGGCCTGTTCGATCATCGGACTGCGGGCTTCGCGGATGATCAGATCGTGAAACCGCGCATTCATGTCAGCGTACAGCGCCTCGTCGCTCTCCTGCATGTGACCTTTGGAAAAAATCCGATCTCCATCCGCCAGGCACAGACGCAGCGCATCAAAAAACCCCCGGGAAACACCTCGTTCGGCCAAACGACGCGCAGCCAACCCCTCCATGACGCCGCGCAGATCGAGCGCATCGACAATGTCCGCGCTGCTTATCGTCTTGACGACATAACCGCGTGTCCCGTGTTCGATGAGCAGGCCCTCTTGCGCGAGAACGGGTAGTGCCTGACGTACAGGCGTCCGCGACATGCCGAGGCGTTCCGCCAGTGGCGCCTCGGCAACGCGCTGGCCAGCGGCGAGTTTTCCCTGCAGGATCATCTCCCGGATGCGAACCAGCGCCCGAGTCTGTTGGTTATTCATGAGCACGGCGATGCTGCATTGTTGGGCGGAGGGTACGCTCCATGGCATACCCATGCGCGGACCGCAGCGCAAAATTCTGGTCCCACACTGCAAAGCGGTCCCCTGCGCAACACCACTGCATCCCATCCGTGGGATTTGGGATCCAAACGGGCGGTGTTACGGCACCGCGATCAGTGCTTTGCCCGCGTGACCGAGGTGCGAAACTGGAGGGGCGATAGTCCAAACCGCCGCCGGAAACGCCGTGCGAAGTGGCTGGGATCCGCAAACCCACACCGGGCTGCGACTTCAGTCACCGGGAGATCGAACAGGCGTCCGTTTCTCAACAGATCGCGAGCACGTCCCAGGCGCAATTCCATCAGGCGCTGGACGAAGGTCGTACCAGCCCTGGCGAATGCGTAGTGCACCGTGCGAGTGGAGATGCCGAGCTCGGTTGCGACCGTCAGCGGTGCGAGGTCTGATTCTTGCAGCCGGTTCTGCAACGTGCAAATCAGCCGGGTAAACAGGATCGGTTGCTGGGACGAAGGCTCGTGTTCCGGCCCGATCGCCATTTTCAGCAGCGTTGCAATGGGCTCTGCGAGCGCATCCGGGGGGAGGGCCAACTGATCGCACGTGTTGAGATCCAACCCGGCAACGAACGCACACAGCGCTGAGCTCCACCCGCGGGCACTGAAGAGCCGACCGGCGTGGCGCTCAGGTTGCGCCACCCAGCCACTGAGCCAGTCGGCCGGCAGCCGCAGCGCCACGGCCTTGGTCAGGCTGAGGCATTCGAGCTCGTAGGGCTCAGTGCCGTCAACAAAAACGCATTCACCCGTGCCGATGCACACTTCCCGCCCCAACTGCCGGAATCTGACTTCGCCGAGGCGCAGCTGCATCAGGATAAACATGGGGGTGCGCATGCGGGCAATCTTGGCACTCGTGCGACGAACGAGTTGAGTGTCGGCCTCCAGAAAGTTGGCGGTCGCCGGCCCCAGATCGATCTGATCGAGGGAGGCGTGGAACCGGTTACGCACCGGTGTATCGATCTCCAATTCCAGGAATTGATCGCAAACGGTGTCCACCCAGTAGGCGAGGGCCCGTTGTTGACCCACTTCCTGTGTGGACCAGTGGCGCTGCACTGGCGCTTCGAGTCGTACCCCCATCGTCGGACTCCTTTAGCGGTTGAAGCCTATTTCAATACTGTGCGAACCGCGGCGGCAATGCGCGTCTCATCGGGAATAACATGAGCCTCCAGCGGCTCGCTGTACGGTATGGTGGTGTCCGCCGCAGTTACCTGGACCACCGGGGCTTTGAGTGCGCTGAACCGGTGTTCGGCAATGTCAGCGGCGATGATCGCGCTCACAGACGCGTGGCGGGGCGCCTGGTCCACGAGTACGACTCGCCCTGTTTTGTCCACCGAACGCAAGATGGTTTCCAGGTCCAACGGTGCCACTGTTCGGGGGTCGATTACTTCCGCGTGGATACCTTCTTTCGCGAGCTGTTCCGCGGCTAGCAATGACCGGGCAACCATCCAACCCGTTGCGACAATCGTAACGTCAGCGCCCGTGCGCCGAATTTCCGCCTTGCCGAATGGCACCAGATATTCGCCATCCGGGACTTCGCCGTGTTCCAATGTCAGCAGGTAGTGATGGAGGTACACAACGGGGTTGTCATCGCGGATCGCTGTGGCCATCAGCCCCTTCGCATCTGCCGCCGTGGAGGGCACCACAACCTTGAGTCCCGGAACACCCATGAACAAAGCGGTAAGCGAGCCAGTGTGTTGGCCCGCCCATCCTGCGGTAAATCCGTACCCGGCTTTGAGTACCAACGGCACCTTCACTTGTCCGCCGGTCATGTAGCGAAATCGAGGCGCCTCATTGACCACCTGGTCCATCGCCACGAGCATGAATTCAGCCATGTACAGTTCCACAACCGGCCGCAGTCCGGCCATGGCAGCGCCCACGGCTATGCCGATTTCCGCGGTTTCCGAAATGGGCGTAACACGTACACGGTCTGACCCATAAGCGGCAACGTAGGCATGGTTCTCGGTCGTCGCAAGGTTCTGGCCGAAATACAGCACACTGGCATCACGCTGCATCTCCTGGTGAATTCCCGCATCGATCGCAGCGATATAGGGCATTTGTGCCATGAGGTTCTCCTGGCCGCGAGTTACGCGTAGTTGTACTCGAGCGCCGATTCCAGCTTGGGGAACGGACTGTTGAGCGCGAAGCTCACAGCCTCCTGCATCTCGGTTGAGATTCGCTCGGACAGTTCGTCAGCCTCGGTGGAAGTGAGGATGCCACCCTGAACCAGGACACCGCGAAAGCGGGGCACCGGATCGCCGCGCAATGCGGCTTCGTATTCCTCCCGTTTTCCGAATACGGTGATGGCTTCGTGTTCCGGGTAATGCAGTGGGACACCCGGTGGCGCGATGATGTTGCCATGCGCTGACAGACGATACACTTTGGATTCCACGAGTGTTGGGCCCTGACCCGAACGCGCACGCCCAATGGCCTCGCCAACGGCCGCGTAAACAGCCAATGGATCTGTGCCATCCACGGTAACACCGGGCATCGCATAGGCCTTCGCCTTGAAAGCCAGTGGCTCGCCGGCCGCCGCGTTGGCGTCTTCCTGTGCCGAAGTCGTGACAACGTTGTAACCGTTGTTCTCCATTACGAACACAACAGGGAGTTTCCACAAGGTGGCAATGTTGAGCGTTTCATGGAATGCACCCTGTTTGGAGGCGCCATCCCCAAAGAAACTGAGGACGACATTGCCCTGTTTGCGAATCTGTGCGGCCCACGCGGCGCCGGCAGCATGCGGAATACCGGCTCCTACGATGCCGGACGTACCGAGAAATCCACGCTTTACATCAGTGAGGTGCATGGATCCGCCGAGTCCCTTGCAGAGCCCGTCCGCGCGCCCGAAGATCTCAGCCATCATATTTTTGGGATCGGTTCCGAGGACCAGCGGATAGCCATGGCAGCGGTACGTGGCCAGTGCCGCATCGCCCTCGCGGAAATGACTGAGCGAGCCGACGATGGACGCTTCGGCGCCATCCGCCAGATGTGTATGGCCGCGGATCACGCCGGGATGATCGGTGAAGGCGCGCTTTACGCGTTCCTCAAAGGTACGGATGCGAAGCATCTGGGTGAAGATCCAGATCTGCCGCTGCGGGTCAGGTCGTTGCAGACTCATGATACCCCCTCGAATGATGTTAAGGGCTGCGTGCACTCAGGCGTTTTGTGACTGGGCCGCTTCCCATTTTTCGCGCGCGGCCGAGACCACCTGCCGCGTCTTTGCGAATGCCTCGGTGGCCGCGGTTTTCAACGGCCATTTGCGGATGTACTGATTCAATACTTCGACACCGATCGGTCCCGCATAGCCCTGGGTCCAAAGCGCGTGCAGGAACGCGCCGATGTCGAATTCTCCGTCGCCCGGCAGCAGCCGCTTGTTGACAACAGAATCCGGTAAATCGACCGGGGTCGCGAGCATTCCGTCGTTGATTTCCACACCTAGCGGCACGTCACGTCCAATCTTTCGCACGATGTCGTCCGGCGGCGTTCCCGTGCGCTGCAAATGGAGGTTATCCAACATGATGCCGCCGTTCCTGGCACCTGCGCCGCTGCAGATTGCCAACACGTCATCCAGCGACGGCGCACGTGAGAAATGCGCAGGCAGCATTTCGAATAACACGTTCGTGCCCCGCTGCGCGGCCTGGCGACACAGCAGGGCGAATTCTTCGGTCATCTGTGCAACGCCGGCGCAATCGTTTCCCAGATCGCCGATCTTGATGTGACGCGCGCCGAGCGCTTCTGCGGCATCGAGCAGCAGCATGCGGGTCTCATCGGAGGCCACCCGGCGCTGATCGGTGCAGAACCAGTTCAGCAACCACTCAACTTCGATGTGGGTGATGCCATGGTCGTCGAGAATGTTCTTCATCTCTACGAGGCTGTACTTCGTGAGGATTTCACGCAGGTCGGTGTGCCAGAAGCCCATGCCCGTGAAGCCGGCCGCAGCGGCCGTTTGCACTCGCAGACGAAAGTCGTGGAGGCAGCGTTGGTCACCCCAGGGCTCCGCGCCAACCGCCAAAGTCCAAAACGATCCGAGCAGTTGAATGGGGGATGCCATACGGGTGTTCCTCGGTCAGTCCATGCGCCAGGCGTCGCCTTCGAGGATCTCCACCAGGAACGCCAGGAAATCCGCCGCGAGACGGCCATCGGCCACACGGTGATCCACGGTAAGCGCGAGTTGGGAGAGAGGTCTCACTTCAATGCCACCCTGCAGGGCGACAACACGGTCCTGCTGGCGACCAACGGCCAGTATCGCCGATTGCGGTGGATTGATCAGAGCATTGAACCGATCCGGCCCGCGGGCGCCGAGGTTGGAGATGCTGATAGTGGCACCTTCCAACTCTTCGCGCTTCAGGGTGCCGGTCGAGGCGCGTTCCACGATTGCGCGGCGCTGGCGCATCAGCTCTTCGAGCCCCAACTGCTCAACACCATGGAAAACCGGCACGAGCAGACCGTCTTCGACAGCGACGACCAGGCCAATATGAGCGCCGTTCACCGGCACGATACCCGCATTGGGGGAGTTGGCTTCTCCCGAGAATGTGGCATTCAACGCAGGGAAGGCCAGCAGCGCCCGAGCCGTGGCCTGCAAGATAAAGTCGTTGATGGAGGGAGTCTGATCACCCGCCGGTGCTGTCGCGCGCAGCGCGTGTACCGAAGTCCAATCAACGGCACGTTCGACAGTAAATTGCGGGACCGTGGCATTACTGAGTGTCATCGAGCGCGCCAGTGCGCGTCGCATAGTAGACATTGGCCGCACGCGCGACGCCGCGCTGGCTGTAGCATCCGGCGCGGATCGCGCCTCGATGGCCCGCTGCACGTCCTGCAGTTGGATACGGCCCCGGGGACCTGTTCCCGTGATTTGCCGAAGATCGGCGGCGTGCGTGGCGGCGAGACGTCGTGCAACCGGCGAGCTCACGATCCGCTCAGAATGGCTCGCCGGGGGAACCACTGTGTCATTTTCGAGCCAGGCGATGCGATCGCCCACGCGCGCCTCCTGATCCGCTTCCAACAGGATTTCCACCAGCCGTCCGCTGGCAGTGGACTCGACTTCAACGACGGACTTTTCCGTTTCCAGCTCGAGCAACGGCTCTCCCTGTTCCACCGGGTCGCCAACATTCTTCAGCCAGCGGACCACGCGGGCGTTCTCCATCACCAGTCCGATTTTGGGAATTTCCAGTGCCACCCGAGCCACTTGCCGTTCTCCTGACCGCGCAGCTCAACAGAGCAGTTCAACCGGGCAGCCCGCGCACAGCCTGCACGATACTGGCCGTGCCCGGCAACAGCGCCTTCTCCAGCTCCGGCGCGAAAGGTATTGGCGAGAAAGGGCAGCCGATGCGGGTCACCGGCGCATCCAACTCGTCGAACAACTCACTGCCGATGCGTGCGGCGATCTCCGCGCCCACGCCACCATTCTGGACCGCCTCGTGCGCAACTACAACACGATGAGTTTTCGACACCGACTCGGCAATGGTTGTCATATCGAGCGGCAACAGCGTACGCAAATCAATCACTTCAACGGAAATGCCCACGCGCGCAAGCTCTTCTGCAGCCTCCAGCGCGTTGCGAACCATCGCCGAATGAGCTATCACCGTGACATCAGTTCCTGCGCGGGCAACGCGCGCTTTGCCGATTTCGGGTAGTTCGACATCGGCGGGAAGCTCCTCCCGCAAAGTGTAGAGACGCTTGTGTTCGATAAACAGAACAGGGTCACCCAACCGGATGGCGCTTTTCAGCAAGCCGTAGGCTTCCACCGGTGAGGAGGGCGCAACGACGACCAGACCCGGTACGTGAACGAACCAGGCTTCCAGACTTTGGGAGTGTTGGGCGGCCGCGCCGCCGGCGGCACCGGCCTGAGTGCGTACCACCAGCGGGACTGCAAGTTGTCCCCCTGACATGTACCGATACTTGGCACATTGATTCACCAGGCAATCCATTGCCAGGGTGGCGAAATCGATGAACATAATCTCCAACACCGGCCGCAGGCCGCACAGGGCCGCCCCGACAGCCAATCCGGTGATAGCCGCTTCGCTGATGGGGGTGTTGCGTACCCGCTGTGCGCCGTACTTCTGAGCTAGACCGCTCGTAACACCAAACGCCCCGCCCGCCGCGACATCCTCTCCCAACAGGTGGACAGCCGGATCGCGAGCCAACTCCTCATCTAGCGCCCGGCGTAGGATCTCTATGAATGTCAGACTCACGAGAGCTGTCCTGGTTTGCCCGCGAGGCAGGGTGCGCTGTAAACGAATTCGAGCACGGTCGCCGGATCCGGCCGCGGATCAGCGCGCGCAAGCGCAACCGCCTGCAATACTTCCTCCCGTGCCTCCTCCCTGAGGGTGACGAGCTCACTTTCCGTCGCACCTTGCTCGATGAGATGGCGCTTCAAGCGCTCAATGGGACATTTGTCCTTCATGGCGGCCAGCTCTTCTTTCGAGCGGTAGTTTTGGGCATCGCCGACAAAGTGACCGGCCATGCGATGGGTCATGCACTCGAGGAAGTAGGGCCCTGATCCACTGCGCACGCCCGCGATAGCATTACCCGCCGCTGCGTATATTGTTGGCAAATCGTTGCCATCAATGGTGATTGCAGGCATACCATACGGCGTGGCGAACGCACTTGCCTGGCGCACGTTGGAGTGCTCCTCACGGCTCGTGAACTCCGCATACCCGTTGTTTTCACATACGAACAGAATGGGGAGCTTCCACAGCACTGCCAGGTTTAATGTTTCGTGAAAGACGCCCGCACCCGTGGCGCCGTCGCCAAAGAAGACGACGCTGATCGTGGTGTTATCTTTGGCCTGAGCAGCCCAGGCGGCTCCTGCGGCCAGGGGAAGATTCCCGCCCACAACACCGGTCGCACCGAGGGTCCCGTTAGTGACATCAACCAGATGCATCGAGCCGCCGCGACCGTGGCACAACCCGCTGTCGCGCCCGATGATTTCCGCAAACACGGCCCGCATGTCGCTGCCTTTTGCGAGCACGTGGCCGTGTCCTCTGTGGCTCGTGAACAGCACGTCTTCGCGGGTGAGACGCTCACATACCCCGACAGCAACGGCCTCCTGGCCCGTCGACAGGTGCGGAAAGCCCGGAACTTCGCCTGCGGCTGCAAGCCTCTGGACCTGGCCCTCGAACAGGCGGATGCGCCAGAGTGCCCGATACATTCGCTTCCAGTCGTTCACAGTCGTGTACATATGACGCAGTCCAACAGTAAGGGTTATCAGGTCCTGCTCGTCGCGCTGTTGAGCCTCAATTTCGGGATCGTGTTCTTCGACCGCAACGCGCTCAACTTTCTCATGCCCTTCACACAGCCGGATCTGCACCTGAGCAATACACAGGTTGGAATCCTGGCCGGGGCGCTGTCGCTGACCTGGGCGCTGGCGGCGTTTGGAATCGGATTCATCGCGGACCGGACCGGCCATCGCAAGACCTTGCTCATCCTGGCAACGATCGCATTTTCCGCATGCTCATTTCTCTCAGGGATCGCCGCCTCGTTCACGATGTTGCTGGGAGCGCGTCTGCTGATGGGTGTTGCGGAAGGTGGGATCATGCCGATCAGCCAATCGATGGTGGCCACGCAGATCGAGCCCGAGCACCGGGGGCTCGCGATGGGTGTTACCCAGAACTTCGGATCGAACCTGTTGGGCTCGTTTGCAGCACCGGTGCTGCTGGTCAGTGTCGCAGCCGCATACGGCTGGCGGCACGCATTTTTCCTGGCTGGCGCCCCCGGACTCATTGCAGCCCTGCTGTTGTGGCGCTTTGTTCGCGATCCACCGCCGGCGCAATTGCCGGCGGGCGCAGCGGTTGAAAAGCTCACGATGCGTGCTGCACTCGGGGAGCGCAATGTCTGGATCTGCGCCCTGACCGGCGTTCTTCTAGTCTCGTATCTGGTGGTGTGTTGGGCGTTCATGCCGCTGTATCTCACGCAGGTGCGTGGGTTTGACCCGCAGACCATGGGTTGGCTGATGGGGACTTTGGGCATATCAGCAACCGTGGGCGCCTTTGCGATTTCGGCGCTGTCGGATCGTATCGGACGACGCCCGCTGATGATTGCGATGCCGTTGCTGGGAGTCATATTGCCGCTCGGGGCCATGTTCTTCGACGGCTCCGTGTGGGTGCTGGCAGCAATCTTTTTTTTCGGCTGGGGGCTGAACGGTGTCTTTCCACTGTTCATGGCAACCATCCCGTCCGAAAGTGTCGATCCGCTGCACACGGCGACTGTGCTCGGGCTGTGCATGGGAACTGGCGAAGTGCTCGGCGGCGTCCTGGCCCCGTTTGCTGCGGGAATCGCCGCTGACCGGGCGGGCCTTCAGGCACCCCTGTGGATGATGGTGTGTTTGACGCTGATAGGGGGCGTGCTCGCATTGGGTCTGCGGGAAACTGCGCCAGCGGTATTGGCCCGGCGCCGGCAATCGCAGCTCGGTGTGCCTTAGCGTCCATTCAGTCGGCCGCACCGAGAGTCCAGCCGCCATCGATGGTGATCTGTTGACCTGTCACGTAGGCCGAGGCTGGAGATGCCAGGAACAGCGCCAGGCCTTTGATATCCTGAGGGAAGCCAACACGGTGGGCGGGTATTGTGCTGGCCATGGCGGCTTGCACCTGTGGTTGTTTGGCGTGGCCGCCGCCGATGTTGGTGACGAAGAACCCGGGGGCGATGGCATTCACCGTGATTCCATCGGCAGCCAGCTCCAACGCGACGCACCGCATCAAATGTGCCGCACCGGCCTTTGCCGCCATATAGGCAGACCCGATGGCGGGCTCACATTGGTAGGCAGCGACCGAAGTCGTGACAATCATGCGGCCGGATTTCTGCGGTCGCATGAGTCGGGCTCCCGCCCGAAGGGTGGCGAACGTCGAGTTGAGGTTGGTCTCAATGACCCTGTTCCAACGCTCGTTGGTGTAGCTTTCCAAGGCGCCTGCGAGATTCCGCGGCCGCTGAGCCCCCACCCAGCCGCCTAGAAAGCCGGGTCCCGAATCTATCCCCGCGTTGGAAAACACGACGTCGAGGCGTTCATGTGCGCGCAATGCAGAGTCAAATGCGCTGTCGATAGCGCCACTATCGCGGACGTCAACCACTTCACCGCGCACTGAGTATCCGCTCGCTTTCAGCCGTTGTGTTTCTCTTTCGATACCCTGCGGGTCAATGTCCAAAATTGTCACGCGCGCGCCGTTCTGCGCCAACGCTTCCGCGTACGCCAGGCCGAGCCCGCTGGCACCGCCCGTGACAATGACCCCGTAACCCTCGACGTTAAACAGCTCGCTGATCTTCAATTGGGAGCTCCAGGCGGCAGTGGGTTAGTCCGGACGCACCATGACCTTGCATTGGAAAGTCCGTTGCCGAAGTTCCTCAAACGCGGCGGGTAGTCGCGTGAGTGGCACCGTGCCGGTGATCAGCAGTTTCGCCGCCGAGTTGCCTCCATCCAGAACGTCGAGCGCCGTTCGGTATTCGGCCAGGTTGAAATAGGCCGAGGTAATAAACTTGACCTCCTTCTGAACGGCGCGGAAGGGTACGAAGCTATCCAATGCAGTACACAGGCCCAGGATCACAATGTTGCCGCGGGGTTTCACGTGCTCGAGGGCTTCCGCCAGGACACCGGGCTTACCTACACAGTCAAAAACAACGTCCGGCGGACCGCCGAGAGCGCTGTTGACCGTAGCAACTACATCGCTCGTTGATTGCACGAATGCGGTGGCGCCGACCTGCAATGCGAGTTTGGATTGGAACGGATTCAAATCGCTCACGGCGATCCGGGCGGCTCCCTGGCGTTGAGCCCAAAAGGCGACGGCCAAGCCGATGGGCCCGGCGCCCATGACGAGAACGCGATCACCGGCTTTGAGGCCGCAGAGAGAGACACCGTGCAGGGCAACCGCCAGCGGTTCTACCAACGCGCCTTCCTCGGTCGACGTCGTTGCGGGGAGTTTCAAGCATTGTCGGTCTGTCGCCAGCGCGTACTCGGCATATCCGCCCCCCTGCAGGAACATTTGACTGCACCATGCGGGTTCGCCGTTGAGGCAACTGGGGCAGTAGCCGCAGCCGCGTATCGGAGCAACGGCCACGTGATCGCCTGGTGCCAGTCCCACGGCGGCGCTTCCGATCCCTACAACCTCTCCTGCGAATTCGTGGCCCAGCACGCTGCCCGGTGCAAGGCCGAATGCGGGCTCACGTGTCATATGCAAATCACTGCCGCAGATGCCGCAGCGTCCAACACGAATCACGACTTCATGTGCAGACGGGCAGGGGTCTGCAACTTCCTCCATCGACAGAGGCTGATCCAGAGCACGGAAAACCGCAGCTCGCATGGTGTCAGGATAGTACTTGACCGGCGCACTGCGCAAATGGTATGCAACGCTTACAATTCGCTCGAGGGGGCGCGGCACCGTTGTGGAGACCGCCGGGTGATCGATTTATCCAGGATTCGCGCCATCGACGTGCACGTGCATGCCGAGGTGTCCTGTCACGATCCGGAAGATCCGGTGATGGGCAGGTTCTTCGATGCGGCCTCGGTGTATTTCAAAGCGCCCCGCGAGCGACCCAGGATTCCACAGATCATCGACTTCTATCGCGAACAGCAGATTGCGTTCTGCCTGTTCACGGTCGACTGCGAGAGCGCCCTGGGGGCGAAACGGGTGAGCAACTATGAGATCGCCGAGTACGCGGCCAAGAATGATGACATCGTCATTGCGTTCGCTTCGATCGATCCGCGCAAAGGCAAGATGGGCGCGCGCGAGGCTCGGGACCTGGTGGAGCATCACGGTGTCCGCGGCTTCAAGTTTCACAGCATCATGCAGGACATTCATCCTGCTGATCGGATCGCGTATCCGCTTTACGAGGTCATAGCGGAACATCGTCTGCCGGTCATCTTTCACACCGGTCATTCGGGCATGGGCACAGGCATGCGCGGCGGGGGAGGCGTGCGCCTGAAATGGGGTCAGCCGATGTTGATTGACGATGTGGCCGTCGACTTTCCCGACATGAAGATCATCCTGGCCCATCCAGGCTGGCCGTGGGTAGACGAGAGCCTGTCGATGGCGCTCCACAAGGAGAATGTGTTCATCGACTTGTCCGGCTGGAGTCCCAAGTACCTGCAGCCGCAGGTTATCCGGTATGCCAACAGCCAGTTGCAGAAGAAGATGCTGTTCGGGTCGGATTTTCCCCTCATCCGCCCTGACAAGTGGATCGAGGCGGCCGGGCAGGTGGGATTCAAGCAGGAGGTGCTCGAGGGCATCATCAAGGACAACGCAGCGCGACTGCTGGGGCTGTAGTGAAAGAGACGTTGACGATCACCACGCCGCACGTTGCCGGGGATGAGGATATTGGTGAAATCCGCAATATCGTTGGATTTCACATACGATTGGCCTACGGGGCGGCGTACCGGCACTTCACTGAAACCTTCGCGCACCTGGACCTGACACAAAAGCAGGTGTCGGTACTGTGGCTCGTCGGTGATCATCCGGACATAGCACAAACGGACCTTGCAAAAAGAATGCGCATGGATCGCGCCACCACCATGTCGATCGTCAATCGTCTCGAGTCCCGCGGCTACCTGTTGCGTGGCTGGTCGAAGAGCGACCGGCGCAAGCAGACACTCAACCTGACACGCTCCGGCCGCAAGGCGCTCGTCACAGCCAAGGCGGCGATCAAACAGCACGAGCGGTGGCTCAAGGCGCGCTTCTCGGACCGCGAGGTCGCGACATTGATCGAGTTGCTGACGCGGATTCACGAGTAGCCAAAGTGTTCTGCGCCCCGGGGGCGAAATTAAATAACGTAGTCTTCCTGTCGCTCGACGTAATGTGTGAAGAACTCCAGCGCCGTCGGGTCTGCCATGGCACTGGGATTGGCTGCCTTGACCGCCGCGACGCCCATGAGAATCCGGCGTACCGGCACTTCCATTTTCTTGCCAGTCAACGTGTACGGAATGGCCGGGACCTCGTAGATGAGGTCGGGTACGTGGCGGGCGGTGTATTCGTGCCGCAGCAGGTCGCGAATCTTCGCCTCGAGCGCGGAATCCAGCTTTACTCCCGGCGCGAGCTTTACAAACAAGGGCATGAAGAACCCACCGTCGCGCAGGTCGAGATTGACGATCAACGAATCCTGCACTTCGCTCAGCAATGCCAGGGTCCTGTAGATTTCGGCAGTCCCGATGCGGATGCCGTAGCGATTGAGAGTGGCATCGGAGCGTCCCAGCACGACACTGCTTCCGCTGGCCTTGATCTTGAAGAAATCGCCGTGTCGCCAGACCCCGGGAAAGTCCTCGAAATACGTCTCCCGGTAACGTTGGTCGCCAGGATCATTCCAGAACTGCAGAGGCATGGACGGCATAGGCTGTGTGATGACCAATTCACCCACTTGATCGATGACACTCTGGCCGTTCTCGTCGAACGCTTTGACACTAACACCGAGTGACGGCGCTTGAATCTCCCCCGCGTGCACGGGCAGTGTCGGCACACCGCCCACGAATCCGGTGCAGCAGTCTGTTCCGCCACTGCCATTCGCAACCCATAAATCCCGTTTGACGTTGCTGTAAAACCAGCTCATGCAGTCCGGCGTGGCGGGAGAGCCTGCGAGGCTCATGGAGCGCAAGTTGGATAGTGGGTATAGCTCACGCGGCACGATGCCGGCGCGGGCCATTTGGTCAATGTAGGTGGGACTCGCACCGAAGACGGCTGCCCCGGCCGTATCCGCGATCTGCCACAGGGTATCGGGTCGCGGGTAAGCGGGATGGCCGTCGTAGAGAATCGGAATAGCACCGGTGAGCGGCGTCCCTGTCAGGAAATTCCACAGCATCCAGCCGCTGGTGGTGAAAAAAAACAGCCGATCTGCGGGGTGCAGATCGAAATGAAACGTGGCATTTTTTAAATTCTCGAGCAGAATGCCGCCATGACCGTGCACGATGGGTTTAGGCAATCCGGTTGTACCCGATGAGAACAAGATCCACAGCGGATGCTCGAAGGGAACTTGCTCGTAACGGAACTCGGATTCGCTGACCCCGGGCCCCTCCAGGAGCGAGCTCCAAAGTACAGTTGACGGGGTCGGCAGGTCCACTGATTCAGTGTTTAGATACGGCAGGTAGATGACCTGTTGCAGGTCGCCGAGACCGGCGATGATGCGCTGTAGTTCATTCCGGCGGTCGAACGACTTCCCGCCGTAACGATAGCCGTCAACGCACAAAAGCACCTTCGGCTCGAGTTGCGCAAACCGGTCCAGCGTTCCGTGCTCGCCAAAATCCGGTGAGCAACACGCCCAGATGGCTCCGATCGAAGTCGCCGCGAGCATGGCAATCATCGTTTCCGGAATGTTGGGCATCCAGGCGACCACCCGGTCGCCGGGCACCACACCAGCTGCGCGCAGGCGCGTAGCTATCTTGCGGACCCGGTCCCCCAGGTCGTGCCAACTGAGGGGCTCGAGGGGGTGGCTTTCGCTCGCGAAGAGCAGGGCGTCACCGCCGTCACGCTCGCGTCGCAGAACGTGTTGTGCATAGTTGAGGCGAGCCCCGGGAAACCATTGCGCTCCCGGCATGCTCCGCCGCCCCAACACTTTGGACGGCGGGGTCGAGCAGTCGATCTGAAAGTAGTCGAACAGCGCGCCCCAGAATCCCTCCAGGTCCTCAACCGACCAGCGCCACAAGCTTGCATAGTCGCTGAACCGCAATCCGCGTTCGCGCTCCAGCCACTGCGCAAACAGTGTCACATTGGCATCGCGGATGCGTGCGGCGGTGGGCGTCCAAAGTTGTTCGCCCGGTTTTGTCACGGCATACTCTCCGAACCAATGCCCAGACAGAAAACCGCCACTTCCGCAGCCCGGGCCGCCGAGCGAAGCCGCACCAGCGACATTGCC
>JAXDQF010000042.1:0-3790 GCA_034668025.1 Gammaproteobacteria bacterium | reverse complement strand
GCGGTAATTACAGTGCGAAACGCACAAGCAGCCAGCCTGGCCTGGGCACTTATTGAAGCGGCCAAGCCCCACATGAACGCCGGTGAACGCAACTACGTGTTCGTCACTGTCGGCGCCGGCGACACGTTCGCAGCGATCCGCAGCCTCATCAAACTTGTTGCGGCCAAGCATGTCCCGTTGCGTCGACAGCTCGCCCAGCAATGTGCAACATGGCTCGATGGCTATACTTTCCACAACGAACACGAGCACCTCCGCCGCATCATCGACGGCTTCCTGATGCCCAGTTCCATCCAAGCCTCTACAGCGATCGGGCCGCCGTCGACCCCGCCGAAACCTCGTCCGCTGCTCACCGTTACGGGCAAAAGGCGCACAAGGCACCTTCCTCCGGTGAGTTCAGCGAATAGCCGTGCTTCGATGTGATGAGGCCGCCACATGGCCCTGCCGACGTCATTGACCTCCTACCAGCTCGATGACGATGTGGTCGTATCCGCCGTGCGTGCGCCGACGACGCCGCACTCATCGAACTCACTGCTTAGGCGAGCCTGACGGCGCCCGACGGGCGGCTCCCCGGTATTTGAAAGCAAGTCGGCGCTCCCTATAGACACCGGGGGCCATCCTGGCGCTTGAGTACCACCGTCGGGCGAATCTGTTCTATTCCAAAGAAGACGTCGTTCGTAACGTGGGCTCGTAGGCGCAGTACATACGTGAACGGCCCGAGGCGCGCCGACTAACCGAACGCAAACTTGGAGGTACCCGTGACCGCAAACAACTCATCCGCCGCAGGCGCGACGGCCACGCCGCCGATCCGTGCCACGGTGTACGTGGGTCGCTGGCCCAACATTCCGTCCGTCGAGTTTCCCGGGATTCCTAATGGGACCTTCTCGCCAACCACTTCGACCTTGATCACAGGCCCGACCGAGGCGGTTCTGATTGACGCGCAATACCTTAAAGACGACGTGCGCGACCTCGGAGACCTAATTGAACGCACGGGCAAAAATCTCACGACGATTTACGCCACCCACGCTCACCAAGATCACTATCTTGGATCCGGCCTGCTCCTCGAACGTTTCCCGGATGCGAAATACGTTGTGTTGCCCCATGTGCTCGAGGATATGAAGGCCACCATGGAGATGCAGACCGGGCAGTGGCAGTTGCTGTTCGGCGACGCTGTCGTGGAGCCGGGACCGCTGCCTGAGGCGATCGAGGACCCCACGCTGTACGTCGACGGCTCACCCCTGCACATCCTCGAGGTGAAGCAAGCCGATATCAATCCCACCACCATCGTCCACATCCCCGAGATCGGCGTCGTAATTGCCGGTGATGCCATCTACAACGAGATCCATCCGATGTTGGGGTTCGCGTCGCCAGAGCAATGGCAGGACTGGCTCGAGACTGTGGCATTCGTGGAAAGCCTCAAGCCGCGGGTGATCGTGGCCGGCCACCGCAGGCCCGACGGTGACGACTACGCGGTCGAACAAATGATCGCACAGACTCGCTCATACATCGAAGACTTCGCGGCAGCATACGAGGCCGCCAAGGACGCCGACGAACTGGTTTCGGCCATGACAGCGAAGTACCCGCACCACGGAAACCTCTGGACCCTTCAATTCTCCGCTCTGTTGGCGGTGGGGAACCGCGACGGCGCCCCCTCAGTGGCGGATGTCACGTCGTAACGCAATGGTGCCCGGCGGCAGCGAAATATGTTGCGCGCCAATGTCTTCACATTGCACTACACGTAGCTGAGGCTTGAACATGCAACTCAGACAGCGTGCTGATTTGCCCGGGTCAGGATCCCCGACAGCGGAGGCGATCCATCGCCGGCATCCAGTCATAAGGGGCAGCGTCGAGGTCGGCGATCGCGAGGCTTCGAGTGACCTGCAGTATTGACGATGTCGTCTAGACGATTTAGTCTAGTCTCTAACCTAAGATGCTGCCGAGGAGTTGCAATGAGTCGTGTGGACCTTGAGATGACGGACGGCGTGGCGATTGTCACGACGGTCAACCCGCCCGCCGAACTCTTCGACGAGGCCCAGATCGCGGGCTTGCGAGACGCCGTGCGTAAAGCCACCGCGGACGGCGCTCGCGCCATGGTGATCAAGAGTGATGCGCCGCTGTTCTCTGGAGGTGCGGACGTCTCACTCTTCCACGGAAAGAGCCAGCAGGACGGGCAGGACATGCTGACCGATGGCATGGCGTTGATGGCCGAACTCGAGGATGCGCCATTCCCGATCATCGCCGCTGTCAATGGGTTCTGCTTTGCGGCCGGCCTGGAACTGGCACTGGCCTGTGACTTCATCTTCGCCGCTGACGACACGGTCTTCTCGCAGGTTGAGGCGCAGATCGGTGCGACGACATTCCTTGGTGGCGCCTACCGGTTAGCCGAGCGCTGCGGGCCGGCGATTGCGCGCGAGATCGTGTACACCGCAGAACGCTACAGCGCTGAGCAGTTCGCTCAATGGCACATCGTCAACCGCGTGGTTCCCACCGCTGAGCTACAGAAGACCGCCGTGGCGGTCGCCAGGAAGATCGCACGGGGACCGGCGGCGGCGCATACTCAGACCAAGCGCATCATTCGGCACGCGCTGACGCACAACTCCCGCTCGGCTGACCGTCTCGTGCTCGACGAGGCGACAGGGCTGTACGAAACCCGCGACATGCAGCATGCCGTCGGCCTCCTTCTCGAGCAGGGGGCACGCAAATTCATCGCGAACCACCGCGAGGTCGTTTTCGAGGGCCGCTGACAAGTGCCATGCATGCGCGCTCGGAGTGTGGGGCTGGATTCCGAACGTCACACTCAAGTGGTCGGCAACTGGAATACGCGTCGCATCACCCGCACGGCATCGTCGTCGCCGACGAATTTCAGCCGTCTCACCGCCGACCTGCGTTGCGCCGCGTTGGCTCCCAACCTGCTCGAAATCAGGTCCGTTGCGGTCGCTGTCACGGTCACGGCGAATGCGCCTCCGGCGGCTTGCAGTCCGCCGTGGTGAACCATGAATTTGAAGGATCGGCCATCGATCTCGACACGGTAGGACGCGCTAAGATCCGCCGCGAAGGAAGGCTCAAACCCGAGCAGTATTCCGGCGAGGAATCCGTTCAATGGCGTGCAGGCGCTGTCCGTCAGTTGGACCTGATCCAGCCCGAACATGGCGATCGCCTTGAGCACGGGCGGGACCTTGCGCCATCCCAACTCACTAAGCGCGTAAACCGTACGGGCGACCGGCGGCGGCAGTTCGGTGCGATCAACGAGGCCCGTCTGTTCCAGTCCCCGAAGGCGCTCCGCCAGCAAGTTGGTGGCGATCCCCGGGAGTTCGGCTCGCAGGTCGCTGTAGCGGCGCGGCCCACCGATCAACTCGCGCAGGATCAGCAGTGTCCATCGCTCGCCAAGAACGTCCAGACCCTTCGCGACAGGGCAGTTCTGGTTATACGTCCTCTGAGCAGCCACGCTAGAAAGTATACCACTGAGACATGAATCTCAATCGTTCAGATTGGAATAACGTGCAGATGGTTTATCTTCTAGTCTACGCATTGTGAGAGCGGCTCACCCGGAAAGTGCCGCCGAACAAACGCCTGCGTGTGCTTGAAAGGGACAGGAATGCAACACAACGAGTTTCCAGACTCGACCTACACGAGAACGTGGAGCGTCGGCCGCGGCGAGGTGCGGTTCTTCACCCGCCCCGATGGTTCACGGCTGCGCTACTACACCGCAGGCACCGGCCCTCCCCTGGTCCTGATACACACCGTTCGCAGCCAGTTGGACTACTTCCAGCGAGTGATTCCCTTGCTGTGGGAC
>JAXDQF010000041.1:0-3027 GCA_034668025.1 Gammaproteobacteria bacterium | reverse complement strand
CGTGAACGCACGTGACCGCATCTCCATGGGACAACCACTGGCCCGGCTGCGGGGCGGGATGATCGCCCATCATGACTGAATGGAAGCCGACAGCCACCCGCGACATGCTGGCGCATCGCGCGGCGGTCCTCATGCACGCGCGCCACTTCTTCGTCGATCGCGGCGTTATGGAAGTGGACACACCGATGATCGTGAACGCTCCGGTCACGGACGTCCACATTCACTCCGCGAAAGTGGAGTTTGAGGGCAGTCCGCGCCCCTTCTTCCTGCACACATCACCCGAATATGCGATGAAGCGGTTGTTGGCCGCGGGAAGTGGCGACATCTTCCAAATCTGTCATGTGGCGCGCGCTCTGGAGCGCGGACGCCTGCACAACGCCGAATTCACGCTGATCGAGTGGTATCGCCTCGGCTGGACGTTGGATCGACTCATGCACGAAACGGAAACGCTCGTGCGGACGTTGATGGGCGACGTCGCGTTCGCACTGACGAGTGAGCAAATCTCGTACGAAGAGGCGTTCCTCCAGGAGTTGGATCTGGATCCGTTCACTGCGTCCATGGAGGAGCTTTCCGCTGCGGCCAGCGCGGCTGGATTTACCGCGGAAGCGCAGCGTGGCGCGAAACGCGACGAGTTGCTGGAGCTGCTCATGGGAGCCGTCGTTGGCCCCAAGCTCGGGCACACCTCGCTGACCTTCGTATTCAACTATCCGGCCAGCCAGGCCGCGCTGGCCCGCGTGAATCCGCTCGATCCCCGCGTGGCACTTCGATTTGAGCTGTACTGCAAAGGCATGGAGCTGGCCAATGGGTTTCAGGAGCTCTTCGAGGCAGACGAGCAGCGATGGCGTTTCGAACAGGACAATAAAGAGCGCCAGCAGATGGGCCTGCCCACCTACCCGTTGGACGAACGCTTGCTGGCAGCGCTGGCGACAGGGCTTCCCGAATGCACGGGCGTGGCGGTGGGATTCGACCGGGTGATGATGCTCGCGGCGGAAGTCGACCACATCGACGCCGTGCTGCCGTTTCCGACGGATATCGCATAACCGTCGCCCTTCCGGGGGAGGTATCTGGCTGGGTTCGCGGTCAAAATAGACCGTCCCAGCCAATCCCACCCAGAGCGGTCCGATGGAATTCACCAGCAAGCGTTACGACTTCCGTGACAAGGACGCGGACTACGCGAGCCTTGCTGAGGAGCTCAACGGCCTGCTGGCTGGCGAACCGGACCTCATAGCCAACGCGGCCAACACCGCCGCGCTGTTGTTTGACGCCCTCCCTGGCGTCAATTGGGCCGGGTTCTATTTCATCGGCAAGGGGGCCAACGGCGAGAGCGAGCTGATTGTCGGTCCTTTCCAGGGGAAGCCCGCGTGCGTACGGATCCCGCTCGGCAAAGGCGTGTGCGGGACGTCCGCAGCAACTCGCAAGACCATTGTCGTGCTGGACGTCCACGAGTTTCCTGGTCACATCGCCTGCGATGCCGCTTCACAGTCCGAGATCGTGGTTCCCCTGCTGAAGGGCGACACGTTGCTGGGCGTGCTCGATATCGACAGCCCGTCAGTGGCGCGGTTTGATGATGCTGATCGCCGCGGAATCGAGCGTCTTGCAGCGATATTTGTGGCGGCGAGCCGAGGCCTGTAGCGTAAGTGCCCGACTCCAACAAGCAAGGACTGGTTACCGCGACCGCGGCGTTTGTCATCTGGGGATTCTTTCCGGTCTATTTTCACGCTCTCCACCAGGTCCCGGCACTTCAGGTCATCTCCCACCGCATAGCCTGGGCATGTCTTTTCGTGCTGGGTTGGATGTTCTTTCGTGGGGAGTTGGGACAGGTGCGCGCGGCGTTGATCAATCGGGGCGTGGTGTTGCGCCTGGCCGCGACAGCTGCGCTGATCACGCTGAACTGGCTCGCTTTCGTTTACGGCGTCACGCATGGACGAGTGGTTGAGACGAGCCTGGGCTACTTCATCGGCCCGCTCGTCAACGTGTTGCTCGGAGTAGTCCTTCTCTCCGAAAAACTGACTCCAGCGCAATGGACCTCCGTAGCACTAGCAACGCTAGGCGTGGGCTATCTCACGTTTATCACTGGCGGCCTTCCCTGGATCGCGCTGACACTGGCAGTCTCCTTCTCGGTTTACGGCCTGTTGCGGAAGGTCGTCAAAATCGACGCGCTTCCGGGACTAGCCACAGAGACATTGATACTGACTCCGTTCGCCATAGGGTATTTGGTTTGGTCTGAGGCAACGGGCGTCGGTGCGTTAGGCCATACCGGGACCGTGACGACTTCGATGTTGATCTTCAGCGGACCACTGACGGCGACTACGCTGTTTTTGTTCGCTTACGGAACGCGTCGACTGCCGTTTTCAACGGTGGGGGTGCTTCAGTACATCGCGCCGTCGCTGCAATTTGCGTCGGGGATATTCGTGCTTCACGAACCATTCGACCACGCACGAGCCATCGGTTTCGTGATGATCTGGTCAGCGCTGATAATTTACGCGGGAGAGGGAGTGCGCCTGTCGCGGAAGCAACAGGCGCATATAGCGACTGCGTAGAGCTATTGCTTAGCGCGGGAAACGTACTCGCCGGTGCGAGTATCGATGCGGAGTACATCACCTTCGTTGACGAAGAGCGGCACTCTCACGACGGCGCCCGTCTCGAGCTTCGCGGGCTTCTGGCCACCGGTGGCGGTATCGCCGCGAACACCCGGATCCGTTTCGACGACCTTGAGGTCAATGTGAGCCGGGGGCATGACGACGAGGGGAACGTTGTTCCACAGCGTGACGATGCAGATGATGCCGTCCTTGAGCCATTGAGCCTGGTCGCCCACAGCGGCCTTTTCGGCCGTGTACTGCTCGAAGTTCTCGGGAACCATGAAGTGCCAGAAATCACCGTCCTGGTAGAGATACTGCATTTCCGTGTCCTGGACGTCGGCGGCTTCGATGGAGTCACCCGAACGCCAGGTGCGCTCGATGGTGCGCCCGGTCTTCAGATTCCGGATCTTGATGCGGTTGAACGCCTGCCCCTTGCCGGGCTTGACGA
>JAXDQF010000040.1:0-11048 GCA_034668025.1 Gammaproteobacteria bacterium | reverse complement strand
CGTGCGCAGTCCTGGCGACAAACAGGTTGGCTCCCGAGGCAAAGTCGAAATCCGGGCCCTGTGGATTGGGACAATTACCCTGGCCCGCCTGGAATCCGACGAGGCAGGACACGTTCCAGTCATCCATCGTCCATAGCCGGTGAGACCATCTCACGGACCCGCTTTTCATATCGAGCGCCACAATGGAGTCGATCTCATCTTCCGGGGACAGGCAGGAAGTCGTCACCTCCTCGGTCAAAGTTCGGCCGTTGACACAGGTGTTGAAGTCCGCAGCGGTGGGTGTCGAGTAGTTGTTGCCGGTCGTGATGTAGACCACCCGTCGCAGCAGATCCGGAATGACCGAGCTGCCCCAGACCGATCCGCCTGTGTAGCCTTTCGGCACGGTGTAATGTCTCCAAAGCACGGCGCCGTTTTTCGCGTTGATTGCTACCGCGCTGCCGCGGAAAGAGCAGCAGGGATATTGCGGATTCGCCGCCGCGGCCTCCTCGAGAGCGGCTACTCCGGTATAGATCACACCGTCGAGAACAACGGGCGAGGATGTATCAATCGAAAGGGGATGGGTATCTAGCTGAGTCTTCCAACGGAGCGACCCATCCCGGGTGTTGATCGCCAGCAGATAGGCCCCCGAGCCGGTCCCCTGCGTACCGATATAGAGCGTGTCTCCATCGATTGCCGGGGTGGTCCGCGAGACCGCCTTTGAGCTACCCGCAGCAGGTGTGAGGCCGTAGTCGGTCGACAGGTTCCGGGTCCACACCTCGGCGCCGGTTCGGGCATTGAGCCGATGAAGGTAGCCGCCCCAATCGGGAAAATACACGCCACCGGCGACGATCGCGGCGCGTGCCGATACGTCGCCCTGAGTCTTGAATGTCCATTTAGGCTTCAGCTTCTGGACGTTGCTGCGTCCGATGGACAACGTGAGCCCATTCGCCGTGTTGCCCCAGTTTTGGCCGAACATGGGCCATTCGAGATATTGCAGCGGCGAGCCTGGATCCGCCGCCGCCGGGTGCGCGCCAGCGCACAGCAGCAGGGTGGCCAGCAGCACGCAGGCTGACACGATGTAGCGCCGAAATAGCGAAAGGGGGGTAGGATTCATCTGACGAGGTCCTTGTGGTTTGTGTGTCGTCAGAGCACGCGAAGCGTTCGAGTGCTCGCTCTTCCCCACCTAGAGAAGCGAGCTGCCCAACTGACTCATTCGAATCAGGCGGGTTGTTTGAGAACCAGGGACAACCGCAGGTCGATCTGACTCTTCACCAGGCGCAGCACGCTGTCGAAGTCCTGGTTGGTAATTCCCGCGTCCGCGCGCAGTGCGGCTTTGACCCCGTCGACAAGGGATTCGCGCGCCGTAGCCAGCCTGCGGATCAACGTGGCGCGCGAAATGCCGTAGATGTTTGCGAGACGCGCCGTTGTCACGCCCTCGACATAATGCAACCGGAGCAGGGCACGGTCATTTGCATCGAGCTGCAGGCACGCGGCGGCAAACGCCCGGCTCACCGGCTCACGATAGATCTGCTTGAAAAGGGAAATCTCGCGGTCTACCCAGGGCATCTGGGCTTCCAGCGCACTTTCCACATTGCCGGTATGTCGATCCCGGTGCCGGTTCAACGCGATAGCTTCGCGAACCGCGGTTGCTCGGACCCATCCTTCCAGTGAACCCGTCGCGCTATACCCCTCGAGGGCAGGCGGGCCGTCACCATCTGCAACGATGCAGCGCGTGACAACGATCTGACGCACCTCGGCAACCAGGTCAGCATTGCGAGCTAGACGCCCGAGATACTTGGGGATGCGATCCGCGAAGCGGGCAAGGAATTCCGTGGCGGCGGCGGGTAACCGCGCGACACAGGCACAGGCGAGGTAAAGATCCGCGGCGCGCTCCAGGTTGCCATTCCAGGTCTCGGCACGCGCCATGGCGAATTCTGTAAAGGCCGCCAACTGCAGTTCCACAGTCGGATGTGCACGGTGTCCGATCTCAAATGCACTTTCGATAGTGCTATTGCTGAGGCTTCCCCCGATGGCCATGTTTACTAGGCTATCATGAGACACACACGCCGCCGCGAAGCCAACAATAATGTCCAACGCCGCCGCCCAGTGTCCGCCCGCAGACGCCCTGGCCGCATTTGCAATCGGTGAGCTGAGCCCCGAGCGCGCATCCGCCGTGCAGGCCCATATCTGCCAATGCGAAAGCTGCCTGGAGACCGTGGGCTACATGGCGACATCCGGATCAACCCTCTCCGGCCCTGGCGCGGCCTCGTCCAGCGGATCCAGCAGCCCGGTCCCCGACGTGGGGGATCCCGGTTTGTCGGAGGCGGGCCGGATGATCGGTCCCTTCCGGCTGACCCGGAAATTGGGCGTGGGCGGCATGGGCGAAGTCTGGGCGGCAGATCAGGTGGCGCCGGTCCGCCGTATCGTGGCATTGAAGCTTCTCAAGGCCGGCATGGATACCCGGCAGATTGTGGCGCGCTTCGCGGCTGAGCGGCAGGTGCTCGCGCTGATGCAACATCCCGGCATCGCGCAGATGTTCGATGCGGGTGTCACAGACAGCGGGCGCTCCTACCTCGTCATGGAATACGTGGACGGAGTCCGGATTACCGAATATTGCGATTGCGCCGGACTGGGTGTGACCGAACGGCTGCGCCTGTTTCAGCAAGTCTGCGAGGCCGTGCAACACGCCCATCAGAAGGGAGCCATTCACCGCGACATCAAGCCCTCGAACGTGTTGGTTACTGAGCAGGATGGGCGTGCCTTGCCCAAAGTGATCGACTTCGGCCTGGCCAAGCTCACCTCGCAGGATCTGAGTGACGCCACCCTCACCGAGGTCGGCACCCTGTTGTGCACGCCGGCGTACGCCAGCCCGGAACAGATGAGCTTCGGCGCAATCGATGTCGATACCCGCAGCGATGTGTACTCGCTGGGTGTCCTGCTCTACGAATTGCTGGTGGGCGTGCTGCCCTTCGAAGCCGATGCATCAGGTCCGGCCGCCTTGCTGGATCTGCGCAGAAGTATCCGGGAGTTGGAGCCGACGAGGCCGAGTACGCGACTGAGCAGGCTCGGTGACCGCGGGTCGGGTCCGGCGAAGCTGCGGGGGACTGACGCCGCTGCCCTGCGTCGTCAATTGAGTGGGGACCTGGATTGGATTGTCATGAAGGCGCTGGAGAAGGACCGCTCGCGCCGCTATGCCTCGCCAGGAGATCTGGCGCGCGACACGCAGCGTTATCTCGAGCACGAACCGGTGCTCGCGGGATCACCCACCCCGCTGTACCGGATGGGCAAGTTCATGAGGCGACATCGCCTCGCAACTGCGTTTGGTATCGCGGTCATGTCTTTGATCATTACATTTGCGATTGTCAGCGCCATACAGGTGAAGCGCATCGGTGCCGAGCGCGACCGGGCAGCGGCCGAGGCTGCCAAAGCGTCGTCGATCAACACCTTTCTGCAGAATACACTCGGCGCCGCGGATCCGTGGCAGACGGGTGCAGACATGAGCATCCGCACCACTTTGGCAAATGCGGCGAACAAGATTGATAGCGCCTTCAAAGAGCAACCCCTGGTCGCCGCGGCAGTCCGACGTACCATAGGCAACACCTACGTTGGGCTGGGACGATACGATGACGCCGAGCCCCTGTTGCGCGCCGCATTGAAAACGCGGCTCGCCACATTGGGGCCTGAGCATCCCGATGTGGCGGAAAGCCTGTCTGATCTGGCCGAGCTCGATCAGAAACGCGGCAATCACGCTCGGGCCGCCAGCCAATATCGTGAAGTGTTGGCCCTGCGCCGCAAGCTGTTTGGGAATCAACACGCGAAAGTCGCTGACACCCTGCTCGACCTTTCGTCCGATCTGTATGTTAAAGGTGATCTGGGTGAGGCTTACACGTCCGCGCAGGAATCGCTGGCGATACGCGAGCGGCTGTTCGGATCCAAGAGCCTCGAAGCCGCCACCGTCTTGACCCAGATGAGCGCGCTACTGGATGCACAGGGTGATTTTGCGCGTGCTGAGGAAGTGGCGCGTCGGGCATACGAGATCGACCGGGAGCTGCTGGGCATTGACGACGCTCGCACGGCCATGGCGGCGTCGAATCTCGGCATGACGTACTCTCGTGCCGGACGGCCCGACGAGGCCGAACCGTTGTTTCGCAGCGCAGTGCAGGTCATGACCCGGCAGGCGGGCGAAAACAATCCCGAGACCATTACTGCGATGGAAAACCTCGGCGGCGTCCTGCTGGTACAAAAAAAATACGACGAAACCATCGCGCTGCTGAACGATGTGCTCGCGCGGCGCAGGGCTGTGCAGGGCGAGAACAACAAACGGGTCGCCAGGAGCATGGTGAACCTTGCGACCGTGCTCAGAAGGGCAGGCCGGCTGGACGAAGCTCAACAAATCTATGCGCAGGCCGTGCCCCGCTTCATGCAGACCTACGGCCCCAGTCATCCGGACACTGCCCGCGTGCTGTACTCCTATGGAGTGTTGCGAATCAAACAGCACGACTACGTCGATGCAGAGCGCCTCTTGCGCCAGTCTCTCGCCATTCTGGCCAGTCAGTTTGGCGACGATCACCCGGACATTGCCGACACGAGATTGGCCCTTGGAGAGGCGTTGACGGGACGAGGCCGATTCGATGAGGCGCAAACCCTGCTCGTGCGTGCACAGGAGGTTATGAAAAAGACGTACGGCGCGGACGCGGCGGAGACGACGGAGGCTTCCGCCGCCCTCAGTGAGCTGCACGATCAGGTGAAGAAAGGGAGTGCCGGAAGCTGACTGTCCCACGCTCCTGGTGCGTGCCGAACACATGGTCCCAAAGGGACGTTGTCACACCGAAGTTCTTGTCGGGGAACGAATGATGTACAGCGTGCGTTACCCGGCTGCGTCGCAGCCAACGGAACGGTACCGCAGTGCTGCGTGTGCTGTGATGCACATGATGGAGCGTAGCGTATACAAAGTATCCCGACAGCACTCCACTTGCGAGGAATGAGGCGACTGCAACACCCGGTAGGCGTGTTAGTACCAACCACAGTGCCAAGGATACAACCGCGCTGGACAGACAGGGAAGAGCCATGGGGTCGGCGGGCGACCTGTGGTGAATCCGGTGCGCAGTCGCTGCAAAAGTCCCCTGCGCATGAAAAACCCAACGGTGCAGGGCGTATTCGACGAAGGTGAATATCGCGCCGCCGAGGCAGAAAGCCAACAGGTCTGTTGTCCAAACTGACGAACCCCGCGACCGTTGCCACCCTAGTGCAATCGGGCAAGCAAGATCGATTGCGTAAGACAGGCGGTAATTGATCCGACTTTCCATGATCGCCTGCAGGGCGCGGCGGGCGAGGGTGCCAACAGTTGCTCTGCGCCTGTCAATCACTGGGGCAACGCTCCGGCGAGCGCCCCATCTACCAGCCGAAGCACTCGGTTCGCGATGTTGAATATCCGCGCATCATGCGTGATGAGTAGAACGGCACAGGATGACTGCCTTACTGCCTCAACAATGGCTCCTTTCACCGCGACAGCAGTCACGTCATCGAGGGAGGCGGTCGGTTCATCCGCCAATATCAACTCGGGTCTGCGAACGATTGCCCGAGCAACGGCAACGCGTTGCTTCTCCCCGCCTGACAACTCCTCCGGAAAAGCATCCGCACGACTCCCCAGGCCAAGCAATGCCAACGCTTCTTGCGCCCGCGCGTCTGCTTCGGCCGGGGGCAGACGACCGAGAAGAGACATCATGACGTTCTGCCCGGCGGTCAGCGCATCGATCAGACTGTGGGATTGAAAAACCAAGCCGATTGAGCGTCGCAACTCGAGCTGCTGCGCCCGGGAAACGCTGTGCAGCTCCTTTCCGAGAACCCGCAACTGCCCCTCCTGCACTGACCGCAACGCTGCGCATAGAGTCAACAGGGTCGTCTTTCCCGCGCCGGAAGCGCCGGTCAGGATGACTATCTCGCCAGGCTCCACGAACAGGTCCAGAGACCGAAAAATGGGCCCGCGTTCTACGCCATAGGAGAACCCGAGACCCCGGGCAGAAATGACGTGCGGGGCGTTCAAAGGAGCTCCGAGAAATCGACGCGCCGCAGGCGACTCATGGCCAGCATCCCGGCGCCGGCAGCGGCTGCGAGAATGAGCCCATACACACCGATGGCCCGCGTCGTGGTCATGACCAGGGGAACGAGAGTCAGGTGTGTCGCACAAAAATAGATGAGGGTTGTCAGCAGGAAACCGACAGGATAGGCGAGCGATGTGAGCAGCCACGCCTTCTCGAGCGTCAGACGAACGAAGTAGCTGTCCGGATAGCCGATGGCCTTCAAGGTCGCATACTGGCGCAGGTTTTCCGCGACATCCGATGAAAGGATCTGGTAAACGCTCACACAGCCGACGATCAGGCTGACGATCAGAACCGTCTTGAAAATGAATCCCGCCGGTGTCGTGCCCCTCCAGTATGTCTGCTCGCGTTCGTTCAGCTCATCATGCGTCAACACGACAACGTCACGCCCAAACCTCGCGCGTAGATTCGCGCTGACTTCTGCCGCAACGGCACCTGGCCGAAGATGAATGAGCCCGACATCGACCATCCGCGCACTGCGGCTCGGAAACAGGCGGGCGAAACCCTCGTCGGTTGTAATCACGGTACCGTCGGCGCTGAAAGAAGCGCCCATTTCAAACAGCCCCGTAATGCGAACCCGTTGGTTCGCAATTTCGGTGTATAGCGGCCCTGTCGCAAACAGCTGTCCGATCGGGCCGAACTCCGGGCGCGAGCGCGAATCGAACAGGACCTCATCGGGATCCCGCAGGTTGCGCCCCTGCCGCTCCCATTCGGGATTGGCGAACACACCGCCACCCCTCGAGATCCCGACCACGTACACGTTGCGAACGATCTTGCTGACGGGGTTCTTGAAAGGAGCCACTGCCAACCGCACCGAGGAGAAGGACCGCACTCCGGGAACCGACCGCGCCTGATACAGCCGGCGCTCGCTGAACTGCGCCGGCAGAACCATGAATTGATACTGCGGACTGATCACCACCAGGTCAGCGTCGAGCTCCTGGAACAGGCGCGTGGCGCTCCTGAATAGAGAATCCTCGAAGCCCATCTGGCAAAGGATCCCGAGTGCCGACATGGCGATCCCCGCAGTCGCGATGAGGAGCCTGCGTGGGTGTTTCCTGAGCTGCAGGAACGCCACGGGCAGACCCGCGGTCATCGTTGGATCTCCACCGATACCCGCGCGTTGATGAATCGCTGCAAGGTCGAAGGATCCGACACTCGAATTTTCACGTGCACAATCCGGGAGTCGGTGAAGGCAGCCGGGTCCGCCTTGAAGACTTCGCGAGATCCCACCAGATAGCCAATCTCTTCCACCGTGCCTGTGGCGGGACCTCGCAATGTGTCGCCGGTGATCAGGGCCGCCTGTCCAACGCTGACCGCGTCGACGTCCTCCTCCATAACTTCGGCATCGACAAACATTTCGCGTGCCTTACCGAAGGCAAGCAGCCCTTGCGCGCCTACGCTCTGACCTGGATAGGCGTAAATAGCCAGTACCTTTCCCTCGCAGGGAGCGCGGACAACCTTCTCATCGAGTTTCGCTCGCGCCTCATCGGCGTCAGCCTCGGCGGCGTGCAACTCGGCTTCGGCGACGGCAACGTCTGCAGGTCGCACACTCGATAATGAGCTCAACCGGGCGCGCTTGGCCTCCAGTGAGCGCGTGGCGATCTCCAGGTGCGACTGTTCTGACTCCAGGGCTGCGGTCGCTACGAGCCGTGCTGCATGCAGTTGTTTCGCCCGCTGGGCGTCCGACAGTGCTTGCGCGAGAACGGCTTCTTCACTTTGAACCTCCGCCCGCATCGCCTTGATGTCGTCTGTCTTGCCCCCCGATTCGATCGCGGACAGTCTTGCCTGGGCTACGGCGATTCGACGCTGCCGGGCGGTGAGTGCCGCCTGTAGTTCGTCATAGCCTCTCAATGTGGCCAGCGTTCGGCCGGCTTCTACCCACTCACCTTCGTGGACTTGCAGTGTGGTCACGATGGAGGGTCCGAGATCGGATGCGGGTGCTGCTATTGAGAGCACTCCGTCCCGGGGCTCGACCCGGCCAACCGCCGCTATGATGCCGCTGTGCGGTGGGTAGGTGGCCAGGCCGGGAGTCGTCGTGGCTCCGGCGCGGGAAATGAGCCAGGCGCTACCCGGGGCTGTGGCGATGAGCAGCAATGCGGCGCTCAACGTCCATTGGAGTCGTCGATAGTTCGCCAGCTCGGCTGCCCATTTCATGGTGGTCGCGGTCACTCGTTTCTTCTGCTCTAGGGCATAGAGAAGCGAGCGGGCGAGGTGACTCACCAAATGTGGCGGCATGCGCGCTTGGTCAGTCGATCACCTTGGGCAGCCGACGACCGGACCGTTAGCGGGCTGCGCGTCGCCGGCTCATCGCTTCCGTGCGCCAGATTTTCGGCGACGCTTCGCCACAACGCCGACATCGCTCTTGCGGCTAGGGGGAGTGGCGGCCTTGGGCTCGGCGATGGATAACGTGTCGATCTCGATGCCGAAAACACTCCCGAGCGCGTCTTCCGCAATTGTCTTACGCCCGGAGCCCTTACGCGTCACCTCGAAGTCCGTAGCCTGCGCGATGAGATCGGCATGGTTGGTGTTGCGCAACACGAAGAGCAATTCCGGTTGATGATCCAACCGTGCACCCACTCCATACAGCACCGCAGCGACATGCTTGCACAGCGTCGCCGAGTCCGGGCACGAGCAATCCATCCGGATCTCGGCCGGCTTTGGAAACAAACCGCTGTCACGATGGGTCATGATGGACATCACGGCCTCGGACAGTCGTCCCTCCAGCAGCTCGATGAGAGAGCCCACCTGCCCGGCGCACTGGCTCTTGATGCGGCTCCAATGAGCCGCAGCCAAAGGCTTGATCGCGATCTCCACGCTGTAGACTTCAGAGCCGCACACCAGCGCCGCGATTTGACCGGGATTGACTTTGAGATCGATAACGGCATGATGCCGCACATAGCTGCGGCCACGTGGCAAGCGGTATTCAAAGTCCCGGTACGATTCGAGATTTTCGCACCAGGCCTTGCCCCAGACGCTGCTGGCGATGGTGCGGCCTTCAATCACGACGGGTGACAATTTCTCGCCACTCTTTGCCAGGCGTTGACTTTCGCGCGCCGCATTCCGGCGCTGCTCCTGGACAGTCGGTTTACGGATGAAGCCCGACCAACTCACGCTCGCCTCCCGGTCACGCGTCGCATGCCTTGTGAATATCGAGCGCAACAGTGCGCAACAGATCCTCGTCACTCATCTCAGTCAGCAGTTGCTCCCCGCCCTGATCGAGCAGATCACGGGCAAGGCCGGATTTTGCTTCAATGAGCGCATCGATTTTCTCTTCAACCGTACCACGACACACAAACTTGTGGACCAGCACGTTGCGCTTCTGTCCAATGCGAAAGGCCCGATCGGTGGCCTGATTCTCCACGGCCGGGTTCCACCAGCGGTCAAAGTGAATGACATGCGAGGCCGCAGTGAGGTTCAATCCGGTGCCACCGGCCTTCAAAGACAGAACGAAGAACGGCGGCCCATCCTCGCGCTGAAAATCGTCGACGAGCGCACGCCGCTTTGCTACCGCCGTGCCGCCATGCAGCACGAGCCCCGGCCGGCCAAAAACTTCGCCGAGAAGTTGTGAAAGGGGCTCCGTGATCTCACGGAATTGCGTAAAGACGAGTACGCGCTCCTGCCGCTCCGCCAGTTCCTCGCAGATGGTAGCGAGACGCTCGAATTTCCCGCTGCGGCCTGCCGTGTACCCGCCTTGCCCTTCCCACTGTGCCGGATGATTGCAAATCTGCTTGAGCTGCATCAGATAGGCCAACACCATCCCGCGACGCTGAATGCCTTCCGTTTGCGCGAGTTTCCTTGCAAGCTCCTGCACACGCTGCTCGTAGATCGCCGCCTGCTCCCGCGTGAGGCCGCAGAATGCCCGCACCTCCGTCTTTTCAGGCAAGTCCGTAATGACCTGTTTGTCCGTCTTCAGGCGGCGCAGGATGTATGGCTGCACGAGGCGCCGCAACGGCGCGTAGGGCTGATCCGTCCGCTCCGCAAGGCTTTTGGCGGCGCGAGCGAATCCCCGGGCATCGCCCAGCAGACCCGGATTCAGAAAGTCGAACAGCGACCACAGGTCCGACAGCCGATTTTCTACAGGAGTGCCCGTCAATGCGATGCGGGCCGCCGCGCCGAGTTGCTTCACAGTGCGCGCCTGCTGGCTGCCGGAATTTTTGATCGCCTGCGCCTCGTCCAGGACCAACAGGCGCCAGCGCCTGTCCCGTAGCGCCTGCGATCGCGTGACAACTCCGTACGTCGTGATGACTACTTCCGTTCCGGCAAGTGCAGCATCCAACGCTCGTTCATCGCTCAGGTCAATCGAAGTTCCCGATGGATGCGCGATGAAGAAAGACAGCGCAGGCGCGAATCGTTCGATCTCCGATTTCCAGTTGCCGATGAGCGACGCAGGTGCAACGATCAAACTCGGCACACGCATTCCAACATCGTGAGGCGTACGTGGTCGCGAACCTGCGGGATCTGTTGCGCCACGTGCGTCCTGCGAGCGTAGGTGCAGCAGTAGTGTCAGTACCTGTATGGTCTTTCCGAGACCCATGTCATCCGCGAGACAGGCGCCAAGGCCAAGACTCGTGAGCAACGCCAGCCACTTCACACCGGCCATCTGATATGGCCGCAACGTTGCGCGCAGATCTGGCGTCGCTATAGCACTTTCGCACCCCGGATTGCGAATGCGGGCTAACAAGTCGCGCAGCCAGTCGCCCGGTTCAACACCGCTCCATTCCCTGAGCGGTTCCGATGCTTCAGCGATCGCATCGCTCGATCTGTTATCGCCCGCAAGCAGGCGCATCCCCTCGAAGAACGAGATTCCTCCCGAGCGCGCTCGGGTCTCCACGCTCTCCCAGTGCGCAAGCGCGGCCGCCAACTTCTCACCGTCCGCCTCCACCCATTGCCCTCTGAGTCGCATCAGGCCGCCGGTTGATGACAGAAGCTCACGCTTCTCAGACTCGGTTAACGGTTCCCCTCCCAGGGTTA
>JAXDQF010000039.1:0-7072 GCA_034668025.1 Gammaproteobacteria bacterium | reverse complement strand
CAGGTTCGTGATGTCGACGGCGATCATGTCCATGGAGACGCGGCCTACGAGAGGTGCGCGCTGGCCGTCGATGAGGACTGGGGTGCCGCCGGCGAGGTTGCGTGCTATTCCATCTCCGTAGCCGGCGGCGATGATGGCGATTTCCGAGTCGTGGGACGCCCGCCAGGCACCTCCATAGCCCACTGTTTCGCCTTTGATGACCTTTCGCGTGGCAATGACCGAAGTCTCGAGGCTCATGACCGGGTGCAATCCCAACTCGGCGCTGGTTTTGTCTTCAAATGGTGAGGCGCCATAGAGAGCCAGCCCCGGCCGAACCCAGTCGCATCCCAGTGTGACGCTACCAAACAAGCCGGCGGTGTTGGCGATGCTCACCGCATAGTCGAGATTTTTGGTCGCCTTCTTGAAGCGGGCCAGTTGCTCGCGGGTCATCTTGTCGTCGCTATCGTCGGCACACGCGAGGTGCGTCAGGAGGCGAATTTCCAACGGCGGCGGTTGCAGGCGTTGGATTCGTTGTAAGGCGGCGGGGAACTCTTCCGGTCGGAAGCCGAGCCGGTTCATGCCGGTGTCGATCTTGATCCAGACGAGGAACCGGGCGGCACCCGAATACTCCTCCAGTAATTCGATCTGCAGCGGGTCGTGGACTACCAGGTCAAAACCGTGTCGCGCTGCTTCCAACAGATGCTCTGCCGCGAATACGCCTTCGAGCAACACGATGGGCTGGGTGATTCCGGCGGCTCGCAATGCCAGCCCCTCCTCCAACCTCGCGACCGCGAATGCATCCGCCTCGGCGAGCGCCAGTGCTGTTGGAATGAGGCCGTGCCCATAGGCGTTGGCCTTGACGACCGCCATGACTCTCGCGCCGCGGGCGCGCTCGCGGATCGTCCGCAGGTTGTGCCGCAGGGCGCGGGTGTCGATGACTGCCCGGATCAGCCGGTTCACCTGAGGACACCGTCGCCGTAGGCATCGGGAACATAGTTCGCGAAGCGCGTGAACTGGCCCTGGAAGGTCAGTACGAAGGTGCCGATTTCGCCGTTGCGGTGTTTGACCAGGTCGATTTCGGCGATGCCTTTTTTGGTGGTCTGGCGGTCGTAGACTTCTTCGCGGTAGATCAGCAGGATCATGTCTGCATCCTGCTCGATCGATCCACTTTCGCGCAGGTCCGACATGACAGGCTTCTTGTTTTCGCGCTGCTCGACACCGCGATTCAACTGAGACAACGCGATGACGGGACAGGTCAACTCTTTCGCGAGCACTTTGAGTCCACGAGAGATTTCGCCGATCTCGGTTGCACGATTCTCCTTGTTACCGGGAACCTGCATCAACTGAAGATAATCAACCACGATCAAATCGAGCCCGTGCTCGCGTTTTATGCGGCGGGCGCGGGCACGCAACTCTGTTGGCGACAGAGCCGGTGTTTCATCGATGAAGATCTTCGCTTCCGATAACTGACTCGTTGCGCTGGTGATGCGTACCCAGTCGTCATCGGAAATGCGGCCGCTGCGCAGATTTTGCAGCGGCACACTGCCAATCGACGACAACATACGGGTAATGAGCTGCTCCGAGGGCATTTCCATGCTGAAGATTGCGACGGAAGCAGGCTTTTCGCGGACGTGGAGCGCAGCATACTCAGCCATGTTGACCGCGAGTGTCGTTTTACCCATCGACGGACGGCCGGCGACGATCACGAGGTCCCCCGGGCGAAATCCACCAGTCATCTTGTCGAATTCCGTGAATCCTGTGGGCAGGCCACGGATACCGTCGGGATTGGCGTAGGCCTCGTCGATCTGGTCGATGACGCTGGGCAGCAGTGACCGCACGGCCTGTGCGCCCTGTTTGCCGCGGAAGCCCATTTCTGCGATCTGGAAGACCTTCTGCTCGGCTTTGTCGACCAACTCGCGGGCGGTTTCACCGTCGTTGTTGAAAACTGCGGCTGCAATCTCTGAGCCCGCTGTGACGAGCTGACGCAAAATTGAGCGCTCGCGCACGATGTCCGCATAGGCGCGAACATTTGCCGCGGTGGGAGTGTCGCGGGCCAGGGAGCCGAGGTAGGCTAAACCGCCCGCCTGCTCGAGCTCAGAGCGGCGCTCCAACTCACCGACGACGGTGACGACGTCAGGTGGTTTGGACGCACCGGCGAGCGCGCCGATCGCCTGGAAAATCAGCTTGTGATCGGCGCGGTAGAAGTCTTCCGGGACGATGACATCGGCGACGTTATCCCAGGCGGCAGGATCGAGAAGCAGGCCGCCCAGGACGGCCTGCTCTGCTTCGATGGAATGCGGCGGCTGCGGCGCATCCGCCAGCGACAGTGGGCCGGACTCGCGACGCACTTTGGCGGGACCGGCCACCGATGGCTTCGGCTTACTCTTCGGCGACGATCGTCACTGCCAACGGCACATCGATATCGGCGTGCAAGTGCAGAACGATAGAATGGTCACCAACAGTCCGCAGCGCTCCGTTCGGGAGACGGACTTCGCTGCGCTCGATCTTGATGCCTGCCTTGGTCGCGGCTTCCGCGATGTCAGCCGTGCCGATGGAGCCGAAGAGCTTGCCCTCGGTGCCCGCCTTCGACGGGATGACGAGTTTGAACTCTTTCAGTGCCTCAGCGCGCTGCTCCGCCGACGACAGGTGCTCATGCGCAGCCTTCTCGAGCTCCGCACGACGTGCCTCAAAACGCTTGATGTTGTCAGGCGTGGCCAGCGTGGCCTTGCCCGACGGCAGCAGGTAGTTCCGGCCGAAGCCGGACTTCACTTTGACGCGATCGCCAATGTTGCCCAGGTTGGCGACTTTCTGGAGAAGAATGATATCCATTTAAGTGCGCCTCAATGCTGGTCGGTGTACGGCAGCAGGGCGAGGAAGCGTGCGCGCTTGATCGCAACAGCGAGTTGGCGCTGATAGAACGACTTCGTGCCCGTGATGCGGCTGGGGACGATCTTGCCCGTCTCAGTGACGTAGCCCTTCAACGTGGCCAGATCTTTATAGTCAATGTACTTGACGCCTTCGGCCGTGAAGCGGCAGAACTTCTTGCGGCGCGAGAAACGGCCACCGCCGCCTCCACCACCGCGATCACCGCCACGGTCGCCACCACCGCTACCGCCCATGCCGCCGCCGCTTCCGCCGCCGCCCATGCCGCCACCACCGCCACCGGAACGATCTCTACTCATTGCCATTTGGAAATTCCTCTACGAGTCGATGCTGTCAACTGCGTCGATGCGCGCTATCGCGCTTCAGACGTTGTCGCCAGCAGGAGCGTCTTCGTCATCAGACCCTGAAGCTGACACGTCATCGCGCACGCGACGCGGCGGTCGATCGCCGTCGTCATCGGAGCGATCACGGCGCGGGGGCCGATCACCATCATCATCGCCATCGTCGCGCCGATCGCGGCGGCGACCATCACCCTCTTCGTCGGCGGCCTTGGCCATCGGTGAGGGCTCAGTCACAGCCTCGTCCATGTTGACGACGAGGTGACGCAGGACGGCATCGCTGAAGCGAAACCCGCCGGTCAGATCGTTGAGTGTCTTCTGGTCGCACTCGATGTTCATGAGAACGTAGTGCGCCTTGTGGACTTTGGCGATGGGATAGGTCAGCTGTCGCCGACCCCAGTCTTCGAGGCGATGCACACGGCCTTCGCCGGTGGCAATCATGCCTTTGTAGCGTTCGATCATGGCGGGCACCTGCTCGCTCTGATCGGGATGGACGAGAAAAACGATCTCGTAATGCCTCATGGTTCCTCCTTACGGATTGGGGAGCCGCCCGTCGCGAGGCGCTGCGGGGTGCGGCAAGGAGCCTATGCTTTGGGCCCGGATGGCTTCGGCATAGCCGCCTCTTTCGAGGGGGCGCGAAGGATACACAACCGGGGTTGTGGGCGCCAGCGGGGAATGGCGCTGGTCCGGCTGGCGCTGCTGCGGCCCCCGCGGGCCTGGTCGGGGCGGCTGCCTAGCCCGGTTTCGCCACCGTTCGCTGCCTCACCGCTTCATAAAGGAGCATACCGGCGGCTACGGAGACGTTCAGGCTCTCCACGGTGCCCAGTTGTGGCAGCCGGACCATCCAGTCGCACGTCTGCTTGGTCAGGTGACGCAGCCCTGCCCCCTCGGCGCCCAGGACAAGCACAGTGCCGCCCTTCAGGTCTGCCTCGTGGGCCGGCTTGGCGCCCTCGGCGTCAGCGCCCACGATCCACAGGCTCGCCTCCTTGAGCAGCTTCAGCGTTCGGACCAGATTCGTCACAGCGACAACGGGAGTCGTCTCGGCCGCTCCGACAGCCACCTTTCGAACTGTCGCGTTAACCTGCGCGGCTCGGTCGCGCGGCACGATGACAGCCAATGCACCACACGCATCAGCCGTACGCAGACACGCTCCGAGATTGTGGGGGTCCTGGACACCATCCAACGCCAACAGCAGTGGGTCCTTCACGCTCTGCAGGGCGTCGAGCAAATCGTCCTCCGACCACGGAGGGAGCGGCGAGATTTCCGCGACGACGCCCTGATGGGCGACATCGCCCAATGAATGCTTCAGAGCGTTCGCGTCAGCACGTTGAACCGGACGACCATGCTTCCGTGCCAGCTCTTCAATTTCCCGCACACGCGGATCATCGCGTCGATCAGCAAGGCGAATCGCTACAACACGTTCGGGATGCCGCTCGAGCAGCACCCTGACCGGGTGCACGCCGTAAATCGTCTCTGTGTTCTTCAAGCGCCTTCAACCTGCGACGTCTTCAACGAGGTCGAGGTCAATGAGCCCTTCTATCGGGTTCACAGACGTAACGATGACCCGGATGTGGGCACCCGTGCGCAAACGTCGTCCTGAACGTTTACCAGTCCATGCATGTCCGTCGTCTTCCATCACGTACTCATCATCACGTAGATTGTCGAGGTGGAGTAAGCCATCCACACCGACATCCAGGATCTGTACGAAACAGCCGAACTCCACGACTGTTGTAATGATGCCGTGGAAAGTCTGACCAATCCGCTCGCGCAGATAGGTACATTTGAGAAACGTTGCGACGTAACGGTCGGCTTCGTCAGAGCGCTTCTCTAACTTCGAGTTGGCCTCGCCCATCGCCTCCAGCTCATCGGTGCCGTATTGAACAGCGGATCCACCTTGCGCACCGATCAATGCTTTTAACGTGCGATGAACCACCAGGTCCGGGTAACGTCGAATCGGCGAGGTAAAATGTGCGTAGTGCGTGAGTGCCAAACCAAAGTGGCCGATATTTGTTGGCTGATATACAGCCTGGGGCATCGCACGAACAACTAACGACTCAATGAAGGGCCGCGCCTCCGAGGTTCCGAGCCGCTTGGTGATTGCCTGAAGATCACGAGTAGTCACTGTCTCTGGAATCTGAACGTCGATTCCGAGGGCGTGCAGTGTGGTCTGCAGACGCTCCAGCTTGATGCCCTCAGGCTGTCCATGTACGCGATACAGCGTTGGCGTACGCTTCTTGGACAGTTCCTGGGCCGTCGCGACGTTCGCCATGATCATGCACTCTTCGATCATGCGATGAGCATCGTTACGCACACGCATCTCGATTGCCTTGACGCGCTCGCTCGAATCGATGACGAACTCGGCTTCGGCCGCGTCGAAATCCAACGCACCGCGCCGGCCGCGCGCTTTGAGGAGCGCGCGATAAACGTCAACGAGAGGCAAAAGCCTTTCGACCAAGGGCCCCAGCTCCTCGCGTGCAGCGGGTCGACCCTCGAAAAGAGCCTCGAACGCCTGTTTGTACGTCAGTCGCGCGGCGGATCGCATTACCGCGGGAAAAAATCGCGTGCCTCGCAAAGCGCCATTCTTCGAGATGAGCATGTCAGCCGCAAAACAGAGGCGATCAACATGTGGCGCCAACGAACACAGATTGTCCGATAGCGCGTGGGGCAGCATGGGAATTACGCGCGTCGGAAAGTACACCGAAGTGCCGCGCTCACGCGCCTCGGTATCGAGGGCGCTGTCCGGACGGACGTAGTGACTGACATCCGCAATCGCGACGATTAGCCGAAACCCGTCTTCATGAGGCTCGGCGTACACCGCGTCGTCAAAATCGCGCGCCGTCTCGCCGTCTATCGTAACCAACGGAATCGAACGCAGGTCCTCTCGCTTATCTGACTCGGCAGGGTCAACCCTGTCACCCCACCCTTGAGCCTCGCGGAGGGCCGCGGATGAAAACTCGTGCGGCAGATCGAAGCGCGCAATAGCCGATTCAGTCGCGAGCTCGACGGGGCGGTCTGGGTCGAGACGCTTAACAACGACCGCCTGCGCGGGCGCAATGGAGTTAGCGTGCTTCGTTATACGGGCGATGACCCAGTCTCGGCTCTTAGCGCCGTTGAGATCACCGTAGGAAACCGCACAGTGGAGCTGGAGACGGCGGTCGGCTGCGTTGACCCAGGCGGTGCGACCTTGGACGTCCACGGTCCCTAGGAATTGTTTGACGCCTCGGGAAACGACCCCTTCAACGGTGCCTAGCCAGCGATCACTGGAGTCCTGGGCCAGCTTCACCTTGAGGCGATCGCCGTGCATGACCCCGTTCATCTCTTTGGGCGGAATAAAGACGCTGTCCTTCATCCCGTCCACACGCAAGAACCCGTAGCCGGCGCGATTCGCGCTGACGACGCCTTCAACTACGCTGCCGACGTGGGCGCCGTCGCTGCCTTTCGAGGAACTGCTTCTGCTTCCCCGTGAAGGCGCGCCGCCAGAGTCACCACGTGTCTTTCCCTTGCCTGAGGCGCGGGCGCCAGGGCCGCGCGCAACCCGGGGACCGGACGACGTCCGCGACGGGTGCGGGCCGCGAGCGCCGCCTGAGCGTGATCCGCCGGAGCGCGCATTGCCCCCTTCCGAGGAGCCTGGTCCGCCAGAGGCTCGGGAATCGCGTCCTCCGCCCGTTCGCGAGCTGCCGCCGGACGAGCTTTTGTCTCCTCGGCCGCTGGTGCCGAACTTGCTTCTGCGCGCTTTCAATTGACAGCTCCGAAACCCGTGCGTAGATTGCGCCGCCTTCCCTTCCCTGCCCGGGTGGCGGAATTGGTAGACGCACTAGTTTCAGGTACTAGCGGGTAACACCGTGGAGGTTCGAGTCCTCTCCCGGGCACCA
>JAXDQF010000038.1:0-64436 GCA_034668025.1 Gammaproteobacteria bacterium | reverse complement strand
GAAAATCGGGTGTCTCGAAACCGTACCAGTTCACTCCGGCTATCCGTACCGCCTGGCCGGTAGAGTCGAGAATCTGGTTGCCACTGGTGTGCCAGTAGCCCGTGCCCTGCGCACGTGCAGCGGGCGTAGTGAGGAGCAACGCTACTGTTAACAATGCGAGGGCGCCGTACCTCGTGAATCGGTCCAACCGGGTTCTGAATGAATTCGGCATAGGATCTCTCCATGATGTTACCGCGCGTGGGGCCGGAACGACATTCCAGCCCCACGCTCTTTGGCTCGTGGATGGCTTACTGGCAAGCCACCTCGTTTACCGCAAACGATGTGGGCGCGGCGTTGGTCACACTGTTCCAGGCGCCGTTGAATCCCATTCCTGAGTAGCTGCCGCCGGATGCAATGCTTCCGTTGTAACTCAAGCTGGTGACGGCCACATTGGCGCCGTTCTGTGTCTCGGTGCCATTCCATAGTTGCGTGATGGTTTGGCCATTCGGGAACGCCCAGGTTAGCGTCCAGTTGGATATGGCCGTGGTTCCAGTGTTGTTAATGGTAATGGCTGCGCCGAAGCCGCCCGGCCACTCGGTGCTGATCGTGTAATCGACGTGGCACGCGAAACCGGCAGCAGTTACAGGTCTGACAGTCAGCGCAATGCTCGTAGTCGCCGTCAACGTACCCGAGGTGCCCGTGATGGTGAGATTGGAGGTCCCTGTGGTTGCCGTGCTGCTGGCTGTCAGGGTCAACACACTGGCACCCGTTGTCGGATTAGTGCCAAACGAAGCAGTAACACCGGTCGGCAATCCCGCTATCGCAAGCGTCACGCTTCCAGCGAATCCGCCCGTGCCGGTCACAGTCACCGTGTCTGTTGCGCTGCTGCCTCGCGTCACAGCTAGAGTAGCGGCGCTCGGGGCGAGCGTGAAGCTGGGATTGGCGGTTCCCGGAATTGTCAGCGCGATCGTTACCGAGCGGCTGATCGTGCCATTGACTCCAGTGATCGTAACGCTTCTGGTTCCTGGCGCCGTACCAGACTGTACGAAGAAACTGACGCTCACAGTTCCGCTGGTGTTAACGGAGGAGGGTGAGAAGTTAGCGCTCACGCCAGCAGGCAGATTACTCGCGCTAACAGACACACTTCCCGTCAGCCCACCGACATAGCCGATGGCAATCGAGGCAGTGCCACTCGTTGCTGCCGGCACGGTGACTGCGGTGGGTGTAGCCGACATTGTGAAGTTCGGCTCCGCCGTGACGTTCAATGCCAATGTGGTGGTGGCTGTGGTGGTTCCGCTAGTTGCCGTTATGGTGACCGTCGCTGCACCCACCGCCGCAGTGTCGGATGCGACAAAGGTCAGAGTCGCGCCGGCCGATCCGGTAACCGAGGATGGGCTGAATGTCGCCGTTACGCCGGTTGGCAGACCGCTGACGCTCAGATTGATGGGACTGTTGAAGCCGTTGATCGAAGACACCGTGACGCTGTCCGTCGCGGTGGTTCCTTGTTCCACCGTGACTCCCGGAGCTGAAACCGTAAAGCTGGGGGCCGTAGTGGCCGGAATGGGTGGAAACGCGTTCTGTACCAGTGTCGTAAATTCGGTTGTCCAGAAAGTACCCGCGGGCGGTGAGTTCGGTATTGCGCCCGTCAGCATGTTGTTCGCCAGTGCGTTGCTGTGTGCCGGATCGCAATTCGGATCGCCTGTGGTTGAAGTTACTCCGTTGAATACGCTACCGGGATAGTTGCCATCCGACTCTCCCGGCGGCTTGATCCAGACGTACGCATACAAGTTGGTGAAAAAGCCAGGGCTCACTGTGGGCGGAACGCCGAGGCCCTGATTCTGCTGGTTGCACCACTGGCCCATGTCGTCGCGTTTGTCGATTTTGCTCGCGTTCACAAAGGTATTGAGCACCGTGCTGGTGCTGGGGCCGGCAGGCCGGTTCGGGCCGCCCCAGCCATTGCGCGAGGTATCGATCAGGAATCCCAGTGTGGACGGGAAGCCTGCGCTGATCAGGGCCGCGTCAAATTGCGCAGCGTAGTCTTCCTCATCGATGTTGGGGTTGAACTGGTAGAAGGCGGAGTTGAATACCGGGGTACCGCCGATCACCTCGTTTGCGGTCAGGAACGGTTCCTTGGTCGGGCCGTAGTTGGCTGTATTGGTGATAAAGCCGTCGACGCTGTTCACGCCAGCGGTCGTTCCCTGGGCCACCTGCAGAAAGTAGGGGACTGCGGCGTTGAGGTTGGCCGGCCAGCCGAGCCAGCCATGGTGCCCTACGTCGAGATAGTTATAGGCATTCGGAAGCGCATGGAATTTATTGAGTGCGTAGCGAATTCCCTGCACGTACACGCCGTTCATCGACAGTGTCGGGTAGTTCTGACCATCGTTCGCGGCGACGCAGTTGGGGAGCGAGAAGCTCAGCCCGGTGTTGGTGATCATATTCGGGAGTGAATCATCCTCGATCACCAGTACGAAACGGATATTCGGGTTGGTTGAGAAGGCCGACAGAATATTGAAGATCGGGTCGATGTAATTCTGTTCGTAGGTGGCGATACCGCTCAACGGCTGCGTGGGCGGGTTCGGGGCGATGCTGATTTCGCCGTTCGAGGCCAATGCGGCACAGTCCCGGTCGGGCAGATCGTAAATGACGAGCTCGACGACGATGGGCTGTGTGCCCTTCTGCTGGGCGAGTGCCGCCTGGATATGCTGTTGGAGGCCGAGGCGCCCGCCGTTGGCCGAGCCGCCGGCGATGGCTGCCATCCGGTCGAGCCACACCGCCGTCGGATATGTCGCGACCACTGACATCTGATTTGCCAGTGCGGAGCCGGCCGGCAAAGTCGCGATCGCGGAAGTTACTTCCCTGGCGTAATCCGGGTTGACGTACTGGCTCGCCCCGGCGAACGGGTTGGCGACATGTTGAGCGAGCGCAATCGGTACGTCGATTGCGAGAAGCAGGAGTGCCAGTGAGGTGAAAAGCCGTCGATTTGCCTGACTGCGGCGAACACTGCGACGCAGCCAATTGAGTAGCTGGTTCATGGGTCGTCCTTGTAAGATTTGCACGATGAACGCCGTCTCCCTCATGGGCGTCAGAGCCCATTCATCGTGTGCGGTTTGGGTGTTGAGTTATTGCGGCATTTACGGCGAGCGTGACACTCCCACGGAGTATCATCGTCCGAGCAAACAGCCTCTCATGATCCGGTATTCCCCCTTGGATGGATCCGTGAGATCAGGCGCTGAGTCGCCCCATCGACGAGCAGGAAGTTAGTATCTGGATTGGCCGATGTCAACGCTGTCATACGCAAGAAACCTCAACTCGGCGGCGCTTCGGGAACCTAACTGTCCGCTGTCTCGATGAGACATTCAGCAATCGCTGCCGGGGGCCGGCAACAGGCTCTCGAAGAGTGTAGCTGCGCGGAGTCAGGCGCCGGGGCGTGTAGCTGCGTCAGAGGGTTAGGTGCTGTACGAGTGCGAGTCTGTCAACCGGGCGTTACCGCCCGGCCAGGTCGTGACATAGGGGTATAACACCAATCATCGAGCGAAAAATGTCTGTGTGCCTGAGGCGGGAACGAGTTATTTTTTGTATGCCGGGCCGTTCCCCGTCACTGCGAGCGTCGCCGGCCGCGGCACGAACCCGAGCCTTTTGTCGGGTTCGTGTTATGTCCCTGCAACGTAACTGCTGCGTTGCTTTGGGGAGACATTCGCTGCTTGACAGGCACACATGCTGCTATCAATATGTTGATATATCTCGCGGTGATATCGCCTTGTCGTCAGCGCAACGACACGATCGTCGATGTTGGCAACGGCGTGCCTGTAATCGGCGGTATTGAGGGAGTCTAACAATGGACGCACCTGTGAGAGCCGGGTCACGGCTGGCGGCGCTTGCCCAAAGCTCATGTGCGTGGTGCGAGCGCTGGTTTCCGGATGCCTACGTCTTTGCTGTCGTCGCTGTGGTGGTCGTCGTTATAGCGGCTTTGCTGCTGGGTGCTCCGCCCACGCAGGTTGCTGCGAGTTTCGGCGATGGCTATTGGAGCCTCATTCCCTTCACGATGCAGATGACGTTCATCATCATCGGTGGTTACGTGACCGCCGATTCGCCTCCCGTGAGCAAGCTGATCCGGCGTCTCGGCGCCGTTCCGCGCACCGGCCGGTCCGCTGTCATGTTGGTGGCGTTGTTCGCAATGCTCGTGTCACTGATTCACTGGGGGCTCGCGCTGATTCTCGCGAGCCTGCTGGTCCGTGTGATGGCGCAGCGTACCGATATCCGCCTGGACTATCGGGCGGCCGGTGCCGCGGCCTGTCTGGGCATGGGCTCCGTGTGGGCTCTGGGGCTCTCCTCCTCGGCAGCGCAACTTCAGGCAAACGCGGCGAGCATGCCACCGAACATGCGGGCGATTACGGGGCTCATCCCCTTTACTGAAACCATATTTCTGTGGCAGTCGATGCTGCTTGCGGCGGTGGTCATCGCGGTCAGCACGTGGACGGCGTGGCGCTCTGCGCCTGATGATGCGAAAGCGCGCGTTGCCCGGGATCTCGGTGTTTCACTCGAAGCACGTACGGTGAGCGCAGCGCGGCACACACGACCCGGCGAGTGGCTGGAGCACAGCCCGATACTCAACCTGTTGATTGTAGTTCTGATGGCCACCTGGTTGATACAACAGGTCGCTGCCAAGGGGCTGCTGGTCGCCATCTCGAACCTGAATACCTACAATCTGGTTTTCCTCATGCTGGGGCTGCTGCTTCACTGGACGCCACGCCGCTTCATTGACTCGGTGATGCGCAGCGTCCCGAACGTTGCGAGCGTCCTGATTCAATTTCCGTTCATGGGAGCGATCGCTGCCATCCTCACTGGAGCGGCGAATTCTGGAGGGACTACTCTCGCTGCCGTGTTGAGCAATGCGTTTACGCACGTCGCCAGCCACGACACGTTTGCCTGGTTCATCGGTATCTACTCGGCGCTGCTCGGGCTCTTCATTCCCTCCGGCGGCGGCAAGTGGGTGATTGAAGCGCCGTACGTGATGCAGGCGGCGTCCAATCTGCACTACAACCTGGGATGGACGGTGCAGATCTACAATGCAGCCGAGGCTTTGCCCAATCTGATCAACCCGTTCTGGATGTTGCCGGTTCTGGGGGTGCTCGGATTGAAGGCGCGCGATTTGATCGGCTACTCGTTCATCCAATTCCTGGTCAACGCGCCCCTCGTATTGCTGCTGCTGTGGATTTTGGGAAGTACGCTGCCCTATCATCCGGCGACTCCCATTCCCTGAAGGTGATCTGCCGTGGCTGGTAACAGCTGGGACCGAGTTCCGATTGATGCACAGAGCATCGACGCCCCCCTGTCGCTAGCGGCAGTTTTTCTCGTCGTCAGCGTTGCGGGCGATGCGGCGGCGCTTGCGAAGGTCTGCTCAGTCCTTGGTGGGCTCGACGATCTCGTCAAGACTGTTGGATTCCGCGATCTGTCCGGCCGGCTGTCGTGTATAGCCGGAATCGGTTGCGATCTGTGGGATCGCCTGCAAGCCGGCAAGCGACCGAAAGAGCTGAAGCCCTTTGCGCCGATCAAGGGGGCGGTGCATTCCGCACCGTCGACGCCGGGCGACCTTCTGTTCCACATCCGAGCCGAACGGACCGATCTGTGCTTCGAGTTTGAACGCATTCTGCTCGACAGCCTCGGAGCTGGTGTGACTGTCGTCGACGAAGTCTGCGGATTCCGGTATTTCGATGCGCGCGACCTGCTCGGCTTTGTTGACGGGACGGCGAACCCGAACGGCCTCGATTTGCCGAGCTCCTCGCTGGTCGGCGCTGAAGATGCCGACTTTATCGGCGGCAGCTATGTGATCGTGCAGAAATACCTGCACGATCTGGGCGCGTGGGGGCGGATTTCAACTCAACAGCAGGAAGCGATCATCGGCCGCACGAAGATTGATAATATCGAAATTGACGACGACGACGCGCCGCGCAAATCCCACAAGTCGCTGGCAACCATTGTGGATCCCGATGGCACCGAACACGACATTTTGAGGGATAACATGCCGTTCGGGCGACCCGGCCACCGGGAGTTTGGCACTTATTTTATCGGTTATTCGCGGTATCTGTGGGTGATCGAGAAGATGTTGCAACGAATGTATGTGGGTGACCCGCCGGGGGCTTACGACCGGTTGCTCGACTTCTCTACGCCGCATACGGGCACGACGTTCTTCGCCCCGGCCCGCCCGACGCTCCAGAAGCTCCTGCAGGTTGTGTAGGAGGGTTGGTTTGCCACGGCCCCTTCGGTCAGGCGTCTGCAACATCCCCTAACGGGCGTTCTGCAAACCACTGCACGATGCCGGGCATTTCCTCCTCAAAGCCGCCGGGCGTGTTGATACTGATAAACCCGCATTCCTCATAACTTCGATTCTCGAAGTTATGTGGGGTGCCGCCGGGAATGACGGCACAACAACCGCGCGTGGCGTCGGTCCATTCGCCGTCGATGAATATGCTGACAGTTCCTGCCAGGACGTAATAGATGTGGTCATCTTCGTGCGAATGCGTGCCTGGTCCGCACGTCCGGGGTTTGAGCCACCACTCGGAGATGGAATAACGAGAGTCGGTTTCCTGGCCATCCGCCAGGAAGGTCGCCCGCATTCTTCCCATGTCGTACCGGCGGCCCTGAGCGGGTCGGACAACCACAGGCTTTCTGGTCTTGGAAGGACGTTCTTCCGTACTCATACGTACCTCCGTTGCACTGAAGGCAGGGTACCTAACCGAGCCCGCGAGGCAAATCGGGACCTGGGGGCCGCTGATCGTACTCTGTAAGCTGTTGATTTTACGGCGCTAGGTTGCTGGAGCGCCGTGAGGCATGCCCAAGCCAGCCGGCACATGGCCGGCCGGCGTACTTGGACTGGACAACTCTTCAGTGCTTCCCGTTGTGCTCCAACGCCATCAGGATCGCCAGGTTCCCGCGGACGCGAGCGGCCCGCAGAGGCGTACGGCCTCGTGCGTCGGCGGTGTTCGGATTGGCGCCATGGGCTAACAGCGCCCGGACGGCTTCGACGCGATTGCTTTGTATCGCCAGGATCAGGGCCGTTTCCCCGTTCGCGTCGGGTGCATTTACGTCGACGTTGCTAGCAAACGCGGCTTGCAGACCGCTCACGTCGCCGCTCTTGGCTGCTTCCCACAACGCGTCGGGCGGGGCAGAAGCGGCGCCGACCGGTGTTGGTGCGGGCTGGGTTGCCGGAGCGGGTGGGGGTGCCGGCGGAGGCGGTGCTGCCGACGCTACTTGGGTATCAGCGCTCGGCGCAGGCTTCGGAGCGGTCGCGGAGTCGGCAGTCGGCGCGGGGCGCGCGGCCTGCGTGGCAGTGTCGGCATGGTCGCTAGCAGCTGGGGCGCCCTGTGACGACGGCGCGTTTTGTCGCGCAACTCGGGTGCGGGTCGGCGATTGCGCGGGCGGTGTGGCAGTGGGATGGGATGCAACTGCAGCTACAGCCGGCGCGGATGAGTGCGGAGCGGCGGGCGCCGCCGAGGGCGCGGTCGCGGGTGTCCGCGAGTGTGATGTAGCTGCGGGTGACGGCGACGCCTGTGCGACCGGCGCGGGCGACTCAGCAGCTGCCGGCGCCGATGATTGAGCCACCGGTGGGGGCGACCCGGCAGTTGCCGGTACGGATGACTGTGCCACCGGTGGCAAATCCGGCGCGGATGATTGCGAGGGCGGTAAAGTTGTCGCGGGTGATTCTGACCCGGATGGCGCTGACTCGGACGAGCTCGGCTCGGGCGTTTGCGCTATCTGGGGTGCCGCGGTCGCCGGTTCAGGAGCTGGCGCAGGTGAAACGGCCGCTTTCGGCGTGTCGCCCGGGCCCATGAGACGCGGCACAACCAGGAACCCGACGAGCGCCGCTGCTGCAACCGCCCCGATGATGACTGGTAGCAACCAGGGCTTCTTCGCAGCCTCCTCGGTCGCAGCCGGGATGGCGGCGGCTCGCGGTGTTGGCGCTTCGGAGCTGGAAATCTCTTTGGCTTTGGCGTTCGCTCGAACAGCGCGTTCCGCGGCCTGTTGTGTGGCGTAGGCCTGCACTTTCCGGCGCACCCACTCTCCGGGACGGCCTTGGTCGAGTGCAGACAAACGTCGATACAGCTGATCGACCTCGCTCAGTGAGTCCTGGTTGGGCGGTACTTTGCTCATGCTTTTTCGCTGAGAAGCTCGTGCAGCTTCAATCTCGCAATGTGTAGACGGCCCTCGACCGTATCGACGGTGCTTTCCGTGATCTCCGCGATCTCGCCGAGGCTCAATTGGCCTTCCATTTGCAGCAGATAGGCTCCGCGCTCCTCGCTGGTTAGCTGCCCGATGGCTCGGACGAGCGCATTCGCTGGGTCGTCAGGCGCCGCTGGCGCCGGCCGACTGACCGCCGTGCCCTTAGAGGCGCGTGCCCGAAGGAAGACGGTCATCCGATCGTGCGCCAGGGTGAACAGCCGCGTCCGGAATCGCGTTACCGACTCCAGGCTGGCTGCATTTCGGGCCAATGCGAGCCATATCTCCTGAAGCAGGTCATCGGAGGTGTCCTGGTCGCCTACATTGCGCTCGAGATAGCGCCAGACGCGCAGCTCGTGCCGCCTGTACAGCTGATCGAATGCCGTGGCATCCCCGCGCGCATAGCGCCCGATGAGAATCTCGTCGTTTTCTTCAGTTTCGGTCATGGCGACATTATTGCAGCAATGCAGCATTTTTCGTGTTGCCTGTGTCACGTGTCAATCGCCTCGAAATTCAGGATCCCCCAGGCGATGGACAGGCCGGGTGGGGTCAATTGGCGACAAACAGGACGATTGCCCCGCCTGCCGTGACCCGTGCGCGTTACCCGGCGCTGCTGGATGAAATTTTCTATCCCGTTCGGCTGGGCCGATGCATCGGCGCTGCGAGTTGCCTTACGGAGGGCGGACAGGCCGCCGAGCTCTTGGAGACCGCCCCGTCGTGGTCGCAGTGGTTGGAAGGAGTGGGGTTCATCGAGCAGTGGACCAACGTCCAGGACAAACGGGACCACCTGTTGCACGGGGCGACGATCTTCAATCACCATTCCCCCATGGTTACCAGACGTTTCATCCTAGGAGCCGTTGGGCTCACTACACCGCTGCTTGCCGCCGGCAAGAGCGCCGATTCAAACCGGACTGATGCTCCAAAGAAGGCACAGACCTTGCCACTCGTCGTGTCCACGTGGGATTTCGGCGTTGCTGCGAATAAGGCGGCGTGGGCAGTTCTGTCTGCGGGTGGCAGATCAGTCGATGCTGTAGAGGCAGGCGCGCGAATCCCGGAAGCGGACCTGCAGAATCATACAGTCGGGCGCGCCGGTTACCCGGATCGTGACGGACACGTCACGTTGGACGCGAGCATCATGGACGAATTCGGGAACTGTGGCGCTGTGGCAGCGATGGAATTTATTGCTCACCCGATTTCGGTTGCACGGCGTGTCATGGACGAGACTCCACATGTGTTACTGGTTGGCGAAGGGGCGACTCAGTTCGCCGTGGAGCAGGGGTTTGTGCGGGAGCAGTTGCTGACGCCGGAGTCGCGACGAGCTTGGGAGAAGTGGCTGAAAAGCTCTGCCGGTTACCACCCCGTTCCGAACCGGGAGAACGCGAGTTTCAGTGGGAAGTCACCGCAGGACACGCCTGTACCGGGTGGATCCGGGAATCATGACACCATCGGGATGCTGGCAATCGACGCGCACGGCAATCTGGCTGGTGCCTGCACCACGAGCGGGATGGCCTGGAAGATGCGCGGGCGTGTCGGCGACAGCCCGATCATCGGCGCGGGTCTTTACGTCGATAACGATGTTGGTGGTGCAACTTCGACGGGAGTAGGGGAAGAGGTCATCAGAAACGCGGGCAGCTTTCTCGTTGTTGAGCTCATGAGGCAGGGGCGTTCACCGGAAGAAGCCTGCCGCGAAGCTGTGAATCGCATTCTGAAACGCAAGAAAGAGCGAGCTTCGGACTTCCAGGTTGGCTTTCTGGCGGTCAACAAAGCCGGGCACATCGGCGCCTGGGCTGTCCAGAAGGGATTCACCTATGCGGTTTGCGATGCGTCCAACCAGAGTGCCCTTTACGACAGTCGCAGTTTCACTGCGGCGGGTACGCTTTGAAGCCTGTGCGAACCTGTTTGGAGGTCTGCGTTGAATCAGTTGCTGGACTGGACATCGCAGCAGCGTCCGGTGCCGACCGCATCGAGTTGTGTTCCGCACTGACTGTAGGGGGGCTCACACCGTCGTGCGGCTTGATGGCTGTGGCAGCGTCGCAGGAGTTGCCCTGCTTCGTGTTGATTCGACCGCGAGCGGGTGATTTCTGTTACGACAGCCGCGATATCGATGTCATGCGCCGCGATATCGACAACGCGCGGTCGCTGCGGCTCGCGGGGGTAGTTATCGGCGCTAGTCGTGCGGACGGAAGCTTGGACGAAGAGACGTTGCGCCGGTTGCTCGAGCATGCAGTCGGACTGCCGGCCGTGCTACACCGTGCAATCGACCTCGTTCCTGACTTCCAAAAGGCGTTGGAGACCGCCATCAGTCTCGGGTTTAAACGGGTATTGACTTCAGGGGGTGCCACGAGCGCGCCGGCCGGAAGTCAGGTGATCCGTAAGCTCCTCGAGCAAGCCGGGAATCGGATCGAGGTCATGGCAGGCGCGGGGCTCAATCCCGCCAATGTCGCTCAATTCGTTCGGGACACGGGCGTGCGGGCTGTGCACAGCTCCTGTAGCTCGTCTGTCAAAAATTCCGACGGTCCTATGGTGGCTCTGGGGTTTGTTTCACCCCTGCAAAGAACGACCGATGCGAAGGTCGTCACGGCCATGATTGAATCGCTGAATCAGTTTACGGGTTGAATCGCCATGATCCGTCGCTGCCCATTCACCCGGCCCAGCTGGACGACCACATCGATGAGGCTGCGGATGTAGGCGAGCGCGTCGGCGCGTCCGAAGCCCAAGCCGGACTGCATCACCAGCAGTGCGAGCTGCTCGAGTGCGCCGGACGGGGTGTTGGCATGAATTGTGGTGAACGATCCGGGATGGCCGGTGTTGATTGCCCGTAGAAACGTGATGGCTTCCGAGCCACGCACTTCGCCCAGGATTATGCGATCCGGACGCAGCCGCAGGCAGGCCTGGAGCAAGTCATCGGTGCTCACGCGGGCCTCGCCTTCATCGCCTTTCACTGCGACGAGACCGAGACTGTTGGGATGGCCGAGGCGGATCTCCGGTGTGTCTTCTACAGTGACGATCCGCTCGGTGTTGGGAATTTCCTTGAGCAATGCATTGAGGAACGTGGTTTTGCCCGAAGAGGTACCGCCTGAGATCAGCAGGGTCTGGCGAGCGGCCAGGGCTTCTCGAAGTCCTCCCAGGGTCTGCGGAAACGATTGCCGATTTTCGTCGGACACCGCGCCGGCCCGCGCAAACGTGAAATCGTCCAATGCAAGGTCGGTGCAGCTGTGGCGGCGAATCGCCAGCGCCCAGTGCCGGCGGGTGGCTGGTGGTGAGATCATTTGCACGCGCTCCCCGCCCGGCAGCGTCGCTGCAAGGAGGGGATGCTCGCGGTTGATTGCTTGATGACTCACGCGCGCGATTTGTGTCGCCAGGCGCTGTAGCAACGCATCATCTACAGCCGGGACCGAAACACACCGCATGTTCATGATCCCGGCTTGCTCGATCCAAACCTCGCCGGGACGGTTTACGAGGATCTCGCTGACATCCGGCCGCTCGAGCCAGGGACGGAAGGGTTCGAGGTAGCTGTGCAGGTAGACATCATGCGCGCCCGGCGCATGCGTCGCGGGGGAGCTACCGGTCGGGGTGGCGCTCATGGGGACGCCGGCGCGTGGCTGATGGCGTAGCCGGAGAAATCCAGGTCGCGCGCCGCGAATACCTGGATGGGCGTGCCCAGGGGGACCCGGATGGTCGGCGGAATCTTCGAATCGGCCTCGAGGGCTGTGGATGCGGCGCTTTGTGCGCCGGAAGTGCCGATCACTACCGTGCTGGAGCCGTCACTGATGGCGCTCGTGGCCCCCGCCACCACGGACAGGAGGATCGATGAGCCGAACCGCTGCCAGAAGTGTCTGTTGACATCACCGGATAATCCAACTTCACCCTTTTCATCCATGACCGGTGAGCCGAGCTGAACGGATACGCCGTCGGGGCGCAGTACCCGCGTCCAGATGATGAATGCACGACTCTGACCGGTGGCCAGCCCGCTCTTGTACTGGCCGATCAACCGGCTGCCCCGTGGCACGAGTGTCCGGCTGCCGTCGAAACTGTGCACGTCCCGGCTCACGATGGCGCGCGCGAATCCGGGCAAGTCGGAGTTGAGTGCGGTCTCCAACACCGCGGGTATGAGGGTGCCCTGTGCAATGATCTGGCCGGGATCGCTCAAGGCAACGGCGTGCGTGGTGGGTGGTTGTTCGTTTCCTGTCCGTTGCGCAAACATCTCATCCGAGCTGAGGCCTGCAGGTGCCGCGGTGCCGGCCGTTGGCGCATCCTTCCTGGCGTCACCGCTGCCGGAGCTCACGGGTCCTGTATTGTCTATAATCATCGGCAGCGCGCGCGACTGGCTCACGTCAGCTTCTGCCACTGGTGCAGTGATTTTGGCAACCGCCGGGGTTGGTGTTGATGCAACAGCGGGGGCAGGAGGGGGAGCAGGCGCGCTTTGCACCACTGCCGGCGCTACGTTCTCGCGGCTATGCGAAAGGCTCGTGAGTGTCAACATTCCCAGCGACACTGCGACGATTGCGCCAATGACAACTACGATCTTGTCTGACCCGCGACCGTGCCGGCCAACCTCGGGCGCTGCGCGTCGCGTCGCGAATTCCAGTTCGTCCCGCGTCATGGCGCTGCGCGGGTCAGGTCCAGACTCGATACGCTCAGCGAGCATGGGATGACTCCGGCGCGAACAGCCTGGCCAGGAAATTGTGCGAGGGCTCCTTTGTCTGCGCGTGCGGTTGTGGCGAGCCGGAGTCCAGTGCGGGGGACTGGTAGGAGTCGTTGTAAAGTACGGCGACCGCGTTGCCTCGTCGCAGCAAATAAGCAGGCGCGATCTGATCTACGACGAGGTAATCACCTTGGCTGGTGAAGCTCACCAGCGCTTCGGTTTTGTCGCTGGCCACCGCATAGACGGCCGGAGTACCGACTCCCTCAGCCCAGCGGAAATACGTTTTGCGCCCGTCGTCAAATACTCGTTGCGGCACATTGTCCCGGGCGCCGGTGAACGTGTATGCAGTGTTGCGTGGCTCCGGCTGTTGTGCCGGCTTTTCTGCCGCGGACTCGGCTCCCGGGCTGATCGCTGCGGGTGCAGGTTCGGGCGGCTCGACATCCAGCGGGTACCGGAAACGCAGACTGTAAGCAGTCAGTCCACGTTGGCAGGCACTCGATGGGCTGGCCACGAGCTCAAAGTTGTAGCTGTGGCGGTCCGTTGCCACCGTCATGTTACTGTGGCTGGTGGGAAATGCCGGTTTGACGAATAAAATGTTGGCCCGCTTGTTCGGCACCACCAGCCACCGGGATGCATCGCCGAGACCCACATTCTCAATATGCTCGGAGGGGCCGAATTCCACCATGGTCTGGAACCCGAAACACCCGTCGAGCCTGACTACACTGTCCGCGTCATAGTCCAGGTGACGAATGCGCGAATCGAGTGCCGTGGCTGTACATGCATAGCCGAGCAGCGCAGTTCCGAAGGCAGCAGTGACTGTCGTTGCGTGTTTCACGCTCTGATCCTCCCCGAGAATCCGCGCTTGTGAGATTTGATGCGTTGAGTTTGTCCGAGCCCGATGGTTCGACCTGACTGCACACTTGCCTCAGGCCGTACTCCGGTGGCAATCAGGCGTGTTGCGCCGGCCGTGGGCGCATAGCCCTTGCTAACTGCTACCAACAGCGAGGCGATTCGCTCATCCGAAGCGGAAGCGTTTTGTTTCGGATGATGTGTGGCGCCAACTGCGACCGTCGGTGTACTGGCAGCGCCGAGGCGGCTGCCGTGGAATGTCATCATCTGGCTGAAAGGCGTGCGCCAGTGTCGTACCAGGCTCATAGCAGTCCAGAACAATGCCAGCAGCGTGGCCGCATAGATGAGGGTTCCCATGAACAGCATGAATACAGGCTTTAAATCGGTTGACAGTCCGGCCGGGTCATCGAGGAGTGCGTCTGAGATCGGCGCCAGGATCGTGATCGCCCCGACACCCCCGATGACGATCAGCAGTGGCGCCAGCGCGAAGGCGATCGAGGTTTTCAGCCAACCCTCGAACAGGCCGCGGGTGCCGTCAAACAGTGCGAATACAATAAACAACGGTCCCAGCGCCAGCAGCACGGCCATTACGACCTTCACTACCAGCACGAGGCCCGCGGTACACAGCATCAGCAACAGTGTGCTGGCCCATACCCAGCGAGCGGCGAGTTGCCCCGATTGGCCCTTGCTTTCGAGCGCTTGCGCCAGGTTTATGAAGCGATCGAAAATCCCGTCCAGGCGCTCGGCAAAGGCATGCGTGGCTCCCCCGGAGTTGCCTAACAAGGCCGCCGCAATCTGGTCGGGACCGCGCGAGAGCAGATCGAACACAACAGTCTGATATGCGGGCCACGCTGTCGCAAATGTGAGTACGAGTCCAATGGCGAGAACGCGAGGTGTCATCGCATGGAGGGTGAGATGCGTGTGTCCGGTCAGCAGCCGAATGGCCACAACCGCGACATAGATCGTCAGCGTCAATGTGAGAGCGACAGAAAACATCCCACCGTGGCCGAAGAAACGGCCGTATGCCACGGTTACTGCGGTATCGAGCTGACAATCGACACTTGCCAAGCCGCTCGCCAAGGACGTCGTCATATCCGCGCTGCCCGACAATGCGGTGCACGCCATCACTTGACCACCTGCAACCAGGGCGCGGGTACGCTCGAAGTGGCCGCCCCAGCCTGGCGCAAAATGGCAATATCCGCGGCGGACATCGGCGCGGCAGCCATTGACCCCGGATACGCAACGCCCGTGAGCGCCGTCCACCAGTTGCTTGGGTGATCGCCTCTACGGCGGCGCAACTCGTCGAGGCGGCGCAAAGTCGTCTCGCGACCGGATAAGGCAATCACCAGATCGGGCATGGCACTCAGGTCCAGGCGCACGAGGGCACTGGCTCGCGCCTGTTTGACGAGAAAGGTCCGGGATTGTGCCGGCAGGGTTCGAATGAGCTCCAGCTCATGGGGGCTCAAGCCGAATCCATCGCAGTAGTCTTCGGCTCGCGCCCGCGGGTTGGCGGTAAAGATCTGCGTGGCTGACTGCTCGATGATGGCGGCGGATACCTTGCTCTCCAGTGCGTCGCGGGCGCTTTGTGTGCCGAAGCCCACGATTGCATTGCGCTTGCGCAGCGTTTTCATCCAGTCGCGGATGCGCGCCGAGAACACCTCGTCGTCGAGGGCTTTCCATCCCTCGTCGATGAGGATCATGACGGGGTTTCCATCGAGCCGCTCTTCCACCCGATGGAACAGGTACAGCATGGTTGGCGTGCGCAGCACGGGTTGGTCGAGCAACTCCGTCATGTCAAAACCGAGCGTCGCAGCCCCGGCATCCAGCCGATCCTCGGCGTTGTCGAACAGCCAGGCGTGCTCGCCATCACCGCACCATGGAGCCAGCCGCGCGGCGATATCGCCCGCGCTGGGCCGGCGATGGCCGGCGAGCAATTCCCGGAAGTAACGCAGGCGCCGGTGCAATTTCGCCTGCAGATAGTTGGCTTCGACTGCCGAGGCGATGACGGCCTCATCTTCAATACTGAGCGTCTGTCCCGGCTTGCAGACGAGGCGCGACATCCACTCACGCAGAAACGCCCGATTCGCCGCGGAGTCGGGCAACTGCAGCGGATTGAATCCAGTAGGCTCTCCGGCACGCAGGCTCGCATACCGTCCCCCGATCGCACGTACGAAGATCTCCGAGCCGCGGTCCTTGTCGAACAGGACGCTGCGCGGACTGAATTTCTGCGCCTGTGCCGCGAGGAAGTTCAACACCACGGTCTTCCCCGAGCCCGAGGGGCCTATCACGGTAAAATTACCGAGATCGCCTCGATGGAAGTTGAAGAAGTAAGGTGTTCCGGAAGTCGTCTCGAGCGTGGTGACCGGCGCCCCCCAATGGTTGTCCACGGCGCTCCCGGTCGGAAACGAATGCAGGGAGGCAAGACACGCGAATGCGCCGCTGCTGATCATCGCCTGGCGCGCGCTGTAGGATTCGTTACCTGGAAACTGCGCCCAGAAGGCCGGCTCCAGTGCCAGATCTTCACGCACCGCGACCGCGCCCAGATCCGCGAGCGTGGAGGCGCATTCCGCTACAGCCGAATCGAGCAGCTCGAGGGAGGTCTCGCGTACCAACAGGCTGAAGTTGTGCTCACCCAAGGCCGAATTGCCGGCCGCGAGGTCATCTTTGGCCTCGCTGAGGCCCTGGCGCAGCGAAGTGGAGTCATCATCCGCTGCGCGCTGGCGGCGCAGAGCGAGCGACACGCGCTCCAGTGCGATCTGGCGGTCCACAAACGCAAAGCTTTCGGAAATGACCAACTCATACGGGAGCCGCAACAAGGCGTCCAGCATGCCCGGCGTGGCCTGTGACGGATATTCTTTCAGCGACAGGATCGCCGCGAAGTCCTTTGCAGACCCGGGGCCTTTGCGCTCGATGGCTTCCAATCCGAAACTCACGCGCCGATACGGAAGATGCTGGCCAACGTCTGTAGCGACGCTCAACATCGGCCGCAATTCGCCGTTGAACACGGCGGACAGGAACTCGAGCGGTTCGGAACACTGGCCGGTTGGCGTCTCGTAGGAGCTCAACAAACGCGGAGAATAATTCGCCAGCGCGGTGCGAAGAGCCTCGCAGGTCACTTCCAGTGCCCGCAAGTCGCGTGCCAGTTGGGCTTCGGCCGCGGCGCCACGGCCAGTCCGTCGCCGCCACTTTTCCGGGACGCCCGCTTTACCTTTGGGAGGACGTGCGAGCAGCGTGATGAACAGGTCGTTCTGAAACAATCGCCGAGCGGAGAGTTGCGACTGCCAGCGGCGGTCGAGATCGGCACACAGGGGATCGGCGTAAGTTGATTCAACGCCGACCGTCACGCGCCGCCGCAGGATGTGATGGTGAATGATGTAACGCGAATGCGCGATGGCGCGAAGTGCCGAATTGCGCGCTTGCTGCAGATGGTTGAGCTCGTCACTGTCGGCGGTTTCAAAGCAGAAGCCGCGTAGATGCACACACTGCAGCAGCGATCCGTCGCGCAGCTGCACAGTGCTGTCATTCACGAGCCGCGAGTACGGCAATCGATCGCCAGCGCGCTGTTCGCGCTTCGCCCAGGCTGCAAATCCGGTCCACTTCATGAGCGCCTCACGGAGAGTAACTGTTGCATCGCCACCGTGCCCAATTGCGCACTCGCGGGCAACGGCTGACACGCGTGAGCCACAAATCGAAGATCCGCGGCTCGTGCAGACACGCCAGGTAGCCGATGGCGTGGGCCATCAGGGCGACAACCAACGCCCAGAACGATCGCGTGACGAGGAAAGCCTCGGTTGTCACGACGCCGTTGATGATGAAGAAGCTGTAGGTGACGCCCGCGAACATCTGCGGCTGGGTCATGGCCCGGAAGATCGGCGCGCGCTGTAAATTCGTCATAGGTCATCAACCGGCGGCGGCCCGGATGCCGGCGACGATGGTCGCCGCGCCGAACAGGACGAAGCAGCCGAGGATGACCGTTGCCCCGATGCGCCAGTTGATCCGGCCGGTCAACATCAGGAAGCCGACCATGGCCACCGCAATCACAGCGACCGCGGTGGCAACGTTGCCCAGCAAGGTCCCCTGAATCCAACTCAGGGCGGCGACAATCGGACCGGAGCCTGCCGGGTCCACGGCACCCTGCGCCCAGGCACCGGCTGGAAGTTGTGACACAGCCAGCAGCGCGAGAATCCACAGCCTCTTCATGTTCGGCACTCCACAACGTGTTGGACCAGATTGCGCCGCTCGCACTGGCCCTTGGTGAGCCGATGGTGGAAGCTGAGCGGCGAGTAGAAGATGAAGCCCGCGAGCACGAGCGCAGTCATCGTGGCGAGCGCTTCCGTTTGTCGACGGCCGAGACCGGGCCATCGCGCCACCGCCTCCTGCAGCAGCAGGGGAATCAGGCAGAACGCGAGTAGCAGGCCCAGGAAGTAGTGATAGAGATAAAGAACGCGGTGGGTCCCAATGACCAGATGCACGACCATGAACGCGGCATAGTCGATGAGGAAAAACAGCATCAGTGTCCGGCGTGCAGGGTCACTCGACTCAATCGGTTGCTTCAGGTGCATGAGGAGCAATGCGGCAGCGGCGGCGGGTGCCAGCAGTGCCAACAGCCAGCTGGTCGGATTGCCTACGAGTTGTATGTACGAGGTGTAGGTGCCGTCGGAATCCCAGCGATAGTTGATTGTCCGGTGCTGAAGCGGCCACTGCAGCGGTCCCGAGCCATTCGCGTCAACTCGACCCGTCCCCTCAAAGTCCGCGACCATGTACCGCCCGTAGTCGCGGGCGGCGTCGAGGACAACTTCGGGAGAGAACGGCCGCAGCCCTGCCAGGTATTCCCGGTAGGTCGGGGTGACAAACGGTCCGTCGGCTTTGCCGGCCGCGCTGCTTGGATCCATTGGATGCGGACTCACCGTGACATGCACCGTGAAGACGCAAATGACCGCCAGCGCGAACCCTGAGCTCATCGTAGCTGCGTCGCGTGCGGCACGCAGCGCCAGGGATGTTGCGGAGCGATGACTCCAGGCCGTTGTCATACGCTGGCCAATCAACATCGCGCCGAGCAGGGCGAGCACGATCGCATTCAGCTTGACCATCGCCGCCAGGCCACAGGCCAGTCCGAACAGGAAGTCGATCTCAGGCGAGTTGCGCCCGCGCCGTTGAATGCCGCGAACGAAAAGCAACAATGACGCCAGCGCGAATGCTGTCTGAAACGCGTCCAGCTGTGCGGCTCGAAATTGAGTGATGAATGCGTTTTCGAACAGGTAAAGATTGCTGAAGACCAACGCCAGCAGGGGTGAGCGCGTCAGTGCGTACATCAATCCGAAGAACAGGACCGCTCCGATCACGGCAAACAGTCCGGATGCGAGCCGTACACCCATGAATGAATAGCCGGCGGGGAGTGCGCTGCCGTCGACTTTCTTCTCGCGGGCCAACGGCTCCGTGTTGAGGTCGCGATTGGGTTGCAGGAACGCATCGCCTGCCGCGATCAACATGAGTCCGAGGGGCGGGTGGCTTGCGAACTGAGCGATTCCGTCCTCATAGCGCTGCGTCGCGGTGAGGTAGTAGCTCTCGTCCCAGATGGCGCCGCGCGGTTCATCGAGATGGGCCAGGAAGTTGACCGCCGCCAGCATGGCGACCAAAACGGCCGCGCAGGCAGCGGTAGTCGGTCTTGGGATTGTCAGCTTCACACCGCAACACCGATCTGAATCGTGCCGGTGTAGCCGTTCGCTACCGTGCCCGACAAGGATGGGGTCTGGGCGGCGATCTGTGCCGCACTGCTGCTGCTGAAGACGTTGTCGCTCGATGTAGTGACGGCCGCCAGGTTGGAGACACTCGCGCTGTAACCCGTAGCACCGCTATAAACCGCAGAGCAGATGTCGCGCGGCATGGCCATCTGAGAGGTCAGGACCTGGTTGGTATAACTCGTCGCCAACGCGAGCGAGGGGTAGATCTCGAAATGGATGTGCGGATAACGGCCCGAGTAGCAGGCGGGATAGATCGTCTGGAAAGTGACCTGCCCATTCGAATCCGTCACCTGTACGCCGCGCAGATAGTTCTCGGCGGGCACGGTGTAAAGGGAATAGGTGCCATCGCGCGTGCAGTGCCACACATAAACCGCATAACCGACGAGCGGCGAGCAGGCGGAATTCGAATTCACCACGGTCAGTGTCAAACTCAAGGGCACGCCCTGTGCTGTTGTAGTTGAGCTGCCGAAGCTGCTGCGGATGTCACTCCGGACGATTCCGCTGGAGGACAGGATGTTGCTGACGCTGCCGTTCGCCGAATTGGATCCGTCGGCCGGGTAGGGGCCGTTGGTTTCCTGGGGGTCCGCAATGCAGGCGGTCGAGGTGCTGCTGGAACTGGAACTGCTGGAGCTGGCGCTGCTGGAACTGCTGCTCGAGCTGCTGGAGCTGGAACTGCTGGAGGCGCTTTCGCTGGCGGAGCCGGTGCCCGAGCCGCTGCCACAGGCCGCTACGACGGCCGCGGCGCTGCCCGAGAGGAGCCAGCCGATCATCTGCCGACGCTGCTGCAGCTGAAGATCGATTTTCCGCAAATCATGCTGGAGACCCAGGTCGTGATCGTCGGGCGGGTGGTGACTCATGCGGCTGCGCTCCTGTGGGACTTCGAGGGGACTGAAGGACGAGTTGTCGTGCGGAGCGACTCTAGGTGGCCCATGTGGCTGGCCGTTGTCGCCTCGTGTCGTTACGTGGCAGAGCTGACAAACGCCGCGTACATTGGTGTGATATTCCTTACGGAACAACGGCCCGCGCTCCCTCTATGGACCTGCAATCGCTGATTCTCGTAGTGGACGATGACCCCGAACTTCGCAAGCTGATCACGGACTTTCTGGCGGGGCACGGCTACCGCGTGAACGCTGTAGCCAATGCAAGGGAGATGCAGGAAGCGATCGAGGCGGAACGGCCGGACCTCATCGTTCTCGATGTGATGATGCCGGGAGAGGACGGCCTGAGTGCAGCGCGGCGACTGGCGAGCGTGCCGGGTGGTCCGTCAGTCATTATGTTAAGTGCGTTGGGCAGCGATAATGATCGCATCATCGGCCTGGAAGTCGGCGCGGACGATTATCTTGCCAAGCCCTGTAATCCCCGGGAGCTGCTCGCCCGGGTCCGGGCACGGCTGCGACGGCGCAATACCGCCGAGAGTGTTGAGAGAGAGGCGGGGAGTCGCTATGAGTTCGCGGGCTGGCGGCTGGATGTTCTGCGGCGGGACCTGCGGGATCCGTCGGGGACGTTCATCAACCTCTCCGATGGTGAGTTTGGCCTGCTGCGCAGCTTCGTTGAGCACCCGCAGCGAGTGTTGACCCGGGATCAGCTGCTCGACATCGCTCGCGGCCGCAATGCGGAAGTCTATGACCGCGCCATAGATAGTCAGATCAGCCGCCTGCGACGCAAGCTCAATGGTCGAACCGATGTGGAGTTGATCCGTACGGTTCGCAACGAAGGCTACATGCTGCTGCCGAAGGTCGTGCGGCTGTGAGATTGCTGCGCGACGGCTTCAGTCTCTCCATATTCGCGCGCACGTTTCTGCTGATGATTGCGGCTCTCGTTGTCGCTGAGCTCATCGGGCTCGCGCTTCTCATCAACAGTCTGCCACTGCAAGTTACACCGCTGCGTCTGTCGCTGGTCGCGAGGCAACTGCGCGGTGCCGAGCCGCCGCCCTTGCCCCCGGGAGCGGGGAGCCGTGACCAATTCGGCAGCGGTCCACCCCGTCCCCCGCAGGATTCCCCTGGAGGCCCGCCTCAGAATTCGCCGGGAGGTCCACCGCGCGCACCGCCGCCGGGGGATGGCCCGCCACCTGACAACGGTCCGCGCTTTGAATTCGGGGAAGACGCGTGGGGCCACAGCGACCAGTGGATCTTGCGTGATGCCGCTGTCGCGCCTACGGGACCTGCCGACACTGACCCTGCGGCATCCGCTGCCTTGCGCCGGATGTTAGCCTCCCGTTTGCGTGTGCCGTTGGATCGGGTGCGCTTATTTGTGACCGCGGGTGCGCGCCGCGGCCCGGACCCCGATCCGACTCTGCCCGAGGGGTTCGTCGCGGGATATCAACAGTCTGATGGACGCTGGCGTGTCATGGAGAGCGTCGTCAACAGCTTTCCGACGCGCCTTCAGCAGCAGGCAATGTGGCTGTTCGTGCTGGGGTTGTTGGTGCTCCTGCCGCTGTCCTGGATGTTTTCGCGTGCACTGTCAGCTCCCATCCGCAATTTTTCCGCGGCTGCCCGTCGGTTGGGCAACGACCCGGGTGCGCCGCCTTTGCCCCGGGAGGGGCCGGCCGAGATGCAGTCTGCAGTGGACTCATTCAACGCCATGCAGGCGCGGCTCAACCGACTGTTGCAGGAGCGCACCAACATGATCGGCGCGATAGCGCATGATCTGCGAACCCCGCTCACTCGTTTGGCCTTTCGGCTGGATGATCTGCCGGCCCCCTTGAATCAGAAGGTGACGGCTGACATCGACGAGATGAGGTCGATGATTTCCGCGGCGTTGGATTTCATCCGCGACCGGTCATTGGCCGCGCAGCGCGAGCGTCTGGATTTCCGGCTGTTGGTGGAAAGCGTGGTCGATGACCAGGTTGACATCGGCCGCGACGTGACGTTGCAGTCGGGCGATGCGATCACGCTCACGGGTGATCCGATCGCCCTGCGTCGCATGGTGGTCAATCTGGTCGACAATGCCCTGAAATATGGGCAGCGGGCGCGCTTACGCCTGCGAACCATGAGAGGCGAATGTATTCTGGAGATCGACGATGACGGTCCAGGCATTCCTGAGCCGCTGCTGCAACAGGTATTTGAGCCCTTTTATCGCGCGGAACATTCTCGCAACCGCGATACGGGCGGCATCGGATTGGGGTTGGCCACCGTTCGCGCTGTCGCCCTGGATCACGGCGGCAGCGTCACGTTACGCAATCGTCCGGAAAGCGGACTTCGCGCGACAGTCAGCTTGCCGGTGACAGACTGAGTTACGCAGCTCTCCACTGGTCCTGCGCGTCGAATGCAGGGGAAAGCTTTTCATAGTGGGCGGGCGGCGCGACGCCGAAATGACTCAGGATCGCCGGTGCGATCTGCCTCGGGTCGCCGTTCGCGATGCACCCACGCGCTGAGTAGGACGGGCCGCTGAACAGGGCGAAGCCGTCCGGTCGGTGATTCCCGGTACGTCCTTCGGTGGGCCGCCCGCTGATCGTACCGAGAGCCTGCGATGACAGCGCGTTGATCGGGGAGCTCGGATTCCAGACAATGGCAATGTCAGGAAGCTCGGATGAGCGAGGTCCCTGGAGCTGCGTGGAGGGGAAGTAGAGCTCCTCGACGGCTCGTTCGCCCGTCGCAGGATTGATCAGCGCCCGCAATTGCGCGGTAGTTTCTGCCAACACGCTGTGAAACTGTGCGCCGGGTGTGACGACACCCAAGGGCTCGCGGCCGGCCAGATTGATCCGCAAGTGACTGTTGCCTACCGCAGGCATGGCATAGACCTGTGTCTTGCGCCAATCCAGGGGGGCCGATTCACCCACCGCGGCTCGATGAAACGGCAGCAGGGCCTGGCGGACCGACTCCGGCAGGAGTTTCTGACCAATGAAACGGAGCGCCTTGCGGGTGTCACGTTGGGTCAGCAGGCGCGTTCGCCAGGTTTCCGTGCGATTCTCGTGAGAGCGCCCGCGCTGCACGGCGAGCTCGAGCCCGAGCAACACCCTCTCCATGAGGTGATCGCCCCGATAGTCCGCAAACATGCCCCGGTCCGTCACGAGCAGCAGATCGTCATCGCTGCCGAGTTGCTCCAGCACTGAGCCGATCGCCCGGTCCATCTCCTCGTAAACTTCGCGCAGCGCATGTTGCAGCTGCGGCTCCTCACGGCTGAAATCCGGGTGCGTTCGATCGTGAAATTTCCAGAAAAAGTGCCCCGCCTTGTGCAGCTCGGCGAAATTATAGAAAACGAAGTCGTGCTCGCGTCGCCGTAGCAGATCCACGGCGAAGCGCCGCTTCACCTCGATTCCTCGCGTGAGTTTGTGCTTGAGGGCGAGGAGGTCGGACAGCCCCAGGCTCGTCCGGTCGTAGTCCGTCAGCGGATGGCTTCCGTACGCGGCGCCCAGCTCAGCCGTTAGTCCCGCAGGACTGGCCTCAAAGCGCCCGAGCTTGAATTCGGTACCCCAGTCGACGATCTGCAGCCCGTTGAAGTCCGGCAGCAGGTAATCGACGGGAAAGTCGACGATGGCGCAGCGAATTCCGGCATCGCTCAACACCTTATAAAACGGCACAGCGGACAGCCGGCTCGCATCGATACGATCGGATCCGTAGCTCCCGGGTGTCAGATGCGTCAGGTCAACATAGCCGTGAGTAGCGGCCGAAACGCCGGTCGCAATATCCGTCCACACCGAGCCCGGCAAGGCGCGATTTGACTGGTTGCACAGTAGCTGCCGGGAATCGGCGAGGAGCCGTCGCAACACCGGCAGATGACCCTCGGCGGCCCACTCATTGACCAGAAACCAATCGATGCTGTCGAGCGCGAGCATCAACAGTCGGCGGGACATAACGCTCCGGAAGATTATGTTGAGCCGTGCGGCTCGCAATTTTGTTCTATTTCATATCCTACCGTGGCGCGCGGATGCGCGACGCTTCGAATGGTGACCGGATGCTGAATCCGTGAAGTCCATGCCTGTTGCCGGCGCACCCGAGCCGCCATGATCTCCAAATAATGAGAATTATCGAGGTAGCCACGAGCGGTACCATCGGCACGCCGCTCATGGGGCCCGTCTCCACCGTCACCTGTGAGCTGTCGAATCGCTTTGCGGCGCGTGGCCACGAGGTCACCCTGGTGGACTTTCGGAGCGAGGGCGGCCGCTCGCTGCTTCATCCGGCCATTCGGGTCGTGGAGCTGACGCCACCGCCGCCACCGGGTGCAGCGGCAACATCGGGAGCCGCACCGAGCCGCGCCAGCGCGATCTATCAAAGCTGGTCGCGCAGTTACCGTTTCGCTCACCAACTTGCAGGCCGAATAGATCTTTCCCAGGCGGATGTCGTGCATATGCATTCGCCGGAGCTCGGGTTCCTGTTGCAACGGCTGCAGGGCATTCGCGGCGCCTACACTGCGCATACACCGGTCTGGAGTTTGCCGCAGAGTGGCTCCGACAACGCGAGCGGCGTTGGAGCAAAGCGCAAACCGAGCTGGCGGGGCCAGCTTTACAGCCGCCTCGTGACAGGAATCGAACAGAAGCTCATCCGTTCCGCCTCACTGACCGTCGGTCTCGGCAGCTATTTGAAGAATGCGATGCCCGCCGCTGCGGTGGCAACGATTCCGAACGGTGTGGATTTCAGCTCGTGGTCCCCGTTGGATAAAGCGTCCGCCCGTCAATCGTTGAATATCGATCCTGAGGATTTTGTCGCCGTGTTTACGGGCCGCATCGCGCACGTCAAGGGCGTCGATGTGCTGTTGTCGGCCATCCGGCTGTTGGCCGGGAAAATTCCCAACCTGAAGGTGTTCGTCATCGGCTCGTTGAGCGGCTCGTTCGATGGACGCGACAGCTTCACGGACCCGTATGCCAGTGCCATGGTGGAAGCGGCCCGCGGCCTCCCGGTCAGCTTCCTCGGCTTCATCAACAATCGCGATGCGCGCTTCAGACAGTATGTGGCGGCGGCGGATATCTCAGTCGTGCCATCGCGTCTCGAGCCCCAGGGGCTGGTGGTCCTCGAATCGTTGGCGATGGGGACACCGGTCATCGGCAGCAATACCGGCGGGATTCCGGATATGGTGACGCCGGATGTGGGTTATTTGTTTCCCCCGGGCGATCCGGTCGGGTTGGCGGCATGCATCCGGGACGCATTCGAGAGTCCCCAACAGTTGCAGAACAAGCATCTTGCAGCCCGCGCGCGCATCGAAGCGGCTTACTCCTGGGACAGTGTGGCGGATAGATACCTCACCGCATTTGCAAAGACGCTCGAGTCGCGGCGAGAACAGCCGGGTGCGTTGCCCGCGGTCGCGCCCTCCGTTTAGTCTTTGGTGTCGCGCTTCGGTCGGCGGACAACTCTCACCTTCCCGCTGTTGCCGCCGCCGCAGAAAAACTCGTCTTTCCCGTCGGACTCGAGTCCTGAAATTCCCGTGCCGGGTGGCATGTCGAGCTGTTCCAACACCTGGCCCGTTTGCGGATCGATTCGCCGCAAGCCGCTCTCGTCACCCTCCCAGGTGGCGTGCCAAAGCTCTCCGTCGACCCACGTGACGCCGGTGACGAAGCGGTTCGATTCGATGGTGCGCAGGATTGCACCGGTCTGAGGGTCGACCTGATAGATCTTCCGCGCCCGATGGTGCCCGACCCAGAGCGATCCTTCGGCCCACGTGAGCCCCGAGTCGCCGCCCCCGCCGGGCGCCGGGATCGTGTGCAGCACCTCACCGGTGTTGGGATCGATTTTCTGGATGCGATCCTCGGCGAGTTGATACAGATATTTGCCGTCGAATGCCGTGCCGGCGTGTGCGGCAACGTTGAGCGAGCGCTGCAGCTTCCCGCTTACCGGATCAAAGGCGTTCAGTTTGTCGCCGGAGGCGAACCAGACACTCTGACCGTCGTAGGTGACTCCAGCCACTTTGTCAGCGCCCGGGAATGGACCGTATTCGCGGGCAACTTTTGCGTTTGTGCGTTTCATGTTGGCATCCTAGTCAATCGGCGTAAGGCGGTGGGAGTAACAAAGTCGTCGTGAATCCCGGCACAGGCGGGGTCAGCCAACGAAGGGTTCGCGCCCGCCCGAACGACTGGACCTTGCCCGTTTCCGCAAGTGAGTCGAGCGCCCGCTGAACAGTGCGTTGGCTCGCCCCAAGCGCCAGCGCAAGGGCAGAGCTCGACCACGATTCACCGTCGGCGAGGAGAGCGAGCACGCCTGCATGCTTTTCTTCGATGGGGCGTGCCATTACGACTACCTCGTTCGCGCGGCGCGGCGCGAGAGCAAATCCCCGCTTCGTAGCGCTTACGTCGGCCACTGTTCGAAGCGCCGCGCGGAGTCGCCCGATTTCGACTCGCAACCGAGCGCGATGCGACTCATCGGCGAGCTTCAACCCGAACGCGCGCGCGACGAGAGTGTCTCTCGAAACGTCTCCCGGCCACGCTTCACCTAACGCCCGTGCAAGCGCAAACAATACCGGACGCTTGGCGAGCGAGATCGCTTTGCCCTTGTCACGCACGACATGACGGCAAGCGTCCACCACGAATGCTTTCGATTCTAATAGGGCTTCGACTTCGTCGAGGAGGAGAAGTCGCTCCTCGCCATTTGCTAACAGTCGCGCGGCGGGCGTGTTGAGGACGAGGAGGGCGTTCTCGACCTCAGCCGTTAGAGCTGGGATGCGAGCTTGCTGCGCTGCTCGTTCGGCCCGTGCAAGCGCGGCGCGCGCTTCCTTCGTGTGGAGGCGCCGCATTGCTATTCCCGCGATCACCAACTGGTGTGCGATCCGACACGCGGGAGGGAGGAGAGTGGGGTCCAGCTTGGCGAGTGTGTGCTCAGCTTCGTCGACTCGTCCTATCAATAGGAGGCGCCTGATCTGCAGATATCGCGCGTAGGCCGCATTCACTCGGTCGCCGTGCGCCTCGAGGGTTGCGCGGGCCGCGTCGAGCGCTTTTGCAGCCTGGCTCAGGTCCCGGGACGCGAGCGCGATCTCGGCTTCGGCAACGATGCATCGAGCGCGAGCGACGATCTCTTTCGGGCCAAAAGCGCGTGCGGCACTTCGCAGCAGTTCCCTGGCTCGAACGAGCTCGCCGAGCTGCGCCATGGCAATGCCTCGAAGGGCCAGCGCTGGCGCGTCGTCTCGGAGCGCGATCCGGTTCAATGCGCCGAGGGGGTCACCCGCGGCCAGGGCACGCCCTGCGGCCGTGATCAATGAGTCCATCGGAATCCCGCCAAACTTGTAACTCCCATCTTCTGCGCGCCAGGCGTTAAAACTATCGCATCACAAAGGCGCGGAGAGATATCAATGACGAAGCATGTAACCGGGACACGCCAGGAGTGGCTGGAGGCCCGTCTCAAGCTGCTTTCGGCCGAAAAGGAGCTCACTCGGCGCGGGGACGAATTGGCGCAGCGGCGTCAGGAACTGCCGTGGGTTCCCATCAATAAGGAGTACCAATTCGATACCGACGCAGGGAAAGCGTCCCTCGCAGACCTATTCCAAGGGCGCTCGCAGCTCCTCATCTACCACTTCATGTTCGGTGTGGATTACACCGCAGGGTGTCCGTCCTGCTCGTCAATTGCAGACGGGTTTAATGGATTCGCCGTTCACCTGGCGAACCACGACGTCATGCTTTCAGCGGTGTCGCGGGCGCCGCTACCGAAGTTGCAGGCGTATAAACGGCGCATGGGCTGGACGTTCCCCTGGGCTTCCTCGTTCGGCAGTGACTTCAACTCAGACTTCAACGTCTTGTTCACGGAGGAGCAACAGCGCGAGGGGGGTATTGACTACAACTACCGGCGCGAGCCGGCCACCGGTCAGCCGTTGGCAGGGAAAACAGCCCAGGATTGGAAGTTGCGTGGCGGTGAGGGACCTGTCGAGATCCTGGCGGCCATGACGGAAACCGACGTGCCGACTTACACGCGCGACAGACCTGGTTTGAGCGCATTCGTGATTGAGGACGGTGTCGTCTATCACACCTATTCCTCCTTTTCGCGGGGGCTCGATGGCTTGTGGGGCATGTACCAGTGGCTCGACCGTGCTCCCCTGGGGCGCAACGAGAAGGGCGTTTGGTGGCGTCGTAACGATGAGTACGGCAACCGCTGAGGCGGCTATGAACACTTGTGCCCCACAGCGTGCCTTCTTCGGCGTCTCGGCGCTGCTCTTTGCCGCTAGCGCGACGGTGACGATTGTCTGGTGCGCCTCCATGTCAGCCATGGGCGAGATGTCGATGCCCGGCGGCTGGACGATGTCGATGGCGTGGATGCGGATGCCGGGGCAGACGTGGCCCGGCGCCGCAGCTTCGTTCATGGGCATGTGGGTCGCGATGATGGTGGCGATGATGCTGCCGTCGCTGATGCCGATGTTGTGGCGTTACCGCCAGGCCGTCGGCATCACATGCGGCTCGTCGGGCTGTCGGGCGAACGATATGGGTGGCGGCGGCACTGGCGATCGGGCAGGCAGCATGCGCGGTGGGATGCGCGGCCGCATAGGCGGCGAGTTGCGCGTTGGGGTGAGTGGCACGCGCTTGGGTTGGTTGACCGCACTCGTGGGCGGCGGCTACTACCTCGTCTGGACTCTGTTCGGAATAGCCGCCTTCCCGCTCGGCGTCGCGCTGGCGGCGATCGAGATGCAACACCCGGTGTTGGCGCGCTCCGTACCGATCGCGGTCGGTGTGGTCGTTCTGATCGCCGGTTGTCTGCAGTTTACCGGGTGGAAGGCGCGCCAGCTCGCCTGCTACCGCGAGGTTCCCGGCCGCGGCCGTGTGTTGCCGGCCAACGCTGCCACCGCGTGGCGACACGGCATACGCCTCGGATTTTACTGCGTTAAGTGTTGTGCGAGTCTCATGGGGATTCTCCTTGTCGTCGGAGTCATGGACCTGCGTGCGATGGCCGTCGTGACGGTGGCCATGACCATCGAACGTCTCGCACCGGCCGGTGAGCGCTTCGCGCAAGCGATCGGTGTTGTCGTCGTAGGGACAGGCCTGCTTCTTATTACTCATTATTACTAACGCGCGGGCGCAGTGTCAGACCCTGGTGAAAGCGGTGGCCTTGTTGGAATTGTGCGTGGTGGCTCCATCGGCGCCCCCACAGGACGCGCAGACTCCCGACATCGTATGGATACGCAAGGTCAAGAGCCATGGAACAGGTCATCCGCAGAATCGGCCGGCTGCTGTCTCGTTCGGCCATTGTCATCACAATCACAACGACGAGTCTGAGCGCATGGTCGCAGCAAACGGCAGTGGCGCCACCTGTCAGCCGATGGGTAGCGACCTGGAGTGCGGCGCCGATGGCGCCCGGCTCAGGTCTGGAGGCCCCGCAAACATTTGAGAACCAAACTGTGCGCCACGTGGTGCACATCAGTGCGGGAGGCCAGCGCATACGCGTCAGGTTGTCCAACGCATACGGGTCGGCGCCATTGCTGGTCGGTACGGCACATGTGGCTGTGCATGCGGATGGAGCCTCCATCCTGGCCGGCTCTGATCGGACATTGACGTTTAGCGGACAGACCTCTATTTCCATACCCACGGGCGCCGTGGCACTCAGCGACCCAGTCGCACTCAATGTTCCCTCGCTGGCCGATCTTTCGGTGAGTATCTATGTCCCTAACAACACCGGCCCGGCCACCTATCACGAGTCGTCCGATCAGACGTCCTATATCTCCGGGCCTGGGGACTTCACCAGTGCTGTGGTTTTCCCGACGGCGCAGACGAGCCTGTCCCGATTCTGGCTCGTGGACGTGGAAGCTGAACCACTCTTCAAGATCGGAGCCGTCGTGGCAGTCGGCGATTCGATCACCACGAGTTTCCGTTCCACCGTGGATGGCAACCGCCGGTGGACCGACGACCTGGCCGCAAGGCTGGATTCTCCCGGCCGCCCGGCGCAACTTGCGGTGCTGAATGAGGGAATTGGCTGCAGCCGCCTGCTGTGGGACTTCTGCGGACCGAGCGGCTCGTCGCGGTTCGATCGTGATGTACTGGCTCTCACAGGTGTCACGCACGTGGTGTTGGATCTGGGGCTGGTGGATATCGTGTTTCCCACCGTGGCCGGGGTACCCGATCAGGCCGTGACGGCCAATCAGATCATCATCGGGCTACGGCAAATGATCGAACGCGCCCATGTCGGGGGTGTGAAGATCATTGGTGCCACCCTGACGCCGAACAAAGGCAGTACGTTTCCTGGATTCTTCACGCCAGAGAACGAAGTGAAGCGTCAGGCGGTCAATCAGTGGATCCGGACCAGCGGCGCGTACGACGGCGTGATTGACTTTGACAAGGCTGTTCGCGACCCGAGCGACCCCACGCGGCTCCTGCCGGCTTATGCGAGCGATGACAACACCCACCTGAGCGATGCCGGCTATCAGGCGATGGCCAACGCAATAGACCTTTCGCTGTTCCGATAGGAATCCGCCGTTGTGTCAATAGCTTGACAGAGCGCGTCGGGCGCTCCTGCCATCCTTGGTTCTACTCGAACACCAACAGACCCTCTCAACCAAGGAATAAATCAATGACCACGACAACTGAAAAATACGGGAGCAATCGGTCGGCACGCAAGCTCGGTGCGGCCGTGCTGGGCGTGCTCGCTGCCGTCAACATGGCTTCGGCGATGGCCGGCATCGTCAACGGGAACGACAAGCGAAACGTGATCAGCTTCAATCTCGCCCCCAATCCGAAGACTCTCGAATGCCTGCGCGGCAACTACAACGAGGAACCGCGGGCGCGTGCCACGATCGTTCGTGGCAAGCTCAATGACACGTTGATTCTCGATCTGGACGGCATCAAGCCGGGCCTGCAGTTTGACCTGTTCACGGTACAGAACAGCTTCTTCCTGGCCTCGGGAAGCGCCGATCCGAAGTTCACGGGCAGCTTCGGCCTCGCCTGGTATCAGTCCGATATCGAGATCCCCCGGCACAGTGATCGCGGCCACGTGCGCATCAGCACCATTCTGCTGGATCAGATCTTTGGATTCGATCCGGACGTGAAGCTGCCGCCCACCAACACGTTCCACGTGGGCTTCTGGTTCAACAATCCGGAAGACGCCGCGCCGTGCGGTTTCAACCCCGCGGCTCCTACGCCGTTCAACGGTGAGCACAAGGCTGGTCCGTTTGCCATGATCAGTGTGCCTGACCCGGACTCGCACCTGGGGCCGCTGTGCACGGATCCCAACCTGTCCACCACGCCAGTGAGCTGCGACCCCTGAGCTCGAGTGACGGCTGGGCGGGCAATAGTGCCCGCCCAGCCTCACTGCTGTGTCAGCACTTCAACCACTTCCACGGGCCGTGATTTTCCCTTGACGGGCAGTAGTGCTGTGCGACCCAACACGAACTGCGGGCCCAGTCGGCCGGCAATTTCCTTCGACACCAGGATGGTGGCCGTGAGCTCCTTCGTGAGCGCTTCGATGCGGCTGGCGAGATTCACCGGCTCTCCGACTACACCATATTCAATGCGCTCGTCCGGGCCGATCAGGCCGGCAACGACGTCTCCGGTATGAATACCAATACCAATCAGCAGCGGTGCGAGTCCTTCTTTCTGCAGCAGCACGTTGAGTTGGGTGAGCCTCGAGACGATGCCGAGGGCTGCGCGGACGGCACGCTCGGTGTGATCCGTGCGACTTTGTGGAGCCCCGAAAAGCGCCATCACGCCGTCACCCGTGAACTGCTTCACGACGCCGCCCTCGGCTTCGACGGCGGCAACGACTTCGGTGAAGAATTGATTCAACAGGCGCAGCAACGCGACCGGGTCGAGCTTTTCCGACAGGGCGGTGAACCCGCGGATGTCCTGAAACAGGATGCTGACTTCGCGACGCTCGCCTGCGAGTGGCACCTGGCCGCTGAGTACGGCTTCGGCGACATCACGCGATACAAAGCGGCCAAAGGTATCTTTGATGTGCTCCCGCTCCTCCAGGCCGTCGGCCATCTCGTTGAAGGAACGCGAGAGGAAGCCGATCTCATCATCACGGTCGATTTGAATTCGATGGCGCAGGTTGCCACGCGGAATCTCATGCATGGCATTCACGAGGAGTCGGACCGGCCCCGTGATCCCTCCAGCCAGCAGAATCCCGCACAGCAGAGCGCCGGCCAACGCAATCGTACCGATCACGGCGATACGCCATTGTAAGGTGTGCAGCGGTACCAGCGCCCGATCGTAAGAGCCCTGAATGAGCACATACAGCGGCTGCTCCAGATGCGCGTCGACGGGGATCGCGAGCGAAAGGTAGCGCTCGCCACCGATGGTCAGCAGCCTGGGATTGTGTTGCCGGATCCCGGCTAACGATGCTGTGAGCGTGGTCGTGGAGTAGGGGTGAGCTCGATCGTTTGTGGGCCACGACGATGCGAAGACGGTCGAGTCTGTCAGGAACGTGACATCCGAGTGGGTGTCTTCCTTCAGGCGGGAGGCGACCCGATCATCGATTGCCTGGCCCAACATCAGGAAGCCGATGACATCCGGCCCGAGTACCGGGACTGCAACCATCTGGAACAACTCGTTGTCGACTTCCACCACCGCAGTCGCGGCGGCCTGATTCGCCAGCGCCTGCTTCAGGGGCGCAAAATCGGCGAGCGGCTGGCCGACCCGTTCCTCCCCCGGCGAGGCCGCAAGCACCTTGCCCGTCTCATCGGTCATCCATACGAGCTGCACTCCGATGCGTTGACGGTAACTCAGGCCCGCGGAGGCCAGAGTCTCGGAATCGTAGCTCGCCGGGTCGAAATGAGTTGCGAAGACGCGCTTCAGGGCGAAGTCACTGGCGAGCAGCGTTGAGTTGGTTTGCAGGCGGGTCGCACGCTCGCGCAGCAGACTCTCAAAGACCTGCCCCGTGGTGCGCAGCTCACGGCTGAGCGTACGACCCGCATCTCGCCCGACGATCAGTTGTGTCAAACCGAGCGTTGCCAGCAGCACCGCGACTATGAGCACCGAGAACGCCACAAAAATCCGTGTGCGCAGGCTGCGGCCGGTCCACCACCTCACGGCTCTACCCGGTTTCCGTGCATCGCAGGTCGAGGTCTGGGCGCAGACAGGGGCAGCTTGAAAGTCACGTTCGTGGTCGCTGTGCCCACCTGGACAGATTGTGCAGTTTCTTCGGGCTTCAGTTTGCTGAGCGCATGCCAGGCAACCAGTGTGTATGTGCCGCCGGGCATGTCTTCGAGGACGAAGTGGCCTGAGGCGTCGGTGACTGCAAAGTGCGGTGAGGGCACCACCAGGATGATCCCGGACATCCAGTCATGGATGTTGCAGCCGATCCGGACCGCGCCGACCTTGTCAAAAAGCACCGGGGCCGCAGCCTCGCCCTTGTACAACGGCAGCTCGAACGTCTTCGTAGGTGAAAAAGAATACACGTGGTGATGGATCTGATCGTGATTCGGGAACCGGACCGCTGTGCCCACGACGATGGGTAGAAGACCCGGCACGAACGTCTTGTTGATTTGATCGATCACCTGCATGGGGCGGGATTTGTCCAGCTCTGGAGCGGGCGACTGCACGAATACCACGGCCTCGGTGACCGGGGCGCCGTCCACGCTGGTCACCGCGCCGGAAATCGCGGGTTCGCCGGCATGGAGCCGTTCCGCTGTAATCATTGCAAGGGCAATGACTCCTATGCGCAGAAAGTTATGTCGGTACACGCAGGGCTCTTGGGTTTTCAGTAGCGGAAGCGATAGCTGATCTGCCATCCGTCCGGTGTCGGATTGAGCGAGCCTGTCACGTTGCGGTGGCCATACAACCAGATGTGCTCGAATGCAACGCGGTGCCGCAATCCGAACTGAACCATGTAAGCGGCCGTCACGGCATCGCCGTGCTCGTTCGTAGATGAGGGGCCCCCGTCCAGGTCGTGGACGCGGAACTGGTCGTACCGCAGACTCACTCGGTGTTGCTTGTAGTGATAGGAGGCCAGGGTGTAGTACGCGGAGAACGAACTGTCGTTGGGAGGGGAAGCAACCCTCGCGACACCGTCCAGGTATTGCGCAATCAGGTCGATATGTGGAATGGGGTGCAGCACGAGACCGACTGTTGTGAAGTGGGTATGCCAGACACCCGGCGCGCTTTCATCGCCACGGTTGTCCATCCACCCGAGTTTGAGCGAGACAATCTCTCCCTCGTCACCTGCAGTGAGCCAGCCGTATACGGCGGGGCGCTGATCCCGCTCGTTGAAAATATCGGTGCGCTCGCTACGATTCGGCAATGCGAGATTGCCGTTGATCCCGCCGATAGTGTCCCCCAGTACCCAGCCACGCAGCGCCAGCAGTCGTGCGGTCTGGTCAGCGCCGTACCCTGCTCCTGCCAGGGCGCCCAGCTTGATCCCCGATCGGGTCGTGTGCCACCACTCGCCCTCGACACCCGCCAGGCTGATGTCCTCCCACAACCAACTGTTCAGGGCGGAGCTCGAAATCGAGTATTCGGGCAGCCACGCGGGACCCACGTTCTCGAGCGAAAACGGCGGGTGCATCACGCCGCCCTGTAGTCCCCAGCCACTGCCTTTATCAGCCCATTCCCTGCGTAGGAACGCTTCTACCAGCCAGGGGTGATAGCCGTCGGCGATGTCTGGCTCCATATTCAATTGGACTTGGCCACGGATCTGCCATGGGAGAGATGCACCGATCTGCACCGCGGCCTGGGACAGGGTGAGGCGCGTAGAACTTTGAAAACCACCGTGGGCGCTACTGCCACCGTACCGCAGTTTTCCTGGTCCGCGGTCGGTCCAGCTCGGAGCCGGACCGCCATCCACGGCGCGCACGTCCAGCAGCGCCCGTATCCAGACACTGCTCTGTTGCTCGACAGCGTACTGCGCCACTGCCGGGAACGGCAGCACACAGCACGTAAGGAGGACGCACGAGGCGATCCATGCTCGGGCAGAAAACACGTTGGACTCACCTCCCGGGGAGGCCGGACTATACTCCAACAGGTCTACATGTTCCCGCAGTCAGGCAGGTCCAATTTGCCCATCACCGCCAAGACCGTGATCGAACGCGACAATCTTTTCCGTGGACTCCCAAAAGCGACACTGGAAAGGATTGCCGCCCTGGGACGCCGCCGTGTGTATGAGGCGGGAGGTGTCATCTTCATGCGCGGTGACCCGGGAGACTCCTTGTGCGGTGTAGTGAGCGGACGAGTGCGCATCAGCGCGAGCCGGCCCGGCGGCAAGGAAGTTTTCCTCAACATCATCGGGCCGGGAGATTCGTTCGGCGAGATTGCCCTGCTCGACGGTATGCCACGGACGGCGACCGCAACCGCAATGATGCGTACCGAGCTGTCGATCATCCAGCGTGAGCAGTTTGTTTCCCTGCTGGGCACCGAGCCGCAGCTGGCGGGACACCTGATCAGACTGCTGTGCACCCGTGTGCGCTGGACCGCGCAGTTGATGGAGGACTCTGCACTGCTGAGTGTGCCGGCCCGAATCGCGAAGCGCCTGCTGAGCCTCGCCGAGCTGCATGGGCGCACGACCGCGGCCGGGATCAAACTCGCCATCTCACAGGAAGAGCTCGCGCAGTTCCTGGGCGTGTCGCGGCAGATTGTGAATCAACACCTGCAGACCTGGAAATCGGAAGGCTGGATTCAATTGGGGCGCGGTAACGTGACCGTCGCCAACGTCCGCTGCCTCGAAACCCTCATTCGCGAGTCCTGATCGCTCGTCGGCCCGGGCACCCTAGTGCCCTCAGGTTCCCCGCGTTCCTTGTGTCACCCGGTTGACAGAACTCCGGCAGCCCCACTGCCATCCTGCACGCCTGCCCGGTCGAGCCGGGCCCCAAAGGTTCTAACCGGAATGAAATGAGGAAGCTGTCCATGAAATCGATTGAGAACGTGAAGTCGGCGGTTGTGCGTGCAGAACAGGCGCTGGAGGCGCTGTTGTTTACAGCTGCCGCCTGTGTGGTGGCCGGGGGCACGCTTGCCGTGTGCATCCCGGGCGTACTGGGTTTCGCCTGAAGCGGTGGAGAATACAATGAGTCTGTCCCAGGTGGTATCCAACTTTCCTGCCAGGCCGGTACGCCGGGGCTTCGGTATCACAGAAGCCAACCAGCTGCTCGCGGAAAAAATCGCTCCGTGGATTCAGTCGCTGCAGTTGGTTGTCGAAGCGTGCTCACCCGCGGGGGCAGTTGTGCTGCTGCCGCGGAATCCGCGGCTGATGCGGCTGGGGAACACAGTGTCCGGCCCGGCACTGATGGCCTGTGCCGATACGGCGATGGCCATCGCCATCATGGGAACCTTCGGCGACTTTCGCAACGTTGCCACGGTGTCCCTGAACATCGACTTCATGCGGCCCCTCGGGGCCGAGGACATCAGGATCGGCGCCACGGTTCGCAACCAGGGACGCTCGCTGATTTTTACCGAGTGTGACTTCGTGCACGCGCTCAGCGGTGCAATCGCCGTGCATTCGACGGCGACCTGGACGGTCATTCCGGGAGTGGGCAAGTGGACAGCCTGAATCAGGTACGCGGCGAGGAGACTCGTGCTGTCATGGAATCAACATTGGGAGATTACTTCGACACGGCGTCGGCGCGAAATGCAAAACGCGAGGCGCTGATCGTCCCTCATCAGGGAATCCGTTGGACGTACTCACAGTTGCATGCCAAGGCAACCGCGCTGGCTTGTGGCCTGCAGCGTCTCGGCCTGCAGCGCGGCGACCGTGTTGGTATCTGGTCCCAGAATTGCGCGGAGTGGGTGCTGACCCAGTATGCGACAGCGAAAGCGGGTTTGGTTCTCGTGGATATCAACCCCGGCGATCGCGTTGGCGAGCTGCAGTACGCCCTGCGAAAAGTCAACTGCCGAGCGCTGATTCTCGCGCCGCGTTGCAAGAACAGCGACTCCATCGCCATGCTGCGGGAAGTCGTTCCGGAGTTGGAGCTCTGCTGCCCGGGCGGGTGGCGTTCCGACGGGGTGCCCTTGCTGGAATACGCAATCCGCCTCGGCACTGAGCGCACAGCGGGCATGCTCAACTTCGACGATCTGTTGGTACCGCCGGTCGCATCGGAGCTCGCCGAGCTGCTCGAAACCCAGACACTCGTGCTGAGCACGGATGCCGTCAACATTCAGTTCATCTCGGACACTAACGGTGTACCGAAGTGTGCCACCCTGAGTCACCGCAACCTGCTCGACAACGGCTATCTGGCCTGTCTGACACAGGGATTGGCGATGATTCTGCCGGAGGACGCGACGGCCGGCGGCTCGTGACGCCGTTCATCTCAGCCCAAACACCGCTACGCCGGCTAGACAGCCGCTAACGCATACAGGTGCCGGACATATGAAAGTGTCGCTTCGGCCATTCCACGCACCGCCGGATTGTTCGACTCGATCACGTAGTACTCATCCGGTGCGTGCGCCCGACTGCCATGTCCCGTGCCGAAATGACCGGCGGGCAGACTCACTGGTGGGCCGGTGAATGTGTAGCCCGGCCAGGAGCCGGCAAGACGCGGCGACAGACTCACTGCCAGGCCTTCCGACTCGTAGACCGCCATCGACGCTTTGATCAGCGACGAGCTTTCGTCTGTCTGTGTTGGGTTGTAGCCACCCGTCACTTTGACCTCGATGTCACCGTAGCCGCGCTTCGCCAAGTGCGCCCGGAGTTTGGCTTGCGCCTCGGCAGCCGTCTGGTCAGGGACCAGCCGGAAATCGAGCTTGGCGACAGCCTTCGAGGGGAGGAGGGTCTTGCCGCCGGGTCCCGTGTAACCGGCATACATGCCTTCGATATTGACGGTGGGCTGGGACGCCAGCCGTTCCAGCGCGTCACGGTACGGCAGGTCGCGCACCCAATGTTGAACGCCCAACAACTTCTTGACGTCCGCCTCGCTGGTACCCGCCACCTTCTGCGCAATGATCTGCTTCTGGCGATCGGTCAGAGGCTTCACATTCTCGAACCAACCGTCGATCGCCGGATCGTTGCCGTCTTCCGACACCAACGTTGAGAGTGCCTTCACCAACCGCCAGACCGCACTGTCGAGCTCAGCTTTGTAACTGGAATGGATGTCGTCCTTCGAACCGCGTCCCCACATTTGCGTGGAGCAGACCAACTCCACCTCGATCATTCCCTTGGCGCCGAGGGAAATCTCCACGCTGCCCTGGGGCGACTGCGAGGCGAACGGCATGAAGACCTCATGGCATTTTGAGAGTGCTTTGAGTACGTCAGGGTGATGCACGACCTGGCCGAAGTGCGGCGAGCCAATCTCCTCCTCCCCTTCAGCCACCAGTACGATGTTGACCGGCGGCTTGCGGCCGGCGGCCCGGAGCGCGTGCAGCCCCGCCAGCCACGTCGCCTCCGGCCCTTTTTGATTGATGGCGCCACGACCGATGAGCACTTTGCCAAACTGAGGCCGGTCGACAACGGCGGCTTCGAGGGGCGCAGAGCTCCATTCGGACGGGTCGAACTGCTTGACGTCGTACATGAAGTACATGCCGACAGTGCGCTTCGCTCCGGCGTCCAACGTTGCAAACACGCCGGGTTGGCCGTCAGTCGGCATCACGGTGGCGCTCTGGAAGCCGGCCTCCTTCAGAAGCTCGACCATCATCTGCGCGCCTTCCTTCATGTTGCGGCTCTCGGCGGCAATGGAAGGCAGCGCAATCCAATTCTGCAGACGCTTCAAGGCGTCACCTTGCTGTTTTTCGATCGCTTCGCGAACAGTCGCGAGGTCACCACCGAATTTCGTGGCGGCCTTGCTGGAGTCTACCCGGCCGGCGGCGCGAAGCATCCGGGGCGTGGCGAGCGACACGCCAGCTGCCGCGGCCATCATGAGCAAACCCCGTCGGCTGTGCTGCTCGATCGACCCGTCTTTCATTCGGTGATCCCCCACTTGTATTTAATTGAAGAATGAAGCTTTTTCTAAATAGCACACCGGGGTATATAAAGGCTACAGCGGCCGGAACATCGACTCGGTTCTCGCGTTTGCTCTGGGGCCGCGAGGATGTTCGATGAGCTACGCATGGTGGCAACGTGGAGTCGTCTACCAGATCTATCCGCGTTCGTTCCGCGATTCGAACGGTGACGGAATAGGGGATCTGCGGGGAATCCTGGAGCGGCTGGACTACTGCGCCTCGCTCGGCATCGATGCCGTGTGGCTCGCGCCCGTGTTTGCCTCGCCGATGGCGGACTTCGGTTACGATGTTTCCGACTACACCAACATTCATCCGATGTTTGGGACGCTCCCGCTGTTCGATGAGCTCATGCTGGAAGTCAAAAAGCGTGGACTGAAGCTCATCCTCGACTATGTGCCGAATCATACGTCTGAGCAGCACCCCTGGTTCCGGGAATCACGCGGCTCGCGGGATAACCCCAAACGGGACTGGTACTTGTGGCACGACCCGGCTGCCGACGGCGGCCCGCCCAACAACTGGCTGAGCAACTTCGGTGGCAGTGCGTGGCAATTCGACGAGCGCACGGGACAGTACTACTACCATGCCTTCCTGAAGGAGCAGCCGGATCTCAACTGGCGCAATCCACAGGTACGCGCGGCCATGCACGATGTGTTGCGCTTCTGGCTGCGACGCGGTGTTGATGGCTTTCGTGTGGACGTGTTGTGGAATCTGATCAAGGACGATCTGTGGCGTGATAATCCGCCCAACCCCGCCTACCAACCGGGACAGCCGCCCCACCACAGTCAGATTCCGCTCTATACGAGCGATCGGCCGGAAATGCGGCAGATCGTGGCGGGTCTGCGGCGCGTAACCGACGAGTTTGCGGATCGGATCCTGATAGGGGAGATCTATCTACCCGTGGAGCGGCTCGTTGCCTACTACGGGTCAAACCTCGACGGCGTGCAGCTGCCGTTCAATTTTCAACTTCTGCAGTCTGCCTGGGATGCCCGCGGCGTCGCCCGGTTGATTGATGAGTATGAGGGCAAATTGCCGCCCGGGGGTTGGCCGAACTGGGTGCTGGGTAATCATGATAATCCCCGTATCCTTTCGCGCGTGGGAGTCAGTCAGGCGCGCGTGGCAGCGATGTTGTTGCTCACGCTGAGGGGGACGCCGACGATGTACTACGGAGACGAAATCGGTATGGACAACGTGCCCATCCCGCCGGGTCGGGTACAGGATCCCTTTGAGAAAAACGTCCCCGGCCTGGGACTGGGCCGCGATCCGTGTCGAACTCCGATGCAGTGGGATGGGTCCGCCAATGCCGGATTCAGTGTGGCTGAGCCGTGGCTTCCGGTGTCTGATGACTACACTGAGGTGAATGTGCAGTCGGAAGATGCGGATCGCCAGTCGATTCTCGCACTGTATCGCCGGTTACTCACCCTGCGCCGGTCGCATCCGGCTTTGTCAGTTGGAAAGTATGAGCCCGTGGCCACGACCGGACATCTGCTTGCCTTTGTCAGGGAAGCACAGGATCAACGGCTGCTCGTGGCACTCAATTTCGGCGCGGACCCCTACGAGTTGTCGTTGGACTCCATCTCGAGCACGGCACGGTTGCTGCTCTCGACCCATCTGGATCGCGACTCGGGCACTCCCATCCTGGAGCTCGGTTTGCGAGGTAACGAAGGCGTGATTGCCGAGCTGTCGGGTGCTGAGTCGTGATCACCGACCTTTGGTACAAGAACGCAGTGGTTTATTGCCTCTCGGTAGCCACCTACATGGATGCGAACGGCGACGGCACCGGTGACTTTGAGGGGCTGATGCGCCGGCTGGATTACCTCCATGGACTCGGCGTGACCGCCATATGGCTCATGCCGTTTCAAACTTCTCCCTGCCGGGATGATGGTTACGACATTTCCAACTACTACGAAGTAGATCCACGCTACGGGACGCTCGGCGATTTCGTGGAGTTCACCCACGCCGCCCATGAGCGCGGCATTCGCGTCATCATCGATCTAGTGGTGAATCACACATCGGATCAACACGCCTGGTTTCAGGAATCCCGGCGCGATCCGCAATCGAAATACCGGGACTGGTATGTCTGGTCGAAGAAGAAACCCGCCAGCGCGAACCGCGGGATGGTGTTTCCGGGCGTGCAGAAGTCGACCTGGAGTTACGACTCGGTCGCGCGCGCCTGGTACTTCCACCGGTTTTTCGACTTTCAGCCGGACTTGAATACGGCCAATCCGTATGTACAGGCGGAAATCCTCAAAATCATGGGTTTTTGGATTCAGCTCGGGGTCTCCGGCTTTCGCATGGATGCCGTGCCGTTCGTCATCGCCACCAAGGGTCCGCGGGTGGTGAGACCAACCGAGCAATACGACATGCTGCGCAGCCTGCGCGAGTTCCTCCAATGGCGGCAGGGCGATGCCATCATCCTCGCCGAAGCCAACGTGCTTCCCGATACCGACTTAGAGTATTTCGGCAAGGACGGCGATCGCATGCACATGATGTTCAACTTCCAGGTCAATCAGAACCTGTTCTACGCGATGGCCTCAGGGGATTCGCGCTCGCTTCAAAAGTCGCTCGCGGCTACGAAGGCACGTCCAGCCACCGCACAGTGGGGCCAGTTCCTGCGCAATCACGACGAGCTCGATCTCGGTCGGCTGACTCAGGCACAACGGACTGCTGTTTTCCAAGCGTTCGGGCCTGACCCTGGAATGCAACTCTACGAGCGCGGTATCCGGCGGCGGTTGGCGCCGATGCTGCAAGGAGACCGTCGCCGCATCGAGCTGGCCTACAGCCTGATGTTTACTCTCCCGGGCACGCCGGTCCTGCGTTACGGAGATGAGCTGGGCATGGGGGACAACCTCGATCTACCCGAGCGGGCATGCGCGCGTACGCCCATGCAGTGGTCGACCGAGCCGCAGGCCGGCTTCACCAAAAGCGACGATCCGGTGACGCCGCTCATCAGCGGCGGGCCTTTTGGCTATGAGCATGTGAACGCGGCCCAGCAGCGACGTGATCCGAACTCGATGCTCAACTGGACCGAACGAATCATCCGCATGCGCAAGGAAGTCCCTGAGATCGGGTGGGGAGACTTTCAGATTGTTCAGACCCGCGACCCGGCGGTGTTCGCGATCCGCTACGACTGGCGTAACAACTCGGTACTGTTCCTTCACAACCTGGCCGCGGACCCCCGCGAGGTGTCATTTGTTGTCGGTATCGAGGGGGAAGCCGGCAATTTGTTGGTCAACCTGTTATCGGAAGACCACAGCCGCGCAGGGGCGGGCGGCAAACATCGCGTCCTGCTGGAAGCCTACGCATACCGCTGGTACCGGGTGGGTGGCCTGGACTATCTGCTGCGGCGGGCTGAAATAGACTAGCCGGCTGCCTACGGTTTCGGCTCGGCTCGTCCCGCGGTCCACTGATCGAATCAGCCGGCGCGCAATTCCAGCGCGTCTTATGATTGTGGCAGGAAGCCCCCCCCAGGACGTATTTCATGCTGCAGATCCGCGATCTGTCGAAGACCTACGCCAACGGCGTGCAGGCGCTCAAAAACGTATCGCTGCAGATTCCAACAGGGATGTTCGGTCTGCTCGGTCCGAACGGCGCCGGAAAATCCAGCCTGATGCGCACGATTGCGACCTTGCAGGATCCGGACAGCGGCAGCATCCAACTCGACGGGCTGGATGTGCTCGCTGACAAGCCGGCAGCGCGGCGCCTGCTCGGATATTTGCCACAGGAGTTCGGGTTGTATCCGCGGGTGAGCGCCGAGACGATGCTCGATCATTTCGCGGTGCTCAAGGGCGTGGTCACCGGCGGCGAACGCAAGGCCTTGGTCGAGGCCCTGTTGCAGCAGGTGAATTTATGGGACGTACGCAAACGCAAGCTCGGTACGTTCTCGGGCGGCATGCGCCAGCGCTTCGGCATTGCGCAGGCGTTGATCGGCTCACCGAAGCTGATCATTGTCGATGAGCCCACCGCGGGGCTCGACCCGGAGGAGCGCAATCGCTTTCTGAATCTGTTGGCGGAGATTGGCGAGAATGTGGTGGTTATCCTGTCCACACACATCGTGGAGGATGTCACTGACCTGTGCCCGCGCATGGCGATCATTTCGGAGGGACGCGTACTGTTGAGCGGCCAGCCTGCTGAAGCGATGAGTGCTTTGGAGGGGCGCGTCTGGCGGCGCGCGGTTGCGCATTCCGCCATCGACGACTACAAGGCCCGGTTCACGGTGCTATCCACGCGTCTCGCCAGTGGCAAAACGATTGTTCACGTACTCGCCGACAGCCGGCCCGACGAGGGTTTTGATGCTGTCGCGCCCGACCTGGAGGACGTCTACTTCGGACAGCTGCGGCAGCACGCGGCCCTCAAATCTGCAGCCTGAGCGCTCACTGCCATGTTCAGGGCCAACATGCTATGGGCGGTTCTGGGTTTCGAGCTGCGTCAGCAACTCAAGAGTCCGCTGTTCTGGGTAATCGCAATCGCGTTCGGAGCGCTGGCGTTTGCCGCCGCAGGTTCTGACCATATCCGGATCGGTGGTGGAATCGGCAACACGCACCGGAACGCGCCGTACGTTGTAGTGCAGATGTTGTCGTTCTTCACCGTGGGCGGCATGTTCCTGATCGCGGTGTTTGTTGCCGGCGCGGCGCTACGAGATTTTGACGCTGGCATGGCGGAGATGATCTTTGCTACGCCGGTTTCACGCAGAGCGTATCTCGGGGGGCGCTTCGCGGCAGGTTATATGGCGTCCGTGGGCGTGTTGATTGTCGTTGCGTTGGGGATATACCTCGGCGTTCTGATGCCGTGGGTTGACCCGGCTCGATTGGGTGACACCAGTTACGTTGCCTACGGCTACGGTTTTGCGGTTTTTGTACTGCCGAGTGTGTTCTTCACCGCGGCGTTGTTGTTCCTGCTGGCGACGTTGACCCGCTCGATGCTGGGTACCTACGTTGGTGTGATCGCCTTCTTCGTGCTGTGGCAGGTGGCGATGACCTTGATCGGCAACGGCATCGATCATCGGACACTCGGTGCGCTGATTGATCCGTTTGGGCTGGGCGCGTTCGATGTGGTGACGCGCTACTGGTCCGCCAACGATCGCAATACGCGCGTGCCCGAGGTGGCCGGGATGCTGTTGGCCAACCGCGCGATCTGGCTTGCCGTGGGCGCCGCGCTGCTGGCGGTAACCATGGCTGTGTTCCGGCTGGACCGCGAGCCGCTGCGCTTGTGGCGGCGGCGGCGCTCGAGCGCGGCTGCACCTGACGCGGCTCGTCCTGGAGCGGCGCCAGCCTCGGCCCGTGGGCCGGTGGCAGTCCCCACCGTCACGTTACGCTCCGACGCCACCGCCCGCTTTCTGCAATTCCTGAAACTAGCCCGCTTTGACACTCGTGGCGTGGTGCTCGGCGTTCCCTTCCTGGTGATGCTGGCCTTTGGGCTGATGAACCTGGGTGGCTTCGCGGCCGAATCCAACGAAATCTACGGCACCAAGGTCTATCCCGTCACCCATCTGATGATGGATGCCATGGATGGGAGCTACAACTTCCTGCTGGTGATCATCGTTGCGTTCTACGCCGGCGAGCTCGTCTGGCGGGAGCGTGGCGCGCGCATCAATGAGGTGACTGACGCTTTTCCGCTCTCGGACTGGATCCCACTGATGGCGAAGCTCGCGGCGCTTGCGGCCGTCATCGTCATATTCCTGTTGGCCGGCAGCATCGAATGCGCCGTCTATCAGCTCATCCGCGGCTACCATCACCTCGAGCCGAGCCTGTATCTCGCAAACATCGCTCTGACCGCATTTCAGTTTGCGCTGGTGGGTGCGTTGATGTTGTTTCTGCAAGTGATTGCGAACAACAAGTTTATTGGGTATTTGCTCACTGTGATCTTTCTGGTCAGCAGGATTACGCTCACCCAGCTGCATTTTGACCACCACCTGTACAACTACGGCAGTGCGCCGGAAGCACGCTATTCGGACATGAACGGCTACGGTCATTTCCTCGCCGGCCACTTGTGGTTTCAGGCGTACTGGGCCTGCCTCGCGGTCGGCATGATGGTTGTTGCCGTTTTGTACTGGTCTCGAGGAACCTCGCAAGGTTGGCAGGAGCGTACGCGAATTGCGGGCCAGCGCTTCGGCGCACCGCCACGCCTGATATTGGCTTTGTCGTTGGCCGCGTTTGCCGGGCTCGGCACGTGGATCTTCTATAACACCAATGTCATCAATCACTATGTGCCGGGTGACCTGGCGAATGAGCGTGCCGCCAGCTACGAGAAGCTTTATCGCCAGTACGAGGATCTTCCCCAGCCGCGCATCGTCGATGTCAAAGTCGATATGGACATCTACCCGCACGAGCGCCATCTCGAGGTGCGCGGCCACTACGGGATGATCAACCGGACTTCGGTGCCGATCCGCGACCTTCACATGCGACTACCGGTCGACATGGAGCTCGTGGAAGTGAAGTTTCCCAGGCACTCGGTGGTCAGCGACGATCGGATCCACGGATATACCATCTATCGGCTCGAGCAACCGCTCGCGCCGGGCGCCTCCATGGATTTCGACTTCACGCTGCGCTATCTGAGTCGCGGCTTCAGAAACACGCCTGACGATACCCACGTCGTCGACAACGGCACGTTCATCGATAGTCTCAACTTCCCGCATTTTGGATACAGCGAAGAGGGGCAGCTCGAGGATCGGAACGAGCGCCGCAGGTACGGTCTCGGCCCCGTGCCACGCATGCCAAAGATCGATGACGAGGCGGCGCGCCGCAACAGTCTGGTGGGGTTCGACTCCGATTGGGTGAAGTTCGAAACGACGATCTCCACGGTGCCCGGGCAGATCGCCCTGGCGCCCGGCTATCTCGACAAGGAGTGGACGGCCAATGGACGCCGGTACTTTCACTACCGGATGGACACGCCGATCCTGAATTTCTTCTCCTTCCAGTCGGCGCGGTATGCCGTGAAGCGCGCCAAATGGAATGGCGTCGCGCTGGAGGTCTACTACGATCCGCAGCACGGCTACAACGTCGATCGCATGCTCGACGCGAGCAGCAAGTCACTTGCGCACTTCAGCAAGGCTTATGCGCCGTATCAGTTCCGGCAGATGCGCATCCTGGAGTTCCCGGGGTACCAGCGATTCGCCCAAAGCTTTGCGAACACGGTGCCTTTCTCAGAGTCGATCGGCTTCATTGCCGATTTGCGCGACCCCGAAGACATCGACTACGTGTTCTATGTTACGGCTCATGAAGTCGCGCATCAGTGGTGGGCACACCAGGTCATCGGCGCGTATCTGCAGGGTGTCACGATGCTCGATGAAACCTTCGCGCAGTATTCCGCGCTGATGGTGCAAGAGCATGAGTACGGCCCGGCGAAGATGCGCAAATTCCTCAAGTACGAGCTGGACCGCTATCTGTCCGAGCGCAGCGGCGAGTTGGTGGAGGAAATGCCTCTCGCGCTGGTGGAGAATCAACAGTACATTCACTACCGCAAGGGATCTGTGGTGATGTATTCCCTGAAGGACTACCTGGGCGAGGACCTGGTCGACAAGACGCTGGCGCGTTTCGACCACGACAATGCCTTTCAACTCCCTCCTTATACGACTACTCGCGAATTCCTCGCTGACCTGCGTCAGGACGCGGGACCTGGTTGGTCGCCGCTGATCGAGGACCTGTTCGAGAAAATCACGTTGTTCGACAACCGTATCGTTTCGGCGGCGGCGAAGCGGCGCCCCGATGGAAAGTACGACGTCACTCTCGAGCTACACGTGGGTAAGATGTACGTCGACGGTGTTGGCAAGGAAACGCCGGCCAAAATGCGAGATCCGATCGATGTGGGCGTATTTGGGCGCGCCCCGGATGGCGAGGAGCAGCATCAAAAGATGTTATATCTGGCAAAGCGCACCGTACCGGATGGCGACAGCAGCATCACGATCACGGTGGATGGCGAGCCCTTCGAAGCGGGCATCGATCCCTATAACAAACTCATCGACCGCGTCTCCGACGATAACCGCATGCGGGTTACGCTGGGGCAGTGACCGGGCTTCGGCTCGACTTCAGTGCAGATTGCACCCGCGACCGAGTCTCGTGTGCGCGATACCGCGCACAGTGGCACCTGTATGTCTCCCACCGCACAGAAGAATTGCGCCCCATGGCGCAGTTTGCGCTTCTGCGGAACCAGGAGCATCAATGGACAGCGGAAACGGCCAGACGGGCGACAGCCGCAGTGATAAGCAGATTCGGCGGCGTTACGCCGGTAAGCTGCTGGGCGCGGTACTCCAAAACGGGATTTCCCGGCAAATGCGCGCGGCTCGCAGTAAGCAGTCGCGTTTCGATGAGCTGGTCGCCGCGAACCGTCGCAAAGACGAAACTCTGGCCATCGTGAGCCATGAGCTGCGTGGCCCGCTTGCAACGATCAAAAATGCGCTCGTGCTCCTCGGCAGTCGGGCAGCGGACACGGCTGTGCATGAGAGTGCGCGCGGCATGATCGAGCGCCAAGTGCGCCAAATGACGCGGCTGGTGGACGACCTGTTGGATGTGTCGCGACTCTCTCAGGCCCGCCTCGTCCTGACGTGCGAGAGGGTCGATCTGCGCACCGTCCTGCGGAACGCTGTTGACACACTCGACGCCGAGATCTCCCACAAGCATCAACGGTTCACGATTTCCATGCCCGCTGCCCCTGTCTGGTGCCAGGCAGATCCTGGCCGACTCGAGCAGGTGTTTGTGAATCTGATCGCCAACGCCTCGCGTTATACGGACGCGGGTGGAGAACTGGCGGTCTGGATGCATCTGCGGGAAAATCAGGTGGTGATTCGGATTCGCGACTCCGGAATCGGAATCGCCCCGGAAGTGCTGCCGCACGTGTTCGATCTGTTCGAGCAGGGAAGCCCGGCTGATCCGCGCTCGGCAGCGGGACTCGGTGTTGGCTTGGCAGTGGTCCGCGATCTGGTGGAGCTCCATGGCGGCACCGTCACTGCCGCAAGCGCCGGAACCGGGCGAGGAAGTGAGTTTGCGGTCCTGCTGCGCACTGCGTCCGCTCCCGCACCGAGCAACTTCTAACTTCAGCGTAGGCTTCGGCGCGGCGGATACTGCGCGTTTTTTATCCCAACACCGTGGAATAGCTTGCTGTATCAGCGGCATAGCAGCTGCAGGCAGCCGCCTCGAGGCCGCGCCCATCGAGGATCTCGATACTGCCGCGCCTGTAATGGATGAGCCGGAGTTTCTGCAGCGAGTTGGCTGCCTGGGTGATTCCCGAGCGCCGCACGCCCAGCATGTAGGCGAGAAACTCGTGTGTGATGTGAAAATCATCGGAGCGCGCCCGGTCCCGGGTCATCAACAACCAGCGCGCCAGGCGTGCCTCCACCAGGTGGTAGCGCGTGCAGGCAGCCGTTTGTGCAAGCTGGGCCAGGACCACATACACGTAGCGATTTAACCCTTGGTGAAGGCTCGCGCTGTGGCGCAGCTCCCGGGAGAATCGCGCCGCTTCCATTCGCCACGCGGAGCCGGCTCCCTGGACGAGAGCCTGCAGGTGGGAGGCCTGTACGCCGAGTATCATCGATACTCCCAGCATGCCTTCGTTACCGACCAGGCCGATTTCCAGGCCGAGGTGCCCATCTATCGGAGTGATCAGCGAGATGAACCCCTCGGTGGGAAAATAGACGTGCAGGATGGGCTTCCCCGGCTCGTAGAGGACTTCGGTGAAGGCCAGCTCGACCTGCTCACAACGCGCCAGCAGATGTTGTCGATCCGCCGCGGACAGAGCGGCGAGCAGCAGGTTCTTCGCAGGTCTCCTGGGCTGTTGAGGCACGGAGACTCTCCAGTTTTTTCACGGCAGCGGATCATTCCGCGGCACCACTATGATGGGGCGGGACCGGCGCGTCCGTTCGGTGGGCCACCAAGTACAACGACGATGAGATCTAAAGGGGCGCGCGCTGCGGCAGCAGGCGGTCAGTTTCCTTCTTGACCACGCCGTAACACTCGCAGCACAGTTTTTCCAGTTTCGGGCGATCCAGCACTGTAATCCGCCCGCGGGCGTACTGAATGACGCCGAGCTTCTGCAGCTTGCCGGCGGCATCCGTCACGCCTTCACGGCGTACACCCAGCATGTTGGCGATCAGCTCCTGGGTCATACTCAACTTGTTGGATGTCAGCCGGTCGAGAGACAGCAGCAGCCAGCGGCACAACTGCTGGTCCACCGAGTGATGCCGGTTGCAGACCGCCGTTTGCGCCATCTGGGTGAGCAGTGCCTGCGTATAGCGCAGCAGCAGCAGTTGCATGCCGCCATTGCGATGGAACTCTTCCTTGAGCAACTGGCCGATCAACCGGTACGCAGATCCGGCACTCTGGACGATGGCCCGGCTCGGGGTGGTCTCGCCTCCCATGAACAACGAGACTCCAATGAGCCCCTCGTTGCCGACGACGGAAATCTCCGCCGAAGCGCCGTCCTCCAACACATAAAGCAGCGAAATGATGGAGTCGGTAGGGAAGTATACGTGCCGCATGACATCGCCGGACTCGTACAACACTTTTCCCAGCGGCATGGGCACGAGCTGCAGGTGTGGGTAAAGCCGTTCCCGCTCCGTGGCCGATAGGGCGGCGAGCAGGTGGTTTTGCTGAGGGTCGCGTTGAGTCGCCGGCATAGAATAGTGCCTGACAGCAGCGGAAGCGCCGTGCCGAATAGGCAATGACTGTACTCTCTTCTGTGCGGGACCGTACAAACGAGCTGCTTTCATCAGGCGGCACCGGCGGTTCGTATGCTAGGAGAGGTCGGCTCGCAGAATCGTACGAAGTACCGGGCCGCTGACAGGCTTGGCGAGAAATCGCTCAAAGCCGGCACGGCGCGCCAGATCCCGGTAGATGTACTCATAGTCGCCCGTGAGTGCGATCAGCCGCACTTGCCGAAGCCCGATCCGCTCTCGCAAGCGCCACGCGACGTCGTAGGCGCTCATATCCGGCAATTGCAAGGCGAGTAATACGACGGTCGGTAAGAAATTTTCCACGATCTGCAGAGCACTTACGCCACTTGACGCGGTGCGCGTCGTCCAATAGCCCAATTCGTGCAGTAGGAACTCCAGCGACGCGCTCGACTCCGCGTGATCCACGATCAGAACACGGGTTGGGTCCAAGCTCGTATCGAACGAAGATCCACGCCGCGAATCACCCCCGATCGAGGAGGCTATGTGCTGCAGAGAATTATGGTGAAGTGCCACTACTCTAGTCTGAGCCTCAAATCTCGATCCGTCTGTGTCCCGACACGCTTACAAACCATAAGTCGCCGACGTATTTATGCAACGTACGTTGGCGCACAGAGGTGCACCACGCTTTAGGCGTACAGTCAGGGAGGTCGTCAAACGAGGCGCCCGCGGAGGCCCCTATTTTGACATCCACTCGCCGGATTGCATTCATCGGCAATTCTCTGCCGCGTCGCTGCGGAATCGCGACCTTCACAACTGACTTGCAGCAGGCAATCTACGCCTCGGGCGGGGCCGCAGACACCGCCATCGTGGCGATGACTGACGGTGATCGCCACTACGATTATCCGCCCACGGTCCGTCTGCAGATCCACGACGAGAGACTCGAAGACTATCACCGTGCAGCCCAGTTCCTGAACGCGGGACATTTCGACGTCGTATGCCTGCAACACGAGTTTGGAATATTTGGTGGCGAAGCGGGCGGCCACATTGTGAGTCTGTTGACGAATCTGAATGTGCCGGTCATAACGACGCTGCACACGGTACTGGCGGCGCCGAGCCCCGCACAGCGGCGGGTGTTGAGACAGATCGCCGACGCATCCTCCACAGTCATTGTCATGGCTGAGAAAGGCCGCCAACTGCTCAATACCGTGTACGACATCGCGGCGGAAAAGATCGAGGTCATTGCGCACGGTATTCCTGATTGCGCCTTCGTCGAGCCCGATGCAGCGAAGCTGCGCCACGGGTTCGCGGGCAAAGCGGTCATCCTGACATTCGGTCTGCTCTCACCCAACAAGGGAATCGAGAGCGTGATCGAGGCCATGCCCGCCATCCTCACGAGCCGTCCCGATGCCGTTTATGTCGTGCTCGGAGCGACCCATCCCAATCTCGTGCGCAGCGAAGGGGAGGCCTATCGGACTGGCCTGCAGGCGCGCGCCGCGCATCTCGGCATAGCCGATCACGTGCTGTTTCTGGATCAATTCGTCGATCAGGCCACGCTCGTTGACTTCATCTCGATGTGCGATGTGTACGTGACGCCGTATATGAATGAAGCCCAGATGACCTCGGGCACATTGGCCTATAGCTTCGGTGTAGGTAAGGCGGTGGTCTCGACTCCCTACTGGCACGCGCGCGAGCTGCTTGCCGAGGGGCGCGGCGTACTGGTTCCATTTGGTGACTCCATGGCGATCGGGACTGAGATCGCGGCGTTGCTGACCGATGATGCGCGGCGGAACGAGCTGCGCAGGGAAGCGTATTCGCACAGCCGCTCCATGACATGGCAGCGGTCGGCCGAACGATATCTCGCCACCTTCGCTCGGGCCACCAGGAGCAGCCGCGGCAAGCTGACAGTGCGGCAAAGCGAAGGAATTCCCCGCGCTGGCGGCCAGATTCCGCCGCAGATGAATCTCGAGCATTTTCTGTCCATGTGTGACGATACGGGCCTGTTCCAACATGCCGTCCATTCGGTACCCGACCGGTCACACGGCTACTGCGTGGACGACAACGCCCGGGCACTTTTGCTGGCCTGCGCGTTGAATGCGCCGGGCGAGGAGCGCTTGTCCGAAACGCTGACGGCCCGATTCGCGGCCTTCGTCCAACACGCCTGGAACCCGGATACCCGCCGGTTCCGCAATTTCATGAGCTTCGATCGCCGTTGGCTCGAAGCGACCGGCTCCGAAGACAGCCACGGCCGCACTCTCTGGGCCCTCGGTGAATGTGTGCGAAGTGACGTCAATCCTTCTCGGCGGCGTTGGGCAGGCCGACTGTTCAAGGAAGCTCTTCCGGCCGTGGGGAGCTTTCACTCGCCGCGCGCCTGGGCGTTCGCGCTTCTGGGGCTGGCAGCCTTCCGTACTGCTTTCACCGAGGATGTCTTCGCGGCGGACATTCAACATCTGCTCGCCGGCAGGCTGATCTCCATGCTGTCATCTGTTGCTACGCCTGATTGGGTCTGGTTTGAGGATGAGCTCGCGTACGACAACGCTCGATTGCCGCAGGCTTTGATCGTTACGGGTGCCTCTACCGGCACGCCCGTCTACATCGCAGCGGGACTGAGATCGCTGCGCTGGCTCGAGTCCATACAGACGAGCGCGGCAGGTTACTTTCGACCCGTTGGCTCACACAGCTTCGGCGTTAAACGCCAGCGCCCGCGCGCCTTCGACCAGCAACCACTCGAAGCGGCAGCTACGATCGCCGCGTCACTGGCCGCCTGGCGCGTGGATGGCGACCTCGAGTGGCGCGCCACTGCCGCTGGCGCCTTCGAATGGTTTCTCGGCGGTAACGACCTGTCGGTTGCGCTGATTGATCCGCGAACCGGAAGTTGCTGCGATGGTCTGCATCCGGACCGCGCCAATGAGAACAACGGCGGGGAATCGGTAGTGTCCTACCTCCTGGCGCTTGCCGAGATGCGCCGGCTGACTCGATTCGCCGGCAACTATGTGAAGCCCGCGCAGGTTCGACCCGCGCCGGTGCAAGTCCACTGACATTCACTCGCAACCTTCGAGGCATCTTGTCAAAAAGCACGTTTTTCAACAGGCAGGCTCTGCATCTGCGCCCCGACCCCGCGCGCGTCGTGGTGCGTCCCTTCAAGCCGGCCACGGAGCCGCGCGACTTCAATCCAACCGACAAGTCGCGCGCGAACCATATCGTCGAGCGGGTTCTGGCGCTCGATTCCGCGGCGGTCGCTGCACAACTGGCGGATGTCCTCGACAATTTTCTCGGGCGTCACCGTAACCTGCTGCAGATCTTCGAGGCGCGCGCGCTCGAGATGGAGGAGGCCTTCGCGGGTCACATTCCCTTCACGCAGGATCAGCGGCGGCTGGTGGGTGCCTATTTCCTGCACGAGTATTCCTTCGAGGCGGCGGCGCTGTTCAATCCCAGTATTGTCAGCCACCCCGATCAGACGGGAGCACCCGCTGGCGGCCGGCGCTTCGTCCTCAGCCTGCGCGCTGTGGGCGAAGGACACGTTTCCTCGCTCACCTTCCGAACCGGCTTTGTTGCCGCCGACGGCAATGTCAGCATCGATCCGCCCGCGCGCCTGGCCGCGGTGCCGAAAATAGTCGGTCCAACGCCGGCGCTGGATGCTGAACGGGTTGAGCTGGCATTCAGACCGGATGAGGACATCAGCGAGCGGGTGATTTTCCCCGTGCTGGCATCACAGTCGAATGGAATCGAGGATGCACGCTTCGTGGAGTTCACCGATGGCGGTGAGAAAATCTTCTACGCCACGTACACGGCCTACACCGGCAGGGCCATCCGCTCGGAGTTGATTGAGACCCGCGACTTCGTGACCTTCAGAATGGCGGCCCTGCACGGCACCGCGGCTCGCAACAAAGGCATGGGACTGTTTCCGCGCCGAATCAACGGCCAGTACGCCATGATTGCCCGGCAGGACAACGAGAATCTGTACCTGATCTACTCGGACGACCTGTACACGTGGAATGGCGGGCAGGCTCTCCTGAAGCCGCGATTCCCATGGGAGTTTGTGCAGATCGGCAACTGCGGGGCTCCAATCGAGCTGGATGAGGGCTGGTTGCTGCTGACACACGGGGTCGGTCCCGTGCGGCGGTATTCGATTGGTGCGGTGCTGCTCGACAAGGCCGATCCCGGCAAGATTCTCGCGCGCTCGAGCGAGCCGCTGGTCAGGCCCGAGCCGTCCGACCGGGAAGGTTATGTGCCCAACGTCGTGTACACGTGTGGAGGCATGCGGCACAACGATCGAATCATTCTGCCGTACGCGATCTCAGACACTTTCTGTAGCGTTGCCACGATGAAGATCGCCGCACTGCTGGACAATCTGCAGAGCTGACCGTGTCAGCTTGCCCGGGGCGAGTGAGGGTGGATATCGAACGTCACGGCCAACCGGAGTCGTCCCAGCTGCGCCAGCGAATCTGCTGACAGGGGCAGCGAGAATTCCTCGCGGGCATACAAGCTGACATGCAGCTCGGCGACGCCCTGCTCGGCGCTGATTCGTTCCAGGAACGACTGTGACCGCTGCAGTTGGGCGAGGGTCTGCATCAGCATGCCCTCCACGGAGTGCCGCTCCGAGGACAGTTGTGGCTGTTCGAGCAACCGCGCCATCCAGTAGCTCTCCCGGTACGAGCCCTCGATGGCCCCGCCGGTGGCATCCAGGCGTCGGTCACCGGCCTTCCAGGTGTGCTGAGGTTTGATACCCAACTCATCCGTGATCATCGACGGATCGATGCGGGGGTGGCGGATGCGCAGCGACAGTGTGAATTCGTAGTCGCTCATCCGGCGGGCACGCGACTGGGGCCCGCGGCGGTTGCAGCAAACGCCCGCAGGCACTCGCACGAACAGATGATGACGGAGGGCTCCTGCTCATTCAGCCCGCCTGGATTCGGGTGGCGGCTGAGTCGGAAGTGATCTTTCGGCCGGCGCCCATCCTGGTTGCCGATATCACGCTCGCACACATCGCAGGTCAGGACCACGACCTCTTCGGGAGGGTGAAATAAGCCAGTTTTGCGCAGACCCATGTTTCACCTTACAGCAGTTCCCGCACCCCCGCCGGACTTTAACCCGGCGTTCAGGCAGGGGGCGCCACAATGCATTTCGGCCAAGCTATGGAACCCGCATGCCTGCGAATGGTTGAGCTACTTATGAGATACAGCAATCTGTTGCGAATGAGTGCCCTCGTTCTTCTGACCAGCCTTGCGGGTTGCGACCAGCTGGGCGTGGCCAAAAAGGCCGTCGGGCCGCCCGAAGTGCCGTCCGATGCCGATCTGCAGAAGATCAGCTACATGACGACCGCCAACAGCGGGCCGCAGGGCCGCAAGACGTACAGCCACCTTTGGGAAGCGAAGACGTGCGCGGATCTGGAGACCGCGATGCGTTGGAACAGGCCGCCGAATGTGGCGGGTGGCCATTTCGGCAAGCAGATGATCTACCTCACGAGCACGGTGCCCGCGGATCTGCCGAACGACTCCGAGGTCTTCATCCGGGGCTCCATCGAAAAAGGCGATCCGCTCGTCGCGGGCGGCGAGGCGTGGATATTGAAAATGCACGACGGCTCGTTGGTGCAGGCGGCGGAGATGGCCGACTTCATCCAGAAGCAGGAACAGGACACGCAGGGCAACAGCAGGCGGGTCGCCCTCGACAAACCCAACAAGCCGGGTCGGGCCTTCTGTGGCCAGGCCGTCTACCAGGGTCTCAAGGGCAAGGACCCGATACAGGACGAGAAGAAGATTCCCCTGTTTTCCATGCTGTATGCCATCGATCGGGAGAAGTGACCTCAGCCCGGATGGTATTGATATAACCAGGTCTCGGAGAGAGTCTGGTCCGCGTTCTTCAGGAACAGGCGCATATCGACGACGTCGGTCCCGGCGGCGGTAAAGTCGAACTGGGCGCGCCAGTGACCCGGAACGCTATCGGGTACCGCTTCAGTGAAGATGTCAGAAAAGCTGCCTGATGAAGCCGTGAGGATCGGCTGCGGTTTGGTGCCGTAGGGCAGGGTTCCGAGACGGCCGCCCATAAATTCCACCACGAACTTGCAAACGCCCCTGGGGCGATTCTGGCCGGGCTCGCCGCCGCGGCCCAGGCGAGTGGCGACACAGCGGGCCAGGGCGGTTTCATGCGGCTCGCCGGCGCTCCAGGTCAACCGGTAGTGCAACTTCAGGTTGCTGCCCGCTTTGGCCGGTTGTCCGGGGACCCACATGGCGACGATGTTGTCCACGGTCTCGTCGTCTGTGGGCAGCTCGACCAGTTGAACTGATCCCTCACCCCAATCACCCAATGGCTCCACCCACAGGCTCGGGCGGCGCTCGTAGTGCACGCCATCGAGATAGTGATCGAAACTGCGGTCACGCTGTAACAGTCCGAAGCCACGGGGCGACTTGTCAGCGAAAGTAGACGTGGTTGGATGTGCAGTGTCATTCAGCGGTCGCCAGATGTACTCGCCGGCTCCGTTCCACATAGCCAGTCCGTCCGAGTCATGAATCTCGGGCCGCCAATCAACGGCGGCGGGCTTGTTGGTTTCGGAGTACCAGTACATCGAAGTCATCGGGGCGATACCCAGTTGACTGACATCACGGCGCAGAAACAGGTGGGCCTCCACGTCCATCACGATTGCCTTGCCGCGTTGCATCACGAACTTGTAGGCCCCCGTCACGCTGGGCCCTTCGAGGGCCGCATAGATCGTGACAGCCTGCGAGCCTGCCGCCGGTGGCTCGAAGTAGAAGTGCGTGAAATCCGGAAACTCTTCCGAGCGGCCGGGTGAGGCCACGTCGATCGCAATTCCGCGCGCCGACAATCCGTACTGGGCGAGCTCGCCGATGGCCCGAAAATAGGACGCGCCGAGGAAGGCCACCCAGTCATTGGTATGCCAGTCGAGCTTCTGCTGGTCGCCCGTGCGGCTCTCCTGCAGGCGAAAGCCGGCAAACCCGGCTCCCTTGGGCAACTCGCGGGCCGGGCTGTTGGGCGGCATGGAGAAGTAGCCGGAGTCGTAGAGGATCTCGGTGGCCACGGAGCTGCCTCCCGCGGCCGAGAGTGCATACAGGTGCACCGGCGCGCGGAAATACTTTCCCAGGTGAAAAAACGTCACGGGGAATTCGCCCGGCCCGTCGCGGAACAGTGCGAATTCACTGTTGAATTTGATCTTGCCGTGCTCCGCGTAGTCGATGCGCTCGAGCACCGACTGGGGCAGCGAGCCTTGCTGTGCGTACGGCTGTGTGGCACGCGATTGCATCTCTTGGATGAGTGCATCGAAGGAGAACGGCTGGGGTTTGCCGAGCTTCAGGCCGGCAGTGACGGCCCGGGCCCCGAGGGGCAGCCCGAGCGCGGACAGTGCGACTGAAGAAGCTACGGCAGTGAGCACGGAACGGCGGTCGATCATCTATCTTCTATTGCCTGTTTTCACAGGTCAGTCGGCACTTCGTTTTTAAAGCCCGTCGTCGCTAGCAAGGACAGTGCCCACCGTTTCGGCCGCCGCGCTCAGATCCTCGAGCTTGGGCTTGCCATCGTGGATCAGTTGCGTCCGAGGACGATCTCGCGCTCGGAATGCGAGGTTTCCCGCAGTCCAAAGTAGCGCTGCAGGGCCAGTGCTTCCGTTTCAACATCACCCACGCGAAATACGCCGCTGACCCGCCGGGATTGCAGCCACGGCGCCGGAATCACGATCTGCGTAGCCGAGTAGCGATTCATCGCCGCGAGTGCGTCCGGCAACGGCACGTCATCCAGAACGATCGTTCCCCGCTGCCAGGCGGTGACGTTCTCAATCTTCACGACCTGTTGGTCGAGGAGTTGCCCATCACTGGTAATTCCCAACTGTTGACCGGGCACCATTGCGGCAACCTGGGGCTCGGCGTGGGCCGCGCTCGGCAGCGTGCGCACATTCACCCGGCCTTCAATCAGTGTCACCGTGGTACGTGCCGGAAGTGTGGCCACGTCGAACCGGGTTCCCACGGCCACGACTTCGGCGGAACCCGTCCGCACGCGAAACGGTCGCTGGGTATCTTTCGCAACCTCGAAGTGCGCCTGGCCCTCGAGCAGCTCTATATCGCGGGCGCCGGCAGTGAAGACCACGCGCAGTCGGGATTGAGTGTCCAGGAGAATTCGCGAGCCGTCGTCGAGTACCAACGGCCGGGTCTCTCCAACACCGGTGGCAAACACGGTCTTCGGTGCCATACGCGGGATGCCAAAGACAAAGCAGGCGACCACGCACACTGCCACAGCTGCCCCCAACACAAACCTGCGCGTCGATGTCCCGCGGGCGCGCCATTCGTGTGCGTACTGCCGGCTCTCACTCACAATAGGTCGGCCGCGCAATGCTTCCAATGCAGCTGACAACTCGTCGCTCGTTTGCTTCAAAGGGCGCAACCTCCACTGTTGGCCGTCTCAGTGCTCAATTCGTCCAGGCGCCGCTGACAATGGCCGACCGCCTGCCTGACATACTTTTCCACCATGGACACCGAGATCCGCAACTGATCCGCAATATCCTTCTGCGACAGTCCGTCGAAATGAAATAGTACGAACACCGCGCGGCATTTTGGACTCAACTCACGGAGCGCCGCCTCCAATACCCGCATACGGTGCTCGCCGTCGAGAACGCGCTCGGCCTGGGGCGCTGGACAGATCAATTGCGCCTCTTCGGCGGACACACTGAGGGCCGCATGCCGTGCCTGGGCGGATCGTGCGCGATCGCGTAACAGATTCAGCGCGGTGGTAAACAAGAAGGACTCAGGCTTGCGGATCTGCCGCAGATCCGTTGACCAAAGACGCGCAAAGGTGTCTTGAGCCAGGTCCGCAGCATCCTCCACCGAGCTATTGCGACGCTTGAAGAAGCGCACCAGGCGGTCGTAGTAGCGCGTAGCGATGCGATCCAGCTCGACGCCGCGGCGGTGGACGCAGCTGTCGCCCTGGTCACATCCGCAGTCGGCTCCGATCGCAATATAGTTTTCCGCGCTCATGCCCCCTTATCGAACTCTTTGATGAATCTTCAGTGACAACCCTGCGGGTCGCGTGGCGGGCTTCGTCCTAGAGGGTACCCGACACTCAAAGGGATGATCGACATGAGCCTTGATTATACAGGCCGCGCCAGCCGGCGTGGCGCCGTTGCAACGTCCGTTCTGCTGAGCCTGGGTTTGGTAGCGGGCCCAGTCACGTGGTCGCAGTCCGGAACCGTAGCCAGCAACTCGCAGACACAGACCTATTCCATCGGTGCACAGGCACTGGGTGCGGCTCTGAAGGAATTCGCCGCCCAGGCGGGCCTGCAGCTGCTGTTCTCCGAGTCGGATGTTGCGGGCATGAGGGCCGCGGGACTCGAGGGTACCTTCACCCAGGATCAGGCCCTCGCGCAGCTGTTGGCCGGCAGTGGACTGAGGTATGAATTTCTCAAACCGGGCGCGGTGATCATCCGCCGTGCGGGCAGTGCCGCTGAATCCAGCCCTGCGAGGGCAGGCTTGGCACCTTCGGTGACGCAAAATACGAGCTCCGCTGCGACCTTGGTCGCTACCAACAGCCCCCCCGCTGCAACACCGGGCGAGTCACAAAGCACTGCCGACTATAAGGAAGTCATTGTGACCGGTCATGCGGGTATCGACCAGCGCACGAAGGAGGAGACGAGTTATTCCGTCACCACCATCGACCAGAAAAAATTGCGCCTGCAGGGACCGACGAGCGTGACCGAGTCACTGAAATCGGTACCGGGATTCTGGGTTGAGGCTTCGGGCGGTGAGGCCAGCGGCAACGTGCGCGCGCGCGGCATCCCCGTGGACGGCTTTGGCTCGATCACCTTGCTCGAGGACGGAATGCCGGTTCAACACGATCCCGCTCTGGGATATCTGAACGGTGACCAGGCTTTTCGGCTCGACGAGACCATCGACCGGATTGAAGTGGTCCGTGGCGGCCCATCCTCGATTTTCTATTCCAACGCGCCCGCCGGTGCGGTCAACTACATACCTCGCAGTGTGGGAGACCATGCTGAAGGGGTGCTCAAGTACACCGCGGGCGATTACGGTCTGAATCGCGTGGACGTCTGGTACGGCGCGCCCGTCGGAGATTGGAAAGTAGCGATGGGCGGCTTCTATCGATACGACGATGGCATTCGCGATCCAGGCTTTCACGGCGACGATGGCGGTCAGTTTCGTGTCTCGCTGGCTCGCGATTTCGAGGGCGGCAAAGTCTCATTCGACGTAAAGCGCCTGGATGACAAAGTGTATCTGGACCTGGGCATTCCAATGCGGACCTACCCGGACGGCAAGATTCGCGCCGTGCCGGGATTCGATGGCAACTACGGCACGATTGCCGGTCCTGAGACGGAATCCATCCGGATGACGACCGCGTCCGGCAACGACTTTCTGTTCGACAATTCGGTGGGCACCCAGGTACAGCGCACGCAGGCGACTTTGAATTTCGAGTTTGAGTTTGCCGATCACTACCGGTTCAGTGATCACGCGCGCTATGACCAGACTGACACCTTGCGCAACGGCGTGTACCCGAACGCTGTTCAGAGTGCGACGAGCTTCCTGCAGCAGCAGGCTTCATCGCTGGCAGGGTTCCCCGCGGGCTCCACCCTGCAACTGCGCTACACAGACTCACCGAGCACCGTATTCAACACAGCCAATCAGAACGGCAACGCCTTGGTAACCGTCGGTGGCCTCAGGAGCGTGACCTCACCCGTCAGGGAGTTCATGAACGACGCGCGCATCATGCGCAAATTCGAGATGGGCGATCAAACACACGATGCCACCTTCGGCTTCTACGTCGCGGATGTGTCACAGGACTTCTCCCGTTATTCCTCCACGGCACTGCTCGATGTCCAGGACAATGCCCGGCTGCTCGATCTGGTTGCGGTGGATCCCACGGGAGCCGCGACCAACCTGACCGATCACGGCATTTATCACTACGGTTATGAGTGGGCCAATGCGACGGGACAGTCCACAACAACCGCGTTCTACCTGACGGACGAGTGGCAGATCACCCATAGCCTGCGCATCGACGCCGGGGCCCGCTGGGAGCAGGTGCACCTCACAGCCAGCAACGAGGTGCGGATGACCGACAATCTCGGCAAGCCCTATACATCGCAGGTGCTGACGGGGACGGGCACGTTCGCTCATTTCGATCAGACGTTCAGCAAAGTGGGTTGGACGCTCGGCGGCAACTGGCAGTTTACCGACCGCTCAGGGCTGTTCGCCCGCTACACCCCGACGTTTCGCCTGCCGAACCTGAGCACCTACACGACGGCTTCGCTCACCGCGACCAACGCCACCGTGCCGTTGCCAGTCACCCAGACCATGGACCTGGCCGAGATCGGCTACAAGTTCGCGAACGAGTGGACCAATCTGTACGCCACGGCATTCTGGACGAAGTACAACAACGTGGGTTTCACCAACAACGTATTCAACCTGGGCAGCAGCGCGCCGCCCATTCCGCAGCAGCTGTACGCAGATACGAAAACCTATGGCCTGGAGCTGGAAGGTGGCGTCTATCCGGTCGAATGGTTTGACCTGACCTTCAATGCGACGTTGGAGCAACCGAAATACGACGGGCTGCGGTACACCGACAATGTCAAAAATGCGCCGGTGCAGCGGGACTTTGACGGCAATCAGCTGATCCGCGTTCCGAAGGCGAGTGTCCGTGTGGTTCCGGGGTTCAACCTGTTCGACCAGCGATTGCGTGTACAAGCTGCGTGGGAGTGGGAGGGCGCACGCTATGTCGACACAGCCAACACCGTGGTGCTGCCTCACTACGATGTTCTGAATGCCAGCGCACGCTACTCGTTTAATGAGCATTTCGACGTATACGGTTACGTCGACAACGTGACGAATTCGATGGGGCTCACCGAAGGCAATCCGCGTGCTGGCGAAGTTCAGAGCGCCGATGCAGGTGCCAACACCTTCATTGCCCGGCCAATCCTCGGGCGCGCGTATCGCCTGTCGTTGATGTACCGCTTCTGAGTGCTGCGGATGCGTGTCCTCCTGATCCTCCTGTGGGCCGCGCTTGCGACTCGGGCATTCGCGGCCGACCAGCCGCCGCCCGATGTTGAATTGCGAGGTGCACTCACGGGCGAGGACAACCAGACGTGGCGGCTGGTCCCGTTTGAAGTGCCAGCCGGGACGACACGTATCACGGTGGATTTCGACTACACCACCCGCGATGCACGCACGACCATCGATCTGGGCGTTCTGGGCCCTGATGGGTTTCGTGGGCAGGACGGCTTTCGTGGCTGGAGCGGCGGCAACAAGCGCAGCTTCACGATTTCAGCCACGGATGCCACGCCTTCCTATTTGCCGGGTGCAATCCGTTCGGGCACCTGGAATCTGCTGTTGGGAATTCCGAATATCCGCCCGGACACCCACGCCGAATTTACGGCCACGGTTCACTTTGATCAGCAGGGCGAGCCGTCGGCGGTGTTGCGGGGGGAGGCTGCGTGGTATCGCGGGGATTTGCACATGCACACAGCCCATAGCGACGGCTCCTGTGCCAGTCTGAAAGGGCAACGCGTGCCCTGTCCGCTCTTTCTGACGGTGAAGGCGGCTGTCGACCGCGGGCTCGACTTCATCGCGATTACAGATCACAACACGACATCCCACGCGGATGCGATGCGGGAGTTGCAGCCCTACTTCGATAGTCTGCTGCTGATGCCCGGGCGCGAGGTGACGACCTTCCACGGTCATGCCAACCTCTTTGGCACGGTTGCCCTGCTCGACTTTCGAGTGGGGAGCGGCGATGTGCCGGATTGGAACAGTTTGTTAAGAAATGTGGAGCGCACCGGCGGGGTCATTTCAATCAACCACCCCATCCGCCCATCGGGCGAACAGTGTATGGGCTGTGGTTGGACGCCCCAGGCCGAAGTTGATTACGGCCACATGCAGGCGGTCGAAGTCGTCAACGGACCGGATGCGGACACGCCTTACTCGGGGATCGAGTTCTGGGAGCACCTGCTGGATCGCGGCTACCATCTCACCGCGATTGGTGGAAGCGACAACCACAATGCGCTGGCGCCGGTGGGTACGGTGGGGGCCATTGGCACACCGACTACGGTGATTTATGCCGACTCGCTCTCACAGTCCGGGATTGTTGCTGGAATTCGCCGGGGACGCGTTTTCATCGATGTTGCGGGTACGCGCGACCGGACACTGGATATAACTGGGATTGCAGCCAGCCAAACCGCCCATATGGGCGAGACACTGAGCGTACCCCGGGGTACCCGTGTCCGCTTCGAGGGCAGTGTGAGCGGAGTTGCCGGGGGCGAGATCCAGGTGATTCTCGACGGCAAACCTTTGCCGCTACTCGCGGACCCACACGTGGGTAATGCAACCCGACAGTTTGGATTCCAGTGGCGTGCCGACGGCAAACCTCACTGGATACGCCTCAGTGTTCGCGATGGCGAATCGCATCTCGCGTTGGTCGGTAACCCCATCTATCTGCGGGCCTCAGCACATTAGCGCAAGCTATGCGCGTTCCAAGACTTAGGTCCCCGGGCGATCCGCGGGGCTGTTGAGACCCGCTTCTCAGAAAAATATCCCACGTCCGTGTACACAGTGGTCTGGAACAACACTGTGACACGGGTCGGGTATTTCATTCGCTACGCCGCAAAGACGGAATGGGATGTTGCTCTGCGGACGAGGCGGGCACTCTCGGCGACGGCACCGGTCACTCATCGGCAAACTGCTGTCCAGGGAAGATGAGTAAATATTTCATGATCAGTCTCCTCATTCGGTCTGGTTTACACATGACTTCGCGCGCGCTCGGGGTGGCCCGATTCGCCGGACTGCTGGGCCTCGTGGGCCTGTTGGCCGCCTGTGGTGGTGGCAGTGCCGGTAGCAGCGGCGGGGGAGGCGGTGGTGGCGGCGGCGGGACCCCACCCCAGGTAACCCTTTCGTCGATCGCCGTGGCACCGGCAACTGGCACCAGCGCCTCCGTGGTCGCGGGGTTGACGTTGCAATTCAAGGCGACTGGTTCATACAGCGACGGTACGACAAAGGATCTTTCGTCCAGCGTCACGTGGAATTCGAGTGACCCCAACACGGCGCAGATCAGTCCGACTTCGGGACTGGCAACCGGCGCGGCTGAGGGTACGAGCACAATCACCGCGACCTACACCAACGCCACCACCGGCAGTGTTTCGGGTCAGACCGTGTTGACGGTTGGACCGCCTAACCTGCTGTCCGTGGTCATATCGCCGAACGCACCCACGATCCCGGTCAACCGCACGTTGAAGTTCCACGCTTTTGGTACTTACACGGACGGTAAGCCACGCGAATTGACATCCGGCGTAACTTGGGCGTCTTCCAATACAGCTGCGGCTACCATCGACCCGACGACGGGCATCGCCACTACGGGTGGGATGGTGAGCAATACGAACATCAGCGCTTCAGTGACCAACGGCCCGGCCATCAACCCGGTCCAGCTGACAGTGTCCGCCACGATCTATGCATTCGCTACGAACTTCGATGACGATACGATCTCCGAGTATCAGCTCGGCGGCGACGGCTCGTTGACTCCGCTGGCTCCCACGTCCAGTGTTTCTTCAATGGGGCATCAGCCGTTCAGCATTTCAGTTGAGCCGACTGGAGAGTATGTGTACGTCTCCAACTGGGCGACCAGCACTGTTTCCCAGTACAGGATTCAATCCAACGGCGCCCTGACTTCGATTGGTACTGGCACCGTCAACGTGGGCCTGTTCCCGAATTCGGTGACGATCAATCA
>JAXDQF010000037.1:0-52714 GCA_034668025.1 Gammaproteobacteria bacterium | reverse complement strand
GAGCGTCTTGCGTGGCAGGCCCTTGATCGACTCGTACCAGCCCATCAAGGTCTGCATGAACTCGAGCTGTCCTGTGATTTGCTCCTTGACATAGGCCGGCGTCTCGCCATCCGATTCCAACTCGTCGGCGCATTTCTTCAGGAATTCAACCGTCGGATCGAGCTCACGCCGCTTGCGACCTTCCACGATGATTCGTACGACCTCCCACGGGTCGCGCTGCGCGACAAAGAAGTCGCGGCGGTCACCTAAAGTCTGAGTCACCTGCACCAGGTTCCAACTGAGTAACTCCTTCAGACCGACGCTGACGTTGGACCGGGCAATCCCGAGGGTCTCGGCGATCTCATCGGCGTGCAGCGGCTCCGGGGAGAGATAGAGCAGAGCGTGCATCTGAGCAACGGAGCGGTTGAGCCCCCAGCGGCTACCCATCTCGCCCCAGTGGACGACGTACCGCTGCATGACAGGTGTGAGTCTCATAGATTTAGAAATTTCAGTAATTACTGAAATTATAGTCCTGACGAAATGGAAATCAAGGGGGCGGCTTACTGGCGAGCGCAGCGCGCCGACTTATGTCCGACTTTCAGACCTGACGAATGACTTTTTGCGTCAGGCGGTCACTGCCTTGGCTGCGGGAATGACTACCTTGACGGACTCGGCCAGTAGTTCGGGTCCGAAATTACGGGCTCGCTCAATGAACAGACTCGTCACCTCGAAGCCCCGCGGCACGAGCAGGGTACCCAGGTGGGTGCGGATGTCCTGCATGATCACCATGCCGGGTTGAACCGCTTTCAAGGCGATCACCCGCGCTTCGTTCTTTCCTGAGCCGGCTCCGAGGTGCTTACCGAACTGCTCGATCAGCTCTTCAGTGAATCGGGGTGCATGGCGGCGCAGGGTCTGAACCGCCACATCGACAGAGTGGCCCTGGGTTATCAGCGCATCGTACTCCAGCACGAGGTCGAGGATTCGCACCCCCGTGCCGATGGTCCCATCGCCGAGGCGTGCGATCTGCTCGTCGGTCCACTTGAGCGCGGCCAGAATCTGGATCACGGGGTCCAATCGCGGGATGTTTTCCAACAGCGCCATGGCCACATCCGGTATGCCGCTCGACAGAGTCTTCTCCGCGGGCGTGAGCGGCTCGCCACAGTAGATTTTCTCAACGAGCTCTGTCGGCAACGACAGGTAGCCGATCTGCGAGAGCATCGCGGCCGCCTCGAGCTGCCAGAAATCCCGGCACTTCAGGGTGTCCGCGAACTCCATGGCCAGACGCTTGACGCGACTCGCACGGCCGAATGCGGCCGGATTCGCGATCGCGAGAACGTCAATGAGCGCTTTGATACAGCCGATCAGGGTCTCCTTGAGGATCGAGCGCTCCGCGTGGACCAATCGGTTCTGGATGACTCCGGCCTCAACGGCCGCCTTGAGTTGATCGGGCGGACACGGTTTCGTCAGGAATCTGAAGATGCGCGCGTTGTTGACGGCCGCGATGGCGGCGTCACGACCCGGCTCACCCGTCAGCAGGATGCGGGTGGTGTCCGGATAGAAGGTCAATACGTGGTGCAGGAACGTGGCACCGTCCATGCCGGGCATGCGCATATCGGAGACGACCACCGATGCGCCCCCCAACTTCTTGAGGGTCTTCAGCGCCTCATCCCCGCCGAGCGCTGTATGCACCTCGTAGTCCTTGCGCAGATGCAGGACGAGTCCTTCGACGATGCGGGATTCATCGTCCACGCATAGTACCCGGGGGCGATCCTGCAGGCTCATGTTGCAATCTCCGCTGAGTTGGTGATCTCGGTGATCCGTCGCGTAGCCTCGGTCCAATCGAACGGCGCTTTGACGGCGATGAGGTAGCTTTCGTCAATCTTCGGATCAGGCGGAACTCGGGTTCCGAATGGCGACTCGCCGTCCATTTCAACGAGGGAATGGCCGATGACGATGGCCGCCAGGACATCGAAGCTCGAGTGTTCGACGCGCGCGGGTTGATGGTGATGCGCCACGGCTTCCACGACGGAGTAGGGCAGTCCCCAGATCCCCAGCAGATACGCGCCAATTTCGGCGTGTGATGCACCAATGATCCGTGTCTCCGCCGCGTGCAGAGCAATATCGGTCGAGACGGCAAGCTCGACTGCGTTACTCAACTCGTCCGGGCATTCCTGAGCCAGAATCCAGTAGCCGATGTCATGCAGCAGGCCCGCCAGCATGGCGTCATCAGCCAGGGGAGTCTTTGCGGTGAGCGCCCCGGCGGCCGCCGCAACCGTGTGGGCGTGCTGCTGCAACCTGTTCAGGTCGAGCCCGGCGCAGGAACTTCCGGGCCATTGCGAAAATATCTCGACCGACATGGCGAGGTTGCGGATCGCCTGGAAGCCCAGATAACTCACCGCCTGCTCGATGTTGGAAAGTTTCCGGGGCAGCCGGAAAAACGCTGAGTTGACGATCTGTAGTACGCGCGCGGCGAGCGCCGAATCAGCTGCAACGAGAGCCGCGACATCACCCAGGGTCACGTGCTCGTCGCGCACAATTGACTGGAGCGCTACATAGATCCGCGGGAGCGAGGGCAGCTTGCGGACACGGCCTACGATCTCGCGCAGCCGCGGTTGGTTCAGCAACTCGTGCAGGAGCAGGCATCGTTCGATGACGTTTTCGAGTTGTTGCGGTTGGCAAGGCTTGCTCAGGTACTGGTGGGCGAACGGTACGAGGCGGGTAGTCTGGGCGAGATCGGCATATCCGGATAACACGATGCGGATCGCCTGCGGCCACCGCGCACTCACGATCTCCAACAGCTTCGCCCCATCCATCGCCGGCATTCGCATGTCCGTGACGATGACGTCATACGGACGTGTTTGCATTTGCTCGAGCGCCTGCGCGCCGCTGTCCACGAATTCCATGTTCCATTTCGTATGCAGGCGGTGCAGCCGTGATCGAAGCCCGTCCAGCACCGGCCGCTCGTCGTCCACGAAGAGAATGTTCTTCATGCAGCCCTCGCGGCGCAACGCCCGTGAACGGGAGCTCGAAGATTGCTGACATCGATGATCATGAAGTGGGTACTCACCGCCTGAGTGTCATTCAATCGATGCACCAGCACAAGGTTGGAGACTGACACTGGTGGCTATTTGTGATGTGCTCCACTTCGCGATTTATGCGCCGCCTTTTGGGAAACTTGTACTGCAGAGCACCAAGGCGGAAATTCTGCGGCACGCGGGCGAGCTCATGCGCGGAGCTGACATGTTTGATGCACGGCACTGGCTTATACTTTGCCGGGTTTTGTTTGAAGAGTGCCGCGGCGCTGTCGGCGGCCGAAGCGGGTGCTTCCGGTGCGGTGCAGCGTGCAACGGCCATCCCTGGCTGACACGCTACGTCTGTGGATCACACGCGCCGCGGTGCACGTCTGACACTACTGTCGCAGATGAAGCGGAGTGCAAACCGAACAATTGATGTGGAATGAAAACCGAGGTTGGCAGTCGAGTGCCGAGCTGCGCTGCGACGCACAGGCCGCCGATCTCGGCCCGGCCGGGGGGCCGCGTTTGCACTGGAACTGCCGTTACAGGCGTCGCAGCCGATGGATGAGCAGGAGATGGTTTGTGCTGTGAGGTCGTTGTCATGATCAGGGCGGGGAGCGGAGCATGAACATCCAGGCAGGCAATCGGCGCATCCTGATCGTCGACGACAATCCGGCCATTCACGAGGATTTTCGCAAGGTCCTGGTGGCCTCGATGTCCACGGTAGATGCGCTGGCACCGTTAGAGGCAGCCTTGTTCGGCGAAGTGAAAGCACCCGTTGCCGTTACAACGTTCGAGATGGATTCGGCCTTTCAGGGACAAGAGGCCCTGAAGCTCGTCACGACGGCGCTGGAAAAGAATCGGCCCTACGCCATGGCATTTCTGGACGTGCGCATGCCGCCCGGATGGGACGGCATTGAGACCGCGGGGCGGATCTGGGAGCGAGACCCCCATCTGCAGATCGTCCTTTGTACTGCCTATTCCGATTACTCGTGGTCAGACATCCGCACGAAGCTCGGGCACACTGAGCGGTTCGTGATTCTGAAAAAGCCTTTCGACAACGTCGAAGTGCTGCAATTGGCCGATGCGCTGACCGAAAAGTGGCGGGTCACAGAGCAGGCTGAGCTAAAGATGGGTGCGTTGGAGCAGGCTGTCGAGGAGCGGACCCGCGAAATTCGGGCGGCCAACCAGGTGTTGCAAGCGGAGATCGTTGAGCGAAAGCTTCTCGAGAGCCAGTTGGTCCAGGCGCAGAAGCTGGAGAGTATAGGGCAACTGGCGGCGGGTATTGCCCATGAGATCAATACGCCCATCCAATATATTGGTGATAGCGTGGAGTTCCTGCGGTCTGCAGTGACGAGCATCGACGAGGTGCTCTGTCAGTATCGTCAGCTCCACACCGCGACTAAAGCTGGGAGTACGGGAGCGATGCTCACGCGCGCAAGGGCGGTGGAGGAGGCGGTCGAGTTGGATTTCCTGCGGGCGGAGATTCCACGCGCTTTTGAGCGCACGTTCGACGGCATCACGCACGTTGCGAAAATCGTGCGCGCGATGAAAGAGTTTTCGTTCCCAGACGCTCATGAGCACAACTACGCAGACATCAACCACGCGCTACAAAACACGTTGGTGGTCAGCCGCAACGAGTACAAACTGGTGGCGAGTGTCGAGACGCACTTCGGCGAACTGCCCGAGGTGAAATGCAACGTCAGCGAATTGAACCAGGTATTTCTCAATTTGATCGTAAACGCCGCGCATGCCATCCAGGCGTCCGGAAAGGATGCGGCCACCGGCGTGATCGCGATCCGCACCTCGGCCGCGGGTGGCACGGTGGAGATTGCCATTAGTGATAACGGTTGCGGAATTGCTCCTCAACATGCGAACAAGATTTTTGACCCTTTCTTCACCACCAAGGAGGTGGGTCGTGGTACCGGACAGGGCCTGGCGATTGCCCGCGCAGCTGTCGTGACCCGGCACGGCGGCACACTCAGCTTTGAGACCGAAGTCGGTCGGGGAACGACCTTCTATGTACGGGTCCCGGCAGGCGGAGTCAGCGAGACCGCTGTGGAGTGTCGACGCGCAGCAGACTGGGCGTAACGCTTGGGCGATACGTGCGGACACTTCCCGTGTTAGCTCGTTCCTACGACACCATGTGCGGCATCGAGCTGTCCCCGAAGAATTTGGGCCCAGTGCGCGGCGGCACGGCGCGTGGCCGCGATATTGTTAACCGGCCTCGCGAGCTTCATCCAGGCCGACTGCGGATCCTTCTTGAAATCCACGACCCGTGCGATGAGCGCGCCCGTCGGCGCGTCGCGCAGTTCCGCTACCAGCCGGATCTCACTCACCGAAAGCGAGTAGTCTCCACTCGCTTCGGCACGTGGCAGAACCGGCATGTTGATAGCGAGATCGCGGATTTCAGCCTTGATGCGCAATACATCCTCATCGGCCGCGCCGACCAGCGAATAGTGCCCCGAGCGTACCAGCTCTTTCGCGAGCTCCTGCCGTAGGATTTTTGCGAGGCCGCTTTTGATGGTCTGCCTCTGTGCAACTGTGACGGTTGCGCCGCCGGGCTCGGCATTCGAACTTTTGCTGAAGGAGACTTCAACGGGATCGAGCATGATCTTGGTGTAGCGACTCAGGTTGGCACCTGGTCGTGCGTAGACGTGGTTGAGTCCCGGGACGTCAACCGATACGAGTCCTTCATCATCGGCAGCCGTTTTCACGGACACGTCGCCCGGATTGGCTGCCGTGTTACCCCCCACAGCGAGGGCCGCCATCAAGAAGAGCAATGGGAGTCTCATCGCAATTGCGCAAGAGATAGCGTCAGAGGATTGAGTGCGGTTTCGGATCGATTGTCGTGTCCGGCACCTCGAAATCTGTGTCATGCACGCACAGGGTGGGCCGACGGTTGCATCATACACCTGGGCGGAATTGTTGCATCGCGCTCGCAAACACTCGAACGGCGCCAACGACAAATACAACGCTGATCATCAACGCCACGCCGTATGTCTGGTGACGATTGTTGCCGCGTTGCGCGAGGGTTCGGTTGCGAGCGCACCTGCAAAAGGACCACACGGCGTCGGCTCCGTTGATCTGCTGTCGATCTTTGCGTGCCAGAGCACGGCTGTCGAGTCATTGAATCAGTAGTGTGCGCCAATCCAGCCGTCTGCGAGGAAATGCCGTGATGCGTCGAGTGAGCGCGCTGCACAAGAGAGTCTCATCGCTTTGCGTCCTGTTCGCGTTCGCGTATTCCTGCGCTGCCGCGCCGCTGCTGGAGCCGATCAAGCCTCTCCCACGGAGCCTGCAGCAGGATGCGGCACGCGCGGCAATTGGTCGTCTGTTGTTTCAGGATGGACGTCTGTCCGCAAGTGGCAAGGAGTCCTGCTCGAGCTGTCATGATCTGGCCAAGGGGGGCGCCGACAGCCGCGTTTATTCGATTGGATTCAATGGCGCGCCCACCACGGTAAACGCGCCGACCGTCTACAACGCAGCTTTGAATTTCAAGCAGTTCTGGAATGGCCGGACGGACTCCCTGGAGGCACAGATCGACTCGGTGGTCCGCAATCCTGTCGAGATGGGCTCCGACTGGAAGAATGTCACTGTCAAAATAGCTCAGGACGCAAACTATCGCCGAATGTTCTCCGGCTCCTACAGGGACGGAGTGACCAGCGTCAACATACAAAATGCGCTCGCTACCTACGAGCGCACTCTCATTACGCCGGACTCGCGCTTCGATAGATATTTGCGCGGCGACCCGAATGCCATCTCGAATGCGGAGAAGGCGGGCTACGTGAAGTTCAAGCAATACGGTTGTATCGCGTGCCACCAGGGGGTGAATGTGGGGGGCAACATGTTTCAGAAGTTTGGCGTGATGGGCGACTATTTCGCCCAACGTGGTAACCCGACGGTAGCTGACATGGGGCGCTATCTCGTTACCAGGGAGGAGGAGGACAAGCACGTCTTCAAAGTCCCGAGTCTTCGTAACGTCGCACTCACCGCTCCGTACTTCCACGATGGGAGTGCAAAAACACTCGACGCTGCTGTCGACGTGATGTTCAAGTATCAACTCGGTCGTGTGGCGTCCAGAGAAGACAAGGCCGCGATAATCGAGTTTCTCAATACATTGACTGGCGAGTTGCAGCGGACGCCGTGAACGGGCCCAGACGATTCAGTTGGCTCGCCATGGCGGGATTGGTGTCGGTGTTGGCATCGATTCTGGTGTTCCTGTATGTCAGGACAAACGCGCACGACGCATCGAGTTATTTCGAAAACATAGTGCTGTTGCGGCAGCTGAAGCAGCTCGATGCCCGCTGGGAGTTGGACGTGCTGAAATCCAGAATGGGCATCGACACGAGCTACGACTCGCTGGTTGACCCGCTGGCCGCTCTGAACCACCTGCAGCAGAGGCTGCAGTCGGACATGGCGAGTCAGTACAGTCGCGACGCTGGGAAATCTTCCAGGCTCAATGCAACGCTCCACCGGGCTATCGATGAAAAGACCCGCCTGGTTGAACATTTTAAATCGCACAATTCAGTCTTGCGCAACTCGCTGGCGTTCCTGCCTACAGCGGCAAACGATATCGGAAAGTCACTCCGACAGTCAGTCGGCGATAGTGTGGCGTTGCGCGGTATCTCGACAGATGTGAGCCAGCTACTGCTGAAGATCCTGGTGTTCAGCCAGTCGCCCTCCGACGAGGCAGCAGTTGATATTCGAGCGCAGCTCGAGCACTTGGACTCGGACAAGAGGCATTTGCCGGCAGAGCGCTACGATGAACTGGACATTTTTGCCTCCCATGTTCGTGCCGTGTTGACAGAGCAGCCCGCGGTTAACGGGCTGCTGCGGGAAATCGCCGCGGTACCAACGGCCGCCGGCATCGACGCACTCGACAACCTGCTGAGCGGCGACCAACGCGAAACGGAGATTCTGGCCCAGCAGTATCGCAAGTATCTGCTGATCTTTGCGGCTGCGCTGGTCGCATTGCTGCTATACGCCGCAGTGGGATTGATTCGCAGCCACGCCGAGATCAATCGCGTCAACAGGGAGCTTCAGGTCGCCAATGCAACGCTGGAAGAGCGGGTCAGGGAGCGTACGCGTGAGCTGCACGAGGCGCAGAGCGAGCTGGTGACCACAGCCCGCAAGGCTGGTATGGCGGAGATCGCCAACAATGTGCTTCACAATGTCGGCAACGTCCTCAACAGCGTCAACGTCTCCGCAGGTTTGATTGGCGGCAGGATACGCGATTCCAAGGTTTCTGGACTGAGCAAGGCGGTACAGTTGCTGGACGAGCATCTGGATGACCTCGGTACTTTCCTCGCGCACGACCCGCGTGGCAAAGCGCTGCCGGGCTATCTGACCAAGTTGGTTGCGACGCTTGCGGATGAAAAACAGAGCATCGCCGCAGAGCTCGACACATTGACCCGGAGCATCGATCACATCAAGGAGATCGTTGCTACCCAGCACACCTACTCCGGCGCATCGAGTGTCCTCGAGTCAGTGCGCGTCGAGGATCTCCTGGAGGACGTTCTGCGCATGAATGCCGCTTCCGTTGCACGGCATAGAATAGAGGTGATCAAGGACTTTGCCGCGGTGCCCATGCTGCGATTGGATAAGCACCTGCTGTTGCAGATCCTGGTGAACCTGCTGAGCAACTCCCGGCGCGCGATGGATGGCGTCCTCGACCGACCGCATCGGGTCGCACTGCGAATGCGGATCATCGAGCTGGTGGATGAGAATCGTTTGCAGATTCGCGTTGAGGATAATGGCGAGGGGATCGCGCCGGAAAACTTGTCACGGCTTTTTTCCCATGGTTTCACTACGCGCAAGAACGGGCACGGGTTTGGACTGCACAGTAGCGCGCTGGCAGCGAAAGAGATGGGCGGCACCCTGAGGGCTCACAGCGATGGGCCAGGCAAGGGGGCGGTGTTTTCGCTCGAGCTCCCACTCAATCCGGCGGAGGACGTCATGACTACGCTGGCTATCCAAGCCTAGTGTCCGGAGAGAGAGTCTGGCGTACCAGTTGTTCGAAATCCGGCGGCAGGCCCGTCCGGCGATGGGTTTTGCTATTAGTCACTCGGGAGAGGCAAAACTTACAGCCGCCCGGTCGATTTTCCGTGGAATGCGGGTGCGGGGGGACAGATGGCTGATACTGCAACGCACCAGTTCGCCGTCATCATTCGGGTTGACCGCAGACGGTGTATATTTGTTTGTTGTTGGTGCCATCACAACACCCAAATTCGTTATTGATTGCAGCGGTTTGTGCGGATCTGGGTTCAACGCTAAAAAAATTCACAGTTCTCGAGAAAACCGCTGCGGGGAGGGGGCAATCGGGTCACATACCAAGGGGTTCATCGTGAGCAGCGTCAGTGCAATCATTCCTTTGTATAACAAAGCGGCCACGGTAGCCCGTACCCTGAGCTCCATCCTTGCGCAGAAGCGCGAGGACCTGGAGGTGGTGGTTGTCGACGATGGCTCTACAGACAACAGCGTTGAAGAGGTTCTGAAGATTGCGGACAAGCGTATTCGCCTGGTGCGGCAAGAGAACGCCGGACCAGGGGCGGCGCGTAACGCCGGCGCGAGCCAGGCCGAATCCCCCTTGCTTGCATTTCTGGACGCGGATGACGAATGGGCGGATCAGTTTTTGGAGCGCGCGCTGTCTGCACTGAGCGCGCATCCCGAGTGTGATGCATTCGTCGCGGCGTATGACACAGGCTCATATCAGAAACTACAACGCAACATACTCTTCGATATGGGAATGCCTGAGGGACCGTGGAGGTTGGACCCCTCGGCACCCGGGAAGCAGATCAAAAAGTACGTCGACGCGTGCCATTCGAGCTGTGTCGTCATACGTCGAGAGGTGTTCAACACCCTCGGCGGTTTCTTCGGCCTCGACCACTGCAAATATGCGGAAGACAGCTACCTGTGGCTGCAATTGGTGCTGAGCAGGACCATTTACTGGTGTCCCCGGCTACTGGTCAAATTCCACGTCGAAGATTCGGCACTGGGCGTCAAATTGACCGGGCGGCACCCGATCCGTCCGGCGCTCACCCACCCGGAAAGATTGCGAACCAACTGCGCGGGTGCGGCGTCGGCCCCTCTCGAGCACCTGCTCGCTCATTATCGCTTGCTGGAGGCGGACAGATTGGCCAGTGAGGGAGCTCTGCGCGAGATCATTCGGCTGCGGCGCCTCTACCCTGCAGGAGAGACAGGGAGCCACGGGTTCTGGTGGGAGCGGCGGTTGGAGATACGGGCGCTGCTGGCAAAGATTAAGAGCCGGATGCGCGCTGGGGTCCATTAGGCCCGAGCCCCTCTCCGCGGGCGCGGCCGGCCTTCGACGAGCTCGCGATGCGACGAGGTTCGCGGTCGCGCGTTGCCGCGCATGCAAACATGGACGCACAGGCGTGTACGCGTGGCCGACGGCCGCTGTCAGCGTTCCAGCTCGCCGCCCACTTCTTCCGAGGACGACACGGATGCTGACCGACTGGCGGCGCAGGCTCGCAAATTCCCCGCCGCACATTCGCCTGATCATCCTGCTCGTGTTGATCGCCATTGGCGCGACTCATTGCAAATCCATGTCATGGAATGACGATAGTCGCATGGCGACGATCCAGGCGTTGGTTGAATCAAGATCCTTCGTCATCGATAGGACCGACTTCGTCGGGACTGGCGATAAGGCCTTTATCGACGGCCACTTCTACAGCGAAAAGCCGCCGATGCCGTCGGTCCTCGGGGCCGCTGTTTATTTCCCGCTATACGAGCTGGGTCTTCCCCTGCATCGTGGCACGAGCATTGCCTATTATCTGATCACCCTGCTCACAGTCGGATCGTTTTGGATAGGGGGAGTGCTGGCCTTCTTCTATTCCTTGCGATTTACCGATCTGGAGCCGGAGCGGCGTCTGCTGGCCAGTCTGGTCCTCGCGTTGGGCTCGCTTTATTTCAGCTGGTCGACCACGTTCAACAATCATGAGTTGGCCGCGGCATTTCTCGCCATTGGATTTTGCTTCCTGCTGCGGGCACGCCATGCAGTGGGCTCCAGCCGGAACAACCTGGCGGTCGCCGGCCTGTTTGCGTCGCTGGCCGGCACCGCGGATATGCCTACCGGTGTGTACTATGGTGTGTTTCTTTTGTATGTGCTGCGCGATCCCCTCCTGCGCAAGCAGATCATTTTCTACGTGGCACCGCTTTTATTGACCCTGTTGCCGGCGCTCGCGATCAACTACTCCATCCATCACAGCATCCTGCCGGTCCAGATCGTTCGCTCGTACTTTGACTACCCCGGCTCACCCTGGCTGGGCTCCGAACATCTGTCCGGGATGAATTCGAATGGCATGCAGTTTCTGTTGCCGTATGCGTTTCAAACCCTGATCGGCCCCAAAGGGTTTCTGATCTATAACCCGTTCCTTGCAATTGCCCTTTGGGGTCTGACGCGCGAGATTTGGCGAAGGGGGCGGTTCTTCTACGAAGGAGTCGCCGTTGCCGCAGGCAGCACGTGCCTGGCGTTGTACTACTGGCTCATGACGAACAACTATGCGGGATGGTCCTACAGCATCCGCTGGTTCGTCCCAATGTTGCCGCTGCTGCTGTTCTTCCTGTTCCCGTATTTCGAGACTTTCAACAGCAGACGCCGCGCCTGGTACAACGTTCTGCTGGGCGTTTCGGCCGTCATCGCCTGTGTCGGAGCGCTCAATCCCTGGAGCGCGTTGGTTTACAATGACATTCCGTTTGTCGCGAACATCGAGCAATTCATCACACACCTGAGCAATCCGTGGGCCTTCCCATAGAAGGCCAAACGACGATCTATCCCCTGCGCATCCGTAAAAGAGCTTTAATGTCCATCTCGCCGCTGTATTGCCGCAGATGTGGCTCACGACTTTCAACCGCAAACATGGCCATGCGGTCTGCCAGCTCATTGCCCTCGGTGCCCACGTGCGCACTGACGTGTATCAAATCCAACTGAGATTCAATTCGTCTATAGACGGCGTATGCGGCCTGGATGATGGCCAGATTCTTGATTTCGCCATCAGCCTTGCGCCACCCTTTCTTCTCCCAGCCCACCGCCCACTTCGACACGCAATTGATCGCGTACGTTGAATCACAAAGTATCTGTACATCCTCGCCCGCATCAACGGCCTTTTCGGCAATCAGCAGTGCCTGGTGCAAGGCGTTGAGCTCTGCGGTGTTGTTCGTGCCGTTCGGGTTGTAGAGCCCGTACCACAGTTGCGCGAGCTTGCCGTCGCGATAAACGACGACTCCTGAGCCGGCATTGCCTGGATTCGGCTCGCAGGCTCCGTCGCAGTAAATCTGCAGGCCCGTGTCAGCCGCATGCACTTTGGCGGCCGCGCGCTTGCTTTCCTTTTCACCCGTGGGGCGTCCGCTGACACGTGCGGGGCCGCCAGACCGGAACGCCTGATCCGCTTCCGCCTGGGTGGCAAAGGCTTTGAATTTCGCGCCGGGAAACTTATCGACGTATTGATGGGCTGTCGGCCAGTCCGTAAACACGCCGGTTTTTCGTCCGGCCCACACTACATAGAATTTCTTGGCCAACTCGACGTCTCAGCGCCGTGAACGGCGGGTGGGCTTTTTAGCATTTTCCGTGGGTGCCGCGTTGGTCAATGGTCCGATCTGCTCGACGATCGTATCGATAGTGGGTGGTTCGCCGCGGACGTGACTATCAATAGCGGCACGCATCGCGGCGAGGTGCTCGGGCGTAGTCCCACAGCAGCCGCCGACGATTCGCGCGCCGGCATCTACCGCCAGGGCGGCGTAATTGGCCATTAACTCGGGAGTGCCGGAATAAACAGCCTCAGTGCCCTCGAAGTGAGGTACACCGCAATTTCCCTTGGTGACGATCGCATAAGGAGCGTCTTTCATGTGAAGCAGCGTGACGAGGATGTCGGACGCACCGACGCCACAATTCGCGCCAATAGCCAGCGGCGCAACCGGGTGTGACGTAAAAGTGTCAGCAAGCGACTGGGGCAGCACACCCATCATCGTGCGACCTGCAGTGTCAAACGAATACGTTGCTACGTAAGGCAGTCCCACAGCGCTTGCGGCCTCAGCCGCGGCGCTCACTTCTTCGGGTGAGGACATCGTTTCCATCCACGCGACGTCAGCACCGCCGTCAAGCAACCCACGCATTTGCGTAGTGAACGACGCAACCGCGATTTCGTGTGTCAGTGCACCCATCGGTTCGAATAATTCTCCGGTGGGTCCGACAGAACCAGCGACGACGATCGGTCGATCCGCCGCGTCGGCGACTTTGCGTGCGAGCTCGGCTGCGCGTTTGGCGAGATCGTAGGTGCGATCTTGGGCGTGGTGCAACTTCAGTCGTTGCGGATTGCAGCCGAACGTGTTTGTCAGAATGATGTCAGCACCGGCATCGACAAATTGCTGGTGCAGCCTCGTGACCTCATCGGGTCGATCGGTCGTCCAGAACTCCGGGGGCTCGCCCGAGGTGAGGCCTGCCCTGAAATAATTAGTGCCCGTGGCGCCGTCAGCGAGTAGTACGCGATTGCTAGCGAGAAGCGAAGATAGTGAAGTACGCATGGCGGTGATGATATCCGGTGCCACCGGCGATTCCCAGAACGGCGCATGCCCGAGGTCGGCCAGATGATGGCAGACCCCTTCAAGGTCCGTTAATTCCAGGGGGATCTGGCACGTATTGTTGTGTCGGTGACCCAGGAAACGGGTTAGTCGTCGGCATTGCTGGATGCGGGCGCCGGATGATGCCCATTGCAGCCAGGTTATCGAAACTGTCGTAGCGAATGCGGATGATTTCATTCGGTTCAGGCTGCAGCCGTGAGAACTCGGCGTGGCTGACGTATGAGAACTGGCGCTCGCCATGGCCAGTGCCGAGCTTTGGTGCGCGTGCTTGCATTGGTGGGGCGTATGAGCGCATAGGCGATTGCGGTGCGCCGGAAGGGGCGGGGGCTGGCGAAGTTGCGCCCTCGGCAGCCGGCGTCCGTGATCGCGCTGGCGCTGGAGACGGCGCGGCTGCAGATGGCAACCCCGGCGTTCCTTCCGGTGTTGCCTTGGCCTCATCCAGCGATTGGTCCACAACAGGTGGTGCATACACCGGTTCCGGCTGCCGCTCACGAAACAGCGCTACGCCAATGACACCGACATTTGCGGGCCGTCCGGTTCGCTCGGCGTACGAATTGGGTGACTCTGTGAACGTAAATGCGGCCACCTCCGAATCGCTCTTTCGCCAGCCATTGATTTCGTAGCGTTGGTTTGGCCCGAATACGTAACCCGTTTGATCCCAGGCCGCGGTTGCGCCGGAGACCACATTGATGCCGTCGACGGAAGTGACCGCCAAAAGGCGTTCGCTCAGGCGATTCCGAATGGCTATTGAGTAGGTGGCACCGGGTGTCCCCGCCACCCAGTATTCCCCGCGGTAGAAATGTGGGATCAGCTCGGCGCCGCTGCTGCGGTCGACGATGACCACTTGACCGAGCCCACCCACGGCAACCTCGCCTGCTGTGGCCCGATGCGCTAGGACCGCATTACAGCTCGCCGCCAGCGCGACCATTGTCGCGGAATGGATTATTCGTCTCATATTGACTCCAGTGCAGTGAAGCGCTGAAGGTGAAACGAGACGGATACTCCAAAGGGGTTAACCGGCGTGAAAATCGCTGCGCTCGCCGCAGGTGAGCCGGTCGGGGCCGCCGCAGCCCTCGCGGTCAATCGCCGAAAGTGGCTGCAGTGATCGCGGCTGACCCTTCGTCAAGCAAGTCAGTCGCCGACCGCCCCAACCTGATCGCGTACTTACCCGCGGCAACACGCCATTTGTGGTGAGCCTCATCGTAGTGACCCAGAAGCCGTCGGTCTGCCGTAACCGTGACTGACTTACGCTCGCCCGGCTGGAGCGTCATGCGCGAGAAGCCAACGAGCCTAAGGTCAGGCGTGCCGACTGCTGATGTCAGATAGACCTGCGGAATGTCAGTACCGGCTCGAGAGCCGGTGTTCAACACGTCGAACGTGACCGCCAATGTTTTCCCGCCCGTCACCTTCAGATTTTCATACTTGAAAGTCGTGTACGACAAACCGTACCCAAACGAAAACAGAGGCGTAATGCCGTGCCGTGCATACCAGCGGTACCCAACATCGGCGCCCTCGGTGTAGTCGACGGTTACATCTGCGTGGCTTTCGGCACCCAGGTTAGGAAGCGTTGGTCGCACCGACTGCGCTTCGTTTTGCGGGAAAGTTATCGGCAGGCGTCCCGAGGGGTTGCTTGCGCCAAACAAAAGTTGGGCGATCGCAGTTCCACCGTCCTGCCCGGGATACCAGGCCGCGACGACGGCCGCGACCTTGTCGAGCCAGGGCATCGCAACCGGGTTGCCGGTCTCGAGAACCACAATAGTGTGAGGATTGGCAGCCGCCACCGCGTCCACGAGTTGATCCTGTCCGTTGGGCAGCTGCAGATTGGGGATATCGTATCCCTCCATTTCGTGGCGGGTAACGAAGACGATCGCGATGTCGGATTTCGCGGCCAGGGCGGCGGCGTCTGCGGGGAAGGAGCCCGAATCGTAGCGCACCTGGGTGTTTGGGGACGCCTCATGGATGGCGCCGGCGGGCGGTGAGGGAAAGAACACTTCGTTACGGATTGCCGACATTCCGCCCACACCGCCGATCGGAATTTTGACAACCGGTCCGTTGGACGGTGTAACTTGCGCTGATCCACCGCCGGAAAGCACTCCAAAACCCGCTTGTCCCCCGATGACGGCAATGCGGGTCAGATTGGTGGGCAGCGGCAGCACGTTTTGCGCGTTCTTCAGCAACACGATGCCGTTCTGGGCGACTTCCAGTGCTTTGAGCGCGTGCGCTTTGTAGTTGATCGGACCGTGATCGGGTGGGAAGTCAACGACGCCGACGGCAAACATGGATCGCAGGATCCGGCGGGCCATGTCATCGATGCGTGCGACGGGCACCTGCCCTCGTTGTACGGCATTGGTGAGCGGATCTGCGAAGTACACGAGCTTGTCGTGCTGCTGACCCGACTCCTGATCCAGACCGCGGAGCACGTCAGTCTCGCTGTGTACGGCACCCCAGTCGGACATCACCCAACCTGGATACCGCCAGTTCTGCTTCAGGACTTCATTCAACAGCCAGGTGTTTCCGCAGGAATACTCGCCGTTGATCTTGTTGTACGCGCACATGATCGACCCCGGCTGGCTGTGCTCAATGGCAATCTGAAAAGCCAGCAGATCGGACTCGCGCAAGGCAGCCCGGTCGATCTTCGCGTCCAGTGTCGTCCGGTTCGTCTCGTGAGCATTCAACGCAAAGTGTTTGAGTGTGGAGATGACGTGTTGATCCTGGGTTCCCCGCACGGCCTCCGCGGCCAACTCGCCCGCCAGCAACGGGTCTTCACCCAGGTATTCGAAGTTGCGACCATTGCGCGGATCGCGGGTCAGATCCATACCGCCGCCGAGCAGAACATTGAAGCCCTTCGCGTGCGCTTCAGCGCCGACGATCGCGCCGGATTGATAGGCAAAGTCGGTGCTGAACGTGGCAGCCAACGCCAGCCCGGCGGGCAGCGCGGTAGCAACGTCACCCGGCCGAACTGCGCGCGGGTTTGTGACACCCAGGCTGGCATCAGTTTCAGTCAGTGCCGGGATTCCCAGACGTGGAATGCCCGGGATGTAGCCTGCAGATGGAACGGCATCGGCGGGCAACGGGCTGCCGTCAGACCTGGAAGTCGAGGGACCATGTAGCAGCGTCAGCTTTTCGGTCAACGTCATTGCCGCGACGGCCAGCTTGGCTCGCTCGTCTGGAGTGCGCGCCTTGTCGAGCCACGGGCGTGCAGCTTCGGCGTGCAGCATCGCTGGTATGCAAAGCAGACCGGCTAACACGCGCCATCGCAACGCGGTTCCAAATGATCGACACGTGGTCAATCCGTGCATGTATATCTCCTCCCTGACTAACGCTATCGCCGATTCCCGGCCGGAGATACTCGACGTGAGTCTCACGGCCACCATCCCCCGCGCGACTGCGGCACGGGCCTTGCGGGTCAGGTGCTAGTATTGCCGTCATGAGGGCCGAGCTTCGGAATCGACATGGTTGAGAAAACAGGCGCCCATGATACGGCTCCCCGCGACGTGGCGCCCGGTTCGAGGCCAAGCTCCGGCAGTGCGCCGCAGGCGGGTGTACAGGATCGTGTAGACCGTCCCTCCCACGAGATCGGCGAATTGGAGCGAGTGCGCGCTCACATGGCCGCAATCGTCGACTCATCCGAAGACGGGATCATCAGCAAGACCCTCGACGGCATCGTTACCTCCTGGAATCAGGGCGCCGAGCGGCTCTTCGGTTATACGGCGCAGGAAATGATCGGGCAGCCCATAGTGCGCCTGATCCCCCCTGAGTTGCAGCACGAAGAAGTCGACATCCTCGCCAAGATCCGCCGCGGCGAACGCATCGATCGCTACGAAGCGCTCAGAATCCACAAGCAGGGGCACCCGCTCAACATATCGCTGACGATTTCTCCCGTGCGCGATGCCTCCGGCAGGATTGTTGGCGCGGCCAAGATTGCTCATGACGTGACTGCCAATCGGCAGGCTCAGGCGGCGTTCCGGGAAGAAGTGCACGCTCTGGAGATCCTGCATCGCGTTGGCCAGTCGGTGGCCGCGCAAAATGACCTCGACCAGGTCGTCCAAACAGTGACGGATGCAGCGACTGAGTTGTGCGGCGCCAGTTTCGGAGCGTTCTTCTACAACGTAGTTGACGAAAATAAAGAGTCCTACTGGCTCTACGTGTTGTCGGGTGTGCCGCGTGAGGCCTTCGCACAGTTTCCCATGCCGCGCTCCACTGCAGTGTTCGAACCAACCTTCAAAGGCGACGGCGTCGTCCGGTCCGGCAACATCAAGCTCGATCCCCGCTACGGTAAGAACGCGCCGTACACTGGAATGCCCGCGGGTCATCTGCCGGTCTGCAGTTATCTCGCTGTTCCCGTCATCTCCCGCACAGGCGAAGTCATTGGGGGGTTGTTTTTCGGACACGCGGCGGAAAATGTCTTCACAGAGCGCTCTGAGCGGCTCGCTGTAGGTATCGCGGCGCAGGCGGCCATCGCTATCGACAAGGCGCGACTGTTCAATGGGCTGCAACGGGAGTTGGAGGCTCGCAGGAAGGCCGAAGCGGCGCTGCTCGCCAGCGAGGCGCAGCTCAAACAGGTCATCACGGAACGCGAGCAACTGCTGCAGTCGGAGCGGTACGCGCGCTCGGAAGCCGAGCGGCTCAGTCACATGAAGGATGAATTCCTGGCAACGCTTTCGCACGAGTTGCGAACCCCGCTCAACGCCATTCAAGGCTGGGCCACACTGCTGCGGCAACGGGAAGTCAGTCCCGAGGATCGCACCCGCGGCCTGGAGGCAATCGAGCGCAACGTGCGGGCACAAGCGCAAATCGTCAGCGATCTGCTCGACATGAGCCGCATCATCTCCGGCAAGATCCACCTGGAGGTCCAGCCGATCAGCCTGCACGAGGTGATCCACAACGCCATCGAGTCGGTGCGCGCATCCGCTGACGCCAAGAAAATCCGCATCCGTACACTGTTGGATTCCAGCGTGGGATTTGTCAGAGGTGATCCGAACCGGTTGCAGCAGATCCTGTGGAACCTGTTGTCGAATGCCCTGAAGTTCACACCGGTGGGTGGCCGCGTGCAGGTGATTCTGGAGCGAGTGAATTCTCACGTTGAGTTGGTGGTTGAAGACTCCGGTGTGGGCATCGCCGCGGAATTCCTGCCCTTTGTGTTCGAGCGCTTCCGCCAGGCCGACGGCGCCATGACCCGGCGCCACGGGGGACTGGGAATCGGTTTGTCCATCGTCAAGACACTCGTCGAGTTGCACGGCGGGTCAGTGCGTGTCAAAAGCGCGGGCGAGAATCAGGGCGCGAGTTTTGCCATCGCGCTGCCTGTTTCTCACGTAACGGACGAGGAGGTCGAGCGCAGTCAGCGACTGCCGGTGTTGGCTGATCCGCTCGAAGCCATCGAGCTGCCGCGACTCGACCGCACCACCATGTTGATTGTCGACGACGAGCCGGACGGCCGGCAGTTGATGGTCCGGATCCTCGAAGGCCGCGGAGCCCGCGTAACCGCCGTGGCCGGGGGAGCCGAGGCGCTGGAGCTGCTGAAACATCATCGATTCGACATCCTCGTCAGCGACATCGGCATGCCCGACCTGGATGGCTACGAGCTCATGCGTCGCGTGCGCCTGCTCGATTCGAGCCGACCGGGCCCGATCCCTGCCATCGCCGTCACGGCGTATGCCCGGGCCGAGGATCGCCAGCGATCACTCCTGGCCGGCTACCAGATGCACCTGGCCAAGCCGATCGAAGCACGCGAGCTCGTCGCCGGCATCGCCAGTCTGTTGCATCTACGGCGCTAGCCCAGCCGCTCGAGCCGTGTAAGCACGTCTCCCGCGTCACTGCCACTCCCAACAACATCCCCTGCCGGCTGCAGCTGCGCCGGTACCGGCGGAGCCTCCGGCTCCTCGGCAGGCTTCCAGGTCCGTTTCTCCACGAGACTGGGGGCGCGGTCGATGGCGCCGATAGGCTCGATCCCCAGCGCCCCCAGGCGCTCGAGGAGCTCTGCGAAGACTTCGTCCTTGCGTAGAGTCCAGGTCGACGCGAAACAACGCCAGAACGTCCAGCCAGCGCGCTCGAGCACTCGCTGTCGGGCCGTGTCGTGGTGCCAGCGATCGTGACCGTGGAACTCGTCGCCGTCACACTCAACTGCGAGCCGCGTGTCTCCGCTGCCTTCGACGACCAGGTCGATGCGGTAAGCGCCCGTCTTCACCTGCGGAATCACCCGATAGCCGCGTGATACCAGCTCGCTGTAAACCTCGCGCTCGAATTCGGACTCGCACCGTTCGAGGAGGCTCTCGGGTTCCTGGGTGTCCGCCGCGAGCGGTTTATCGAAGTGCGCGAGCAGGCCCGCGCGGATATCGCGGTCCGACAAGTCGGAGGCAGTGACCGAACGCACCAGATACATCCGATCGCGGGCACGGCTGGCGGCAACGTTGAATCGCTGTTCGAACATGAGTCCCGACAGGGGGCGGCAGCTGTGCGGATCGACGACCATCGACAGGAAGATGATGTCGCGGTCGCTGCCCTGAAAATTTCGGGCGTCGCCGCATTCAAAACGGCGACGAATCAACTCGGCCGCATCGCATTCCCGACGGACCATGGCATCGACGTAGGACGCCTGTTCGGCACCGAGGAGCGACACCACGCCGATCGTACGGCCAGCGAACCGCTCGTCGGCGATTAGTGCGGCTACCTCGGCTGCGATTGCCTGGGCTTCGAGGTCATTCCGATCGCGCTTGTCCCGCTCGCCGCCCGGGACATGGATATCCACCAGCGGTGGATCGATCCGTTCCGTGGCGTTTGGAATCCGGATGGGTTGAATCTGGCCGCCGTAGTGGGCCCGGTTCGAATACGCAATGATGGGTGGCACGCAGCGGAAGTGCTCACGGAGCATGATGTTGGCGGCCGAGTAAACGCGGACCGCCAGCTCGTACAGCGATTTCTCCGGCGTCATTTCGTCGCGATAGGGCTGCTCGGCGAGGAACCGCTGCTTCAGTTCCTGGATCCGCTGCGCGGCGATGAAGCCCGCGTCCGGGGATACCTGCTTGTGGTCTCCCACCACCAGAATTTTCTTGCCGCGCAGGATGGCCGGCAATGCCCACAGGTCTGACTGACTGGCCTCATCGACGATGACGAGGTCGAAAGCCCCGATTTCGGCCGGTATGGACTCCGAGATCCGGGCGTGGCTCATGATCCAACACGGCACGGCGCCGGCGGCATCCAACATCGCTTCACGGGCGTCCCGCCGGTAGCGGGTCGCGTTGGGCCCGGTGCCCTGGCCGATTCGGCGAATGGCCGTCGCATAACCCGACAGTGCCTGCAGCAGCTTGGGACTCGCATTACGCTTGGTCGACAGCCACGCTGCTTTGGCCACAACACTGACATACCGGCGGGCGAGTCCGGACTCAATCTCCCGACGGCGCTCCGACAACGTGATCAGCTCTTCACGCGACTCAATGCTATCCAGGTGCCTGCGCATCCGCGCCCAGTTCCAGGCATCCCGCCAGGTCGCCGGAAACACCCGGTCTTCACCCGAGCTTCTGACGGGCACGGACACCAACCGCGTGGCCAATTTGGTCGCACCCGCTTCTGCAATGCGTGTGCGCATGTCCTGCACGATCCCGAACTCCGTTGCGAGCCCCCCGATTCGTCGCAGCTCCACGCAGATTTCGGCGTAATGAGCGGCAACACGCTCCGACGACAACTGCTGGTTGCCCAGCTGGGAGTCGATAAACAACCGCAGCTGGCTCGACACCGGCCCCGAAGTACCTGCAAGCTTCTCCTGCATTTCGGCCAGCAGCGTCAACGCCTGGGCCAGGTCGGCCCGCGTGAGATGGCGACGGAGCTGTTCCAGGATGGAAGCCAACTGCGTGGCGCTGCCGGTGAGCTCCGCAACCGGCACTTTGTCGAACACCGCTTCCGCACTCCGCGGCAACATCACATCGTGATGGGTGGCGAGCCGATGGGCCATGCGCGCCAGATTCGCGGTCACCTCAATGTGGCGAAGCTTGGAAACCCCGCCATCCAGCTTCGGTATCGAAAGTTCCGCGGCGCAATGGTTCCACCGCGTAACGAACGACAACACCTGCTCGTGCAGCTCCACAAAGCGGCGTACATGCGCCCAATCGTTTGCATGGGCGGGCGGCAGGCCCGAGATCCGGATGAGCTTGATGTGCTCCTTGGCTTCGGCAGCGCCGATGGCAATGGCGCCGAACGGCCGCCCCAACTCCGCGCCGCGAGCAATCGCCTCGCGCGTCTTCGCGGAATACAGTCCCCCTTCCGGGAAGTCCACGGGCCGCTTCAGAAAGGCTGCCCGTGCCTCGATGAGCAGGTCCAGATCACCGAATAGAGCCTTGAGTGCTGCGCGCTCAGAGGCGAACGACGGCTGGCGGCACTTGATCCGCAGTTGACTCGGCCAATCGCCCTCCGCCGCTTCGAGACTCTCCACGAGCTGCGCAGTCTCCTGGATCTGATCAAACAGCAGCCGGGCCGCCACGAGTACGTCCGAGGTCGTCGCGGATAACGGCAGCACCTGTCCATTGGCGACGGCATCCTCGATTTCCTTGATCTTGGAGAGGAGGTCGTGCAGGGCTCCCACCTCCACGGGTGTCGGAAGCTCTTCAACTGCAGGAATGTGCGAGTTGGCATACACCAGGTCCGGTCCGAGCCGCCGGCGCGCGTCCCGCAGGCGTCCCGCCTCATCGTCCGAAAGGGGTGGCGCATGTTCGGGATCGAGTGTGACCTCGTCGTCAAACCAGGAATGCCAGGTCGCTCCTGATACAACCAGCTGAGCCAGCTTTTGCGCGCGCATGAGCACGCCATCCACATTGATGTCCGCCAGTTGCGCGGCGGCGATCTCATCAACGCGCTTGTCCAGGTCAATCAGCTCGCTGTGCGCCCGATCGATGGCACTCGTCGTCGTGAGAATCTCACGCTTCGTGATCTCCGGGTTGAGCTGGGAGACCTGGTGTTGAATGGCTTCGATGGCAGTCTGGAACTGCCGGACGCCTTCGCGGTCACTGGCCAGCAGCGCTACGGTGAGCGGGCGTACTTCCTCCGGGATCTTGTCTCTCAACACCTCCAGTGCACGTTCGCCACGTGACGTGACGAGCACGCGGCGGCCTTTAGCCAGGTAGTGGCAGACGATGTTGGCGATGGTATGCGTCTTGCCGGTGCCGGGCGGACCCTGAACGGTCACACCAGGTGCCCGCTCCAGGTACTGAACGATCGTCACCTGTTCATCGTTGTAGGGCAGGGGAAAATACAGCTCCTCCTGCACCTTGCCACTGTCTGGAACGCCGCGACTCGAGAGTCCGCGAAACCGGACGGGCTCGTACTCGACCGGTTGATCGGAAGAAGGTGTCACCAGCGCGAGTGGACCCGCCGGCAACTCGCAGCCGCTGTTCAGGGCGTCCTGGAGCCGCTCGAGATCGGCAAACAGGTAATTGTTGGAACGCGGGCGCGAGAGCAGAACCCAGGAATCGGTGACGACCAGATGCTCGCCCGCCGGGGGAACCGGCTCGTTCTCTTCGGTGGTCTCGCGGTAGGTTCCGAAGCTGTCGAGGTTGGACGCCGCTAGTTTTAGCACGTCCGTATAGCTGGCAGGATCGAACGGAGTGACCGGGTGTTCCTTGTTTCGCACGAGGTACTCGCGCGCGGCCCGCTCGACCTCGGTTGCTCCAGGAACCGAGCACGCTACGAACGCATCGAGCTCGACACGGGTGTCGGTCGCGCGTGGCCGGATCTCGAGTGACATTGTCATCTCATCGAGCGCGATTTCCGCAGCCTGCGTGAGGATCGGATATTCGAAATCAAACCCGGCGCGCTCGAAAGTGAGCTTGCGGCTCGAGATGCCGATACCCCACACCAACTCCTGTGGCCGTGCTGTCTCCTCGGCGGCGAGTTGGTGGCGCAGTGAAAACAGATCCGCATACAGCGCGATGGTCTTTCGTCGCGGTCGCTCCTCGTTCGCCCAGGCGTTCCAGAGTACGACGTACTCGTGCAGGACTTTGCCTACCGTGGCGCGGCCTTGTTTCTCCAGCTCAGAACGGCGATCGGGGGCCTTGCCGTCAGCAGCTTTGCCGAGCCATTTGCGAAAGGCGCCATCGTCGAGAATGGGTGGATTGCCATCAGGATCGTTTTCCGCGCGAATGAACGTGCGAAACTGGTCCGGCACTGCAGGCGCGTTGACGGGCGTGAAACGCGCGACCCGCAGCCAGATGTGGTCGCCCTCGACCTTGATGTCATATTCAACGCCGGGGAGCCCCGCGATCTCGTCGCTGCGGCGGATGAATCCCTTGGCATTGCTCAAGCAGAATTGACGTGGGTCAATCTCCTTTGCCTGTTCCTCAATGTACTCGAGCAGTCGCGTCAGCAGACGGCGCGGTTCAGTCATCTGGCACGTCCTTTCCGATCGGCTGACGCCGGGTCGGCTTTTGTGCCACTACTCGCGCTGCGATGCCAGACGTCTTCGAATTGCGACGCGAAACGAGACCTTCGGGTTAGGGTCGCGGACCGTCGGTTAAGGTTTGAGTTCCCCGAGGATCGTTGGAATCAGCTCAGATACAGTAGGGTGTATATGTACAGTATCCCGTAACGTGCTGTACGGCGCCTTTGCGGACATGGTGTCAATAAAGCAATGGACGGCTTCGTCGCCGCCGGGGCCCAGGACCGCGGCGCCGAGAATCTCGTTGCTGTCCGCATCCACGATGACCTTCATGAAGCCCTGCGATTCCCCTTTTTCAACAGCGCGCTTCACACGGGTCATGGGCCGTTGGCCAACGCGGATGTTGCGCTTGCTGGCGCGCGCCTGCGTTTCTGACATGCCAACACGCCCCAGGGGCGGATCGATGAACAACCCGTAGCAGGCAATCCGGTCGCTGACGCGGCGGGAGCGGCCGTCCAGCAGATTCTGGGCCGCGATCTCAAAATCGTTGTACGCGGTATGAGTGAAAGCGCCCTTGCCGTTGCAGTCGCCCAGCGCCCAGATGCCCGGCACGTTGGTTCGGAGTTGGTCGTCGACTTCAATATAGCCGCGCGCGTCGAGCTCGATTCCCGCCTTCTCGATGCCGAGATCGTCGGTGTTGGGACGGCGGCCCACCGCGAGCAACACATGCGACCCCACGACCTCGGGCTCGCCGTTGACGCAATTGACTCCGGCCGCAATGTCCTGCCCGCGTGGCTCAAAGCGAATGCACTCGGCTTCCGCCCGTATGGTGATGCCTTCCTTCGTGAAGATTCCTTCGATGGCGGTGCAGATGTCGTCGTCTTCGCGCCACAAAAGGTGTGGGCCTTTCTCGATGACCGTCACTTCGCTGCCGAAGCGTCGGAACATTTGTGCGAATTCCAGCCCGATGTAGCTACCTCCCACCACAACGAGGTGGCGTGGAACAGTCTGCAGTTCGAGGATGGAGGTGTTTGTCAGGTAGGGCACACTGTTGACGCCTGGCATGTCGGGAACGATTGCCCGTCCACCCACGTTGAGATAGATCTTTTCCGCGGCAATGAGGTCATCCCCCACGCGCATCTGGTGGGGTGACTCGAAACGAGCGTGGCCTTTGAAGACGGTGCAATTCTTCATTCCCCGGAGCCAGATCTCCAGGCCGGTGCGCGAGGCACCCACAACGGTTTCCTTGCGCGCCATGACCGCACGCATGTCCGTGGCAATCGAGCCTTCGATGCGAATTCCGAATTCGGCCGCGCGCCGTGCCTGGTGGATGACTTCGGCACTGGCGACCAGCGTTTTCGTCGGCGTACAGCCTGTGTTGACACAGGTTCCGCCGAAGAGATGGCGCTCGACCATGGCCACGGTCATGCCTGCGCTCGCGAGGCGCTCGACCATTGAAGGGCCGGCCTGGCCGGCGCCGACTACAATTGCGTCGAAGGTTTTATTCACAGCTGAGTTTTCCCAGGAGCTGAAGGTATATGACGAAAATGACTTATGAGATTGTTCAACACGACGGTGGTTGGGCGTATCGCGCCAACGGGACCTATTCGGAACCATTCCCTACGCATGACGCCGCCCGCAAAGCCGCGGAGCGGGCTGCTCGGGAGCAATTGTCCCCCGGCGAATCGACACCGATCTCGTATGAAGATGATAAGGGTCATTGGCACAGCGAAGTCGCCAAAGGCGACGACCGCCCGGAGACCGACGTCGAGGGCTGAGGCAGGGCCGCGTGTCCCTCCCCCCGCTCCGCGGGGTCGGACAGGTGCCGTGGGGAATGCTATGATGAGAATCATTATCATTCGTATTGACGGCGATGCGCGGACTCTGCGTCATTCTGCACCGCTACATCGGTCTGGCGACCGCGCTTTTTCTGGTGCTCCTGGGGCTCACGGGGAGTGTGCTCGCCTGGCGTGAGCCGGTGTCGGCCTGGCTGGCTCCGGAGCCGCATGAGGCCCCCGCACGCGGTCCCGTCTTGACGCCTGAGCTGGCCGTGATGGCATTGTCCGGCGTGTACTTCAACTTGAACCAGGAGTTGTTCATGCCGGCGCTTCGGACCGTGGCGACCGTGAGCGCGGAGCCTTTCGACTCCGTGCCGCCTGCACCTGATTCCACCCGCCGCAGACGTGTTTGTGAATTGGCTCAGTGCCCTTCACATGGGCGAAGTGTTTGGAGTCCCCTACAAGGTCGTGCTGTGTCTGCTGGGGCTGGTGGTCGCAGGATTGTCGGCGACCGGCGTTCTCATCTGGTGGCGCAAGCTCCAGAGCCGTCACGCCATGCATCGCCGAAAACTCGCCCGTTCCGGTGTGCAGGGCCTTGCAGCACGCTCACTTGCGGCGTTGCTCTGCCTCGTCGCGGGCATCTTGCTCACGGGTGCGCTGACTGGCGCGTTCCATAACATCCTTTGACGGCATTCCCTGCCGGGCTGTCGTGCGCAAAGTCATGATGGTCCCCACCACGGTGGCGATCACTATGAGAATGACAATCAGTGCTGTAGTCATGTCGGGTTAAAGCATGAGCAAGCCGCATTCCTGATCATGCAACCCGGATGACGATCCCTTCGAATGGCTGCAGGGTCGTTGCCAGCGCCGCAGAGTCTTCCACGTTGTGCTCGCCGACCGGGCGTTCCGGGTGGGTCGACGCCGCAATGGCACCGCTGGTTCGCAGATGAAATGGGAGCTCATGGCTGGCGAAGTTGAGCGCAATGACAAAGCGTTGATGTCCCAGCAGTCGTTCATACACGAAGAGATCTCCATCAACCTGCATCTCACGGTAGGCGCCCACGGTCAAGGCGGGCTCCAGCTGGCGGATAAAAATCAAGTTTCGGTACAGGGACAACAAGGAGGTGTCGTCCTGCGACTGGACCTCGACATTGGTTTGTGCGACCGCCACATCACGCATCCCCAACTCGTCGCCGTTATAGAGGATCGGTGTGCCGCGAAGTGTCAGCAGCGACACAGCCGCGAGTCGCGCCTGGTCGTGGTTGCCGAGCGCCCAGGTGGGCCAACTCCCGCGCGGTAGCGCGGCTTCGGATTGCTTGATGAGCGCCGCGATGGAAGCTGCATTCCAGGGAGCGCTCAGGAGGTGAAGATTGAGCGGCAGAGGCGTCGGCGACATCCCCCGGATGACGCGCAGGCCCCGGTTGTGCGCTTCTGCGACGAGCCGATCGAAGTCGGCCCCGGGCGAGGGGTTGTTCGGCGCTATCCAGATAGCGGTCACGCCCAGCCAGGTGAAGTAGTCGAGCCGGGAAATGATGCCAGGAATGTCGCTATTGATCCTGTAGACGATTCCTTGCTGCCACCAGGTTGCGTCATTGCTCACGTTGGGCCTCCTCAGGCACGGTCCTTCAGTGGGACCGATTCATGCTACATGATTCGGTAGCTGGCTCGGCAGGAGGCGTGAAGTCATGAAATTCAATCCGTACCCTGTGCTTCTCACGACAGTCGCCCTGATGTTCGCCACGGTTGTATTCGCCCAGGTGGGACCGGTCGTCTCGCTGGTGAAGGGCTCGGCTCCAAAAGCGGGTGTGGCTTCACAGGCGAATGTGTTGGTCGCAGACGACGCCTCCGATCCGGACGTAGCGCGCCATCCTGACACGCGAGTTGCGTCAGTCGACGTAGCTGCTACTGAGAACGGTGGGAGCCGAACGCTGAAAGAGTGATAGGCGGGGAGTTTGGCGCGGACGGTGGGTAGAAGCTCGTGCCACCAACACTCTGACGGCTTCGGGCGCGAGCTCGCGCCATTCGATACCAAACCCTGTTGCATCCTTTCTGACAACCTGGCCTTCGACGGTTGTCATCCTCCGCTTACCCTCCCGCAGCGCCGTGAACTGGACGCGAACGTCGGAAAACAAACTGACCGGCAGCGGGCTCTGTACGAATGCGCCGCTTATGCTGACGTTGCAAATCCGGCCACGCGCGGCGATCCCGTTGCGCGTTCCGAGGAGAACCGGGCTGCTGATCTCGTGCCGATTTCCCCAACGGTGTTCCATTGCGCGTCGCTACCAAGTGAATTCGAGCAGTGAGTGCGAATGTTGCTGTGCGACAGCGACAAAAGCCATGACCGGAAGGGTTCAGATACGCCTCGCTCAAAGTGGGTGTGTAAACGTGGCCGCGCGCTCCGCGTCTGAAACATTCGAGGGGTGTCAGTCGAGCAGCGATTCCTCTGTCGGCATCGTCTGACCCTCAGCCAAAATCAATTACTTAGGTACGCGCTCGGAACGTTGATTGCTCGCTTGGTGTTTCATGACCCCTACGCTCAAAAAGTCTTTGCGCTGGACCGGTATCTCGGTGGGCAGCCTGCTGCTGATCGTCGTCCTGGTGTTGGCATTCATGGATTGGAATCTGCTCAAGCATCCTATCGAGCGAATCGCCAGCGCAAAGTCCGGCCGCACGGTCACCATTGCCGGCGACCTGAAGGTTCACATCTGGTCGTGGACACCCACTGTGACCCTGAACCGGCTCACGCTCGGCAATCCATCCTGGGAGGCCAACCGGCCCATGGCGAAGATCGAGCGGTTGGAGATCCATCTCAAACTGCTGCCGTTGCTCAAAGGCGACGTGATCCTGCCTCGCGTGGCGATCGTGAGGCCCGATGTTTATCTGCACCAGGATAAATCGGGTCGTGCCAACTGGACGTTTGAGAACCAGGCCCCTACGAATGCGCCGGCGTCGAAGCCGACCAGGCTGCCGGTCATCCGTGATCTGCTCATCGAAGATGGCAAGTTGGTGCTTGCCGATGAGATGCGGAAACTGAAAGTGGTCGGCACGATCCAGGCACACGAGCAGAAGTTGCAGGCAGACCCCACGCCGTTTCGAATTCAGGGCAAAGGCACCATCAACGATCAGCCGTTCGAGCTCAAAGTGGCGGGCGGCCCGCTGGTCAACCTCGATCCCGAGCATCCTTATCCGTACGACCTGAGTATTACGGCGGGTGATATCAAGGTTGCTTCGAACGGCAAGGTGCTCAAACCGTTTGACTTGGGTGGCATGGAGGCCGACGTCACCCTGAGCGGCAGGGATCTCGCGGAAGGCTTTTATCTGACGCAGTTGGCTCTGCCCAACACGGCGCCCTTCAATCTCCATGCCCACATCGCCCGGAAGGGTCTGCGCGTGGCCGTGACTGACATTGCCGGCAAAGTGGGCGAGAGCGACCTGCACGGCAAGCTCGACATTGATGCGACGCGCAAACGGCCGTCCATGACAGGTGATTTGGTTTCAGATCAATTGCGAATGAAGGACCTCGCAGCTTCCTTGGGTGGCAAACCCAAGGGGGGCGATTCGCTGGATGCCAAAGCCGAGCAGACTGAGGCCAGCAAGCAGTCGGCGCCGCCGCCGGGAAAAGCGCCGCCTGCTGATCCGAATGCGCGTCTGTTTCCGGACGCACATCTGCAGGTCGACCGCGTGAGAGCGATGGATGCAGACGTGCACTTCCGCGCCAAGTCGATCGAGGCGGGCAGTGTTCCATTCAAGCAGGTTGCTTTTCGGATAAAGCTCGACAACGGCGTGCTGGCGCTGGATCCATTTGCGTTTGAGATGCCGCAGGGGCGTTTGTCCGGCAATGCCAAGATCGACGCTCGCAAGGATGTGCCGAAAGTTCACATCGATGTGCGGATCAAGGATATCCAACTCGATCAGCTCAAGGGCAAGGCGCCCGGTGCCCAGGCGCCGCTCGGTGGCGTCATGCAGGCTCGCATGGTCGTTGACGGCAGCGGTGATTCGGTTCACCAGGTCATGTCCGATGCGAACGGGATGGTCACCGTCATTCTCCCGAATGGTGAGGTGCGGTCGGCCTTCGCCGAGCTCACGGGCATCAATGTGTCGAAGGGGCTCGGCCTGCTGCTGACCAGCGCGAATGACAAGGCGCAGATCCGCTGCGGTGTGGCGCAGTTCAACATCAAGGACGGCTTGATGAGCGCCCAGAACATCACTTTCGACACCCAGAATGTGCTCATCAAGGGCAAGGGCGACATCAACCTCGGGCCGGAAGAGCTGAACCTCGAGATCAAAGGCGATCCGAAGAAGGTGCGGTTTACCCGGTTGCGGACACCCATTGAGGTCAAAGGGCACCTGATGAAGCCTTCGGTCGGTGTCGATGTTGGGAGCACCGTCAAGCAAGGAGCGATTGCGGCGGCACTGGGAACGCTCGTGACGCCGCTCGCCGCCGTGATTGCGTTTGTGGATCCGGGCCTGGCGAAGGACCAGAACTGCGCGCAGATGATTGCCGAGGCCGACAACAACGGACCCAAGGCGCCGAAGTCCGACATCGAGTCACCTAACCGTGCGTCGACCAAGTCGGAAGTGGCGGCTCGCCCACCCACTGAATCGAAACTGCGATAAGCTCACGCCAGACTGAAGGAGTGGCGCATGCGACACGCTAAACTGATCAGGGCTGCACGCTCGGTACGCATAGAGAGCGAGGCGCCTGCGGCTATTGCGCCGTCACTGCCCAGCGCGCGGCCAACGGGATTGGAGATGTCCCGCGCCGGTTTGCTCAGCATCCTGGCCCGCGAGCCGACAGTGTGTCGTTCTGTCGGCCTGGTGAGGTAAGGGCTCTCACGGATGCGCCGGTCGAGGTTGAATCAACATTGCCGGTTGAACAGATATTGACGTAGAGCCGCAAGCCTTGCGGGTGGGTGAAGACAAGGCGGCCCGCCGCGCGCGATATTTTCTATACCTGCTGGGCGGTGTGTTCGTTGCTCTCGGGTTTTCACTGGAGATGGTGCCTGTGATGGCGGCGGTCGCTCCGCCGCTAGCCGGGCGCATTTGCGCGGGAATCGGGGCCGTGATCCTGTCGGCAGGACGTTATGGGTCCGACCGCTTTGTACTGCGCTGCGAGACCGTGCTGACGGGGTGGTTCTAGCGGGCTTGGCGCCCGGATTTGTTGTGATAAGATCGCGGCCCCCAAAATCCCGGCCGGGTGCTGACCCGCCGTGGGTTCCGTTGCGGCGCACCCGCTTCACGGCGGGTGGTACAATTCGCTAGTGCGCGGCCGTAGCTCAGTTGGATAGAGTACAACGCTACGAACGTTGGGGTCGGGGGTTCGAATCCCTCCGGCCGCGCCAAATATTCAAGATTGACTCGATCCCGACGATCGGCTCGAGTCGCCTGTAGCCCTCCCGATTCGAACCCCCGACCGTTAAACGAGTGGGTTCGACAACCCGGCGCGGCTTTGCGCGACGGGTTGGACGCCGTCGCGCTTTGGCGATGGCGGTCCCGAAGGGACGAGCGGGCGTCCGCCCGCGAGCAATCCCTCCGGCCGTGCCAATTCAATCAATAGCTTAGCTCGTTCTGGGCACCCGGCCGCCGGCGCGCGGGGCACTGCAGGTGCAGCCGCTGCAGGTATGTGAGTTGCGGACCTCCGGCCGCATGAAGATCCCCGAGGCAGTGCGCGGAAAATGGTGATGGAGGCGGACCTCCGCCGTGACGTCGCCATCATCGGAGCTGGAACGGCCGGACTCTCGGCAGAGCGTGCGGCACGCGGCGCTGGCGCGTCGACCGTGCTCATCGACGAAGAATTCAAAGGCACCACCTGCGCCAGCGTGGGCTGCATGCCCTCGAAGCTCCTGATCGCGGCGGCGGCCGCAGCACATTCCGTGCGACGCGCATCGACATTCGGTATTCAATCCTCCTGTGAGATCGACGGCGCGGCTGTGATGGCACGCGTTCGCCGCGAGCGTGATTCCTATACTGCATCCATGCAGGAGCAGATAGCACGGTTGCCTAAGGGCGTTACGCTCCAAGGCAAAGCTGAGTTTGTTGATAGCACGACCCTGACGCTCGATGACGGCCGCCGAGTGGAAGCGCGCGCTGTTGTGATCGCTACTGGTTCACATCCCTCCATCCCGGAGTCGTTCGCGGGCATCCGCGAACGGATACTCACTAACGAAACGATTTTTGAGCTGCCGGAGCTGCCGCAGTCGCTGGCCGTCGTTGGGGCAGGGCCCCTTGGATTGGAGCTTGCGCAGGCGATGGCGCGACTCGGTGTGCCGGTTGCCGTGTTTGATGAAAAGACGACGCTCGCTGGCGTCAAAGACCCTGCGGTTGCCGCTTGCATGCAGGCAGCATTCAAACACGAGCTGGAAGTGCATCTGGGCGTGAAAATTCACGCTGAACTGGTGAACGGTGCCGCTTCGATACGGTGGGAGGGCGCCACTAACGGCGAAAGGAGCTTTGCTCGCGTGCTGTTGGCCGTAGGTCGGCCTCCCAACCTCGCAAGCCTCAACCTTCCGGCCACCGGGCTGTCTGTCGATGAGCGGGGTATCCCCCTGTTTGATCGCGAGACCCTGCGGTGCGGGGCGAGCGCGATCTTCATTGCCGGCGATGCAGACGGCGATCGGCCTGTACTTCATGAGGCGCTGGCGGACGGATCGATTGCTGGCTATAACGCGGCCACTTTTCCAGATGTAACGCCCCGGCGCCGCTCGGTCCCGTTCTCCATCATGTTCACCGATCCGCCGCTGGCGCTGATTGGCCGCCAATCCGGTGAGGGGGTCGTTTGCGGGGAATCGGACTACGGCAATCAGGGGCGCGCCCAGGTCGAAGCGCGCGCGCAGGGGCTGCTCAAGATCTACGCCCGGCGGCACGAAGCGGTACTGACTGGCGCCGCGCTCTTTTGTCCGGGGGCCGATCACCTGGGTCACCTGCTGGCGTGGGCGATCGATGCCGGGGTCGATGCGGGCACGTTGCTGGCGCGGCCCTTCTATCATCCAACGCTCGAGGAAGGTCTGAAACCTGCGCTGCGTCAGGTTTGCGAGCGGGCTCGAGTGCAGTTGCCGCCCATGCAGGATCCGGGGTCACCGGCTGGCGCATAGCGGATTGACACGTCATTCGTCAAATAGGTGTCCGGCGAAGTCGCGGACGCAAATATGTCGAGTGGCGGAAATTTCGAATCTGCTGTGCCGTTCACGATTCGTTCAGGTAGTGCGATTCTCACCCGCCGCTGTTCGTAGAATGCGCGCCGGTTGAATTGCTCGCGCCTCGCGCGAGCGCGAAAGCGGGAGATCGCTGCCGTGAAATATGCATTGACCACACTTGCGGCCCTGTCCTTCGGGTCACTCAGTTTTCGAATCAGCCACATGCTGGGCTGGAATCACTTCGGGGAACGATTGTTTGTTTTCTGCGGCGGCCTGATTGCGGCGGCGTTCATCTGCGCACCGTTGTGGGTGTGAGGCGGGCGGCCGCCACCGGCTGACTCAATGGTGATCCAACACCATCACACAGATGAAGACGGCGGCGGCGCCAATCGCAGTGAAAGCCAGGCAGGTGAGCACGCGCACGATGTTGTGAAACAACAGATCACCGGAGCGGCGCGGCTCGAGCATTTCTTTTGCCAATCCTATGTTGACCAGGCCTGTTTTGCCCCGGGGCTAACGTAGCGGAGTCTGAATGCAATTGCAAATCATTCTCATTTAGATGCACCGGCTGAGGGCGACTTTGGAGGGGTCAACGCCATCTCCTCGTAACCGTTTCTTTCCATCATGGGAACCGTGGTTTGTAGACAAAAGGCTCATTGAGTCCGGCGCCTGGAACGGGCACCGTGCGCCCGCCGGAACCCGGCTCAGGCGTAGGCGTTAACAGGACCATGGACGCTACCCATTCATGAACGGAGGTTGTTTCAACGTGAATACCCCTACAGATCGTCTCGGAATCAGTCGCAAGGTCGCCTCGAAGCGGGGCCGGCTCGTGCTCTCCGCCGTGGCGGCCACGATGCTCTTGGGCTCCGTGGCGCCTGCATTCTCAGCAGTCGGCATCGACATCAACATTGCGCCGCCTGCACCGCGTGTGGTCGAAGCACCAGCGCCGCGACACGGATTCATATGGGCTCCCGGCTACTATCGATGGGATGGCCACCGGCACGTTTGGGTTGACGGCCGTTTCATCCGTGAGCGCCGCGGCTCACATTGGGTGCCGGAACACTGGGATGAGCGGCACGGCCGCTACCACTTCGAGCCTGGCCACTGGGAGCGTGGCTGACAACCGGAAGTTGTAGATGATGGCGGGGCGCTGTATCCGAAGTATCATGCCCGCCCATGGATACACCGCAAGGTACGGCGCCCCCCGAAATCACTGTTGTCACTACCGGCGGCACCATCGACAAGCTGTATTTCGACTCGCTCAGCGAATACAAAGTGGGCGAGTCGGTGGTGCGCAAGCTGCTGGCCATCGGCAACGTGAAATATCCTTTCGAGATTATTGAAGCACTCCGAAAGGACAGCCTCGATCTCACGGATCAGGACCGGGACGAGTTGTATCGGCGCGTGGCGGCCCTGAAGACCTCGCGAGTTGTGATGACACACGGGACCGACACGATGGCTGTCACCGCGGCCCGTCTCGCGTCCATAACAGGGAAGACGATTGTTTTGACAGGCGCGTTGGCGCCGGCTCGATTCAGTGAGAGCGACGCGTCGTTCAATCTGGGAATGGCATTTGCCACCACCCAGGTGGCACCGCCCGGCGTTTACATTGTCATGAACGGTGAGGTGTTTCCCGCAGGCACCGTGCGGAAGGACTGGAAAGCCGGGCGGTTTGTGCGGGTCGTCAGCTGACCAACGCCGCGTCGAGCGTGATTTCCGTCTTGAACAGCTTCGACACCGGGCATCCCGCCTTCGCCTTGGCGGCCAGCTCCGCGAACTTCGCCTGATCGGCGCCGGGAATTTTGGCCCGCAGCGTCAGATGCACGCTGGTGATCGCGAATCCGTCCGCAACCTGCTCCAGCGTCACTTCCGCGGTCGTATCCATTTGCGTTGCAGTGAGCTTGGCTTCGCCGAGAATCAATGACAACGCCATGGTGAAGCAGCCGGCATGGGCCGCTCCCAGCAACTCCTCGGGGTTTGTGCCGGGCTTGCCTTCGAAGCGGCTCGCAAAGCCGTACGGATATTCCTTCAGTGCACCGCTTTCAGCGGAAATCGCACCCTTGCCGTCCTTGATGCCACCACTCCACTTCGCTGAACCGTGGCGTTTGATTTTCATGGGAGGGTCCTCGGGGGTTTGTGTTCACAGGCGCCATAGAATAAGCCGGGGGGGTGGGGACCACCAGCCCGCCCCGGCTTACGAGCGCACTCTGTCTAGCTACTCTGGACTATTGCGGCCGCGGCTCATTGTCCTGGTTGTCGCTCTGCGCCTTCAGCGCATCATGGCAGGCCTTCTTCGCTTCCGATTCTGACATCGTGCTGTCGCCCGCGCGTTCGCGTGCAATACAGTCTTTCATGACGCGATGTTTGGACGAGGATGACTTGCTCGACGAAGTTGTAGTGGTGGTGGAAGTCGTCGTCGACTGATTTGGCGATGTCGACGAGTACTCGTCCTGGTTTTGGGTCTGCTGCGCAGACTCGTGGCCTACGGTGTCTTGTGCGAAAGCGGCTGCGCCCGTCGTCAACAAACCAACACACAGAAGTGAAGCGGCTGTGCCACGCAATGTACGATGGGTAGGTTTCATTCGAGCCTCCAATGAGCAGCAGGAAATCGAGGTGACAGAATGCGCCGCGCGAGCCCGGTATGGGATCGTCGCACGCCGGTGAGTGCTGTCGGCATGCTCCTACGCAGTCCCGGAAACGTGGCCATGGCCGGTGTAAGCTGCGGCAGCCCGACAACGGGAAGCCGAAGAGGGATTGAGCCCAATGTATCTGCACACTCGGCTGCTGTTCGGAATTGGAACAGTCACGCTGGTGGCGCTGGTGATCAGCGTCCTGGTGCCGCTCGAGTCCATTCGCAGCGACGTGTCGCGCGAAACCGATGCCTCCATGCAGTTGGCGCAACTACTGCTGGACGTGCAGCACGCCGTAGGAAATGCAAGAGGCAGCGCAGAAGCTCGATTCGCAGCCATCGGCGAGATCCGCCGCGCCAGCGATCTGCGACACGTGCGCGTCTCGCTGGTGGATGACACGGGTGCCCTGGTGGCTACGAGCCCTGCCGAGGAGCCACAGGTGGGGGCCATTACGAAGGCGCTTTTATCATCCAGTCCGGCCGCGACGCTGGTTTATCCGGTGGCCTATCACACTGTGCCATTGGGTGAGTTGCGCGTTTCTTCCAACCCCATGTCGGAATTCGCGGAGATCGAGCAGCGGGTGGGGAAGGATCTCGCCCTGTTGGCATTGGCGTTGCTGGCCATGAGCGCTGCAATCTATTGGATGGTTCGTCGAGGACTTCAGCCGATAGCACAGGTACAGTCAGCGTTGGCGGACTTGCAGGCCGGCCACCTGGAAACTCGTCTGCCGCGGTTCCGTCTGAAGGATGTCGATGACATCTCGGAGCGCTTCAATCAATGTGCGGCAGCAATGCAGGAGGCTGCGGCGCAGCGCCGCGATCTCACCCGCCGGATCATTGAAGCCGAGGAGGAGGAGCGCAAACGGCTGGCCCGCGAGCTGCACGATGAACTCGGACAGAGCCTGACGGCAATCAAAGTCGATGCTGCGTATATTGCGCGCGAGGCAGCCAACAGCGCGCCGAAGATCGTCGCCAGCGCGCATGCGATTGAAAAGCTGAGCAGCAACATCATGGAGCTGATCCGCAGCATGCTGGCGCGCCTGCGGCCTCATGGGCTGGAGACCGTCGGCCTCCGGGAGACGCTGCACGATCTGGTCAACGGCTGGCAGGCACGAGTCGCCGATCGATTCCAGTGCTCGCTCGCCACTCGGGGCAATGTTGATGTGCTGGCGCCCGATCTCAACATCACGGTGTACCGGCTCATCCAGGAATGTCTGACCAATGCGGTCCGACACTCCCAGGCCCGCACGATTGCCCTGCGGTTGTCGGTCGACGCCGGCCGTGTGTTGGTGGATGTGACTGAATCGCAGATGATCGGCAGCGGCGGCGCGGTTGGGGCCAGCGGTGCCGGACTGCTGGGCATGCGTGAAAGAGTCGAGGCGCACGGCGGAGCGCTCACGATAGAATTCGACCCTGCAGGCGGCTTGTCATTGCACGCCTGGATGCCCCTCGCATCGCCAGTTTCTGAAGGTGCCCATGCGTAGCTCTACCCGTATCCGGATCCTTCTGGTCGACGATCACACGGTGGTCCGCGCCGGGTACCGGCGTTTTCTGGAACAGGAGCCGGATTGCCAGGTGATCGCGGAAGCCTCGTCCGGTGAGGAGGCCTATCTGCTGCTGCAGACAGTGGAGCCGGATATTGTGATCCTGGACTTGAGCATGCCGGGGCAGGGTGGGCTGTCGGTGTTGCGACGGATGAAGTTGCGTTGGCCGCTGCTGCCCGTGCTCGTCTTCAGCATGCATGACAACCTGCCCTTTGTCGTGCAGGCCATGAGGTCCGGCGCGACCGGCTACATCACCAAGAGCAGTGAGCCGGAGTCGATGGTCAAAGCGGTGAGGAGCGTGGTCTCCGGCGTGCAAACGCTGAGCCCCGACGTGGCGCTCAAAATGGAGCTGGCGGCCAACTCCGCCATGTCGCAACCCACACTCGGCCTGTCCGCGCGTGAGTTCGAGATCTTCCGGCTGGTGGCCAGCGGCAAGACCCATGAGGATATCGCGGGCCTGCTGAATGTCAGCGTGAAGACGGTTGCCAACAACCATTCGTTGATCCGCCAGAAGCTGGGGATCAGTACGGATATCGAGTTATATCGGAAGGCCCGCGATTGTGGGGCGGTTGAGCCGGCACCGGTTTGAGGATGCCGTGCGGCGCGTTCCGAGCCGGCCGCAGCGGCAACGATCGTCACCATTTCGTGACCGCCGCACGACCGACTTGTTAATGGGGGGCCGCTAGACTGCGCTCCTTCCATGAAACTCCAGCAACTGCGTTATCTGGCGGCGGTCGTCCAGAGCGATCTGAACATTACCGCGGCGGCGGCGAAGTTGCGTGCCACGCAGTCGGCCATCAGCAAGCAGTTGAAGTTGCTGGAGGACGAGCTGGGGTTCGATGTGTTTGCGCGGAGTGGACGGACGTTGACACGAGTGACGTCGCCGGGTGAGCGGGTAATCCGCCACGCGCTGAAGATGTTGCGCGAGGCGGAGAACATCCACGGGCTGTCCGAGGATCTCAGGGAGGATGATCGCGGCTCACTGTCCATCGGTACGACCCATACGCAGGCGCGTTATGTCCTGCCGCCCATCATCCAACAATTCCGTCTCCGCTATCCCAACGTGCAGTTTCATCTGCACCAGGGGACTTCGGAGCAGATTGCGGAAATGGCCGAGGTCGATCGGATCGACTTTGCCATGGCGACCGGCTCGCACGAGCTGTTCAGCAAGTATGTTCTGCTGCCGTGCTATCAGTGGAGCCGGCGGATCATCGTGCCCGTGGATCATCCGCTGACGCAGATCGAGCGGCCGTCGCTGCACGATCTCGCGGCTTTTCCCATCGTGACGTATGTATTCAGCTTCAATGGACGGTCGTCATTGCACCAGGCGTTTGCCAGTGCGGGACTCGCCGCAAATGTTGCCCTCACGGCTCGCGACGCGGACGTGATCAAGACGTATGTCCGTCTGGGACTCGGCGTGGGGATTGTCGCTGACGTGGCGTTGGATCCAAAGCATGACCGGGGATTGGTGTCGATCGAGGCGGGGCATCTGTTTCCTGTGCACACCACCTGGATTGGTTTTGCCCGCGATCGGCTGCTGCGCGGCTTTATGTATGACCTGATCGAGCTCGTGGCGCCCCACCTGGGGCGGGCGGCAGTCGATCAGGCGGCCCGCTGCTCGCAGAGCGAGATCGACTCGCTCTTTGCAGCCCTCACACTTCCACGCCGGCGGGTACCGGGTGTCCCCGACAAAAAGGCCGTAGAACTGCGACTTTAGGCTTCCGGTTCCGGCGCCGTAGGGGATAATGGGAGGCTCCGTTCAAGGTCGCCGCCCTCCATAGCATGACTGAATCTCGCAGAGCCCGGGATGCCACACTCGGGGTGCCCGTCCGCCAATTCATCGCGCTGATTTGGCTTGCGGCGCTGGCTGGGCAGGTTGCTCGAGGGGCGGAGGGCTCTCCCCCACCCGCTGCTGCGAAGGGAAATTCGGGGACAACCGTGGCGTCCGCTGTGGTTGTACCGCCGGGGGCACACCCCGCGTTGGTGCATGTTGAGCGCGGCGTCATCGAGATGCGCATCGATCCCGAGGCGAGCAAGCGAGACGCGGAAGAGGCACTGCAGCTCCTTCAGAAGCAACCGAATCCCGACCTGGAAGTTCAGGCCCGCCTGCTCCTTTGCGACTATCAGGCGGAGCGGGATACCAAGGCGGCCGAGCGGGAAATCGAAGCCGGCACGGCGCTGCTGCCGCAGGCGAACCGCAAGGGACTCAGAGCCGGGCTGCTCGACTGTCGGGGGCAGATGTACGAAACGGCCGGCAACAACGCCAAGGCGCGTGCACTGTATGAACAAGCAGTGACCGTGGCGGCGGAGACCCACGACGACGAGATGCTGGCGCAGAGCCTGTTCTCCCGCGGCTACCTTCTCGGCCTGGAGGGCGAATACGCAGCCGGTCTCAGTGATCTGAAGCGCGCCCAGGCGCTGTTCGAGAAACTCAACAAGCCGGTGCATTCGCTCACGGTGCTCAACAGCATTGCCACTCAATACAACCGCATGGGCGACTACAGGCAGGCCGTCTATATCTATTCGCGGGCGCTGAAAGCGCAACGCGAAGCCGGGATGCAGCGCGAAGAAGCGGTCACGTTGCACAACTTGGGACGCGCCTACGAGAACCTGCACGACTGGGAAGAGTCGCGTAAGTCATTTGCCGAATCACTGGCCGTGAGCCGCCAACTCGGCTATCCGCGGGGTGAAGCGTATGCCATGCGCGGGCTTGCGGCAGTGTCAAATGCGTCCGGTGATCCGAAGGGTGCCCTGGATATCCTCACGCGTGCGGAGACGTTGCAGAAACAGACGCCAGACGCTCGTCTGCGCGCGCAGATCCAACTTGCACGCGGCATCGCTTTCCACAAGTTGGACCGGCTTCCCGAGAGCGTGACGGCTCTGGAAGACGCCCTGGAGGTGTTTCGGCAGGCCGATGCCATGGGCGAGCTGAATGCGACGTATTCGGAGCTCGCTGAAGTGTATGCCCAGAGCAGTGACTGGCGGGCGGCCTATGACCGGCGGACTCAGGCCAAGGAGACCTCCGACCGGCTGCTCAACAATCAGCTCGATCAACGCTTCGCCACCCTGAAGGTCGAGTTCGATACGGCCGCGAAGGATAAGGAAAACGCGCTGCTGATCCACGAGAACGCCATCAACCAACAAGCGCTGGCCCAGGGCCAGAGCGTGCGGCATCTGCAGGCGGCCGTGATCCTGCTGTCGGCGACGTTGGTGCTGGTCCTCGCCACACTCGCTGTACACCAGCGACGCAACGCGCTTCGCATGAAATATCTGGCGTTGACCGATGAGCTGACGGATGTGCCGAACAGGCGTTCGGTGTTGTCGCGTCTCGATCCGTTGTTGCGTGATCCGGAGCAGGGGTCTTGCGCCATTCTCATTATTGATATTGATCACTTCAAGAAGATCAATGACCAGTTCGGGCATCCAACGGGCGATGAAGTGCTGAAAGCTGTGGCCGGCACCGTACGCAACAGCGTCGTCGAGCCCTGCTTCTTCGGCCGGTTGGGTGGCGAGGAATTCCTCATCGTTCTGCCCCACATGGACATGAATGAGGCGCGGGACGCGGCCGAGCGGTTTCGCAAAGCCATCATGTCGATTGAGACGTCGCGCTGGTGTTCGGACAATCGGCGGATCACCGCGAGCATCGGGTGCGCGGTTTCCAGGCCTGGCGCCGATACCCCGAGCACAATGCTGAAACGCGCCGACTTTGCGTTGTATGCTGCCAAGAGAAATGGTCGCAATTGCGTAGAAACTGAGCCGGCGTCGCCCGCGGATCACCCGCCGGGCGTGGGCTCGCTTGCAGCGGAAGCTTAATGATTTGACCCAACAGGACGCGCCGGGGCAAGGCGGCACAGTAGCGGTGGGCGCCGGCGATGGGGTCGTTGGGCAGCCGGATCGTTGGGGCGAACGTCTCCCCCGCCAGATTGGTCTCCTCAACGCGGTAGCAGTTCTCGTCGGCGTTACCATTGGCAGCGGTATTTTTCGCGTCCCGGCGACCGTGGCCGCCCAGCTGCACGATCCTGGACCGGTTATCCTTTGCTGGATCCTCGGCGGCGTCATAGCCCTGTTTGGGGCTCTCACCATTGCAGAGCTGGCGGGCGCTTTGCCTCGCTCAGGCGGCATCTTCGCGTATCTGCTGGAGAGCTTCGGGCCGCTTCCCGCGTTCATGTTTGGTTGGACAGAGCTGGCTGTCGTGCGCGCGTCTGCGCTCGGCGCTACCGCTACCATCTTTGCTGAATACCTCGGCTATTTCTTACCGATGAGTCCTCTGCAAGTCCGGTATGTAGCCGCAGTGGCGATCGTCCTGATCGGGTTGATCAACTACATCGGTGTTCAACGTGCGGCGGTCGTCATGACGTTCGCGACAGTGGCGAAGTACATTGCGGTCATGGCTTTGGGCGCCCTCGCGTTTACGGCCAGCACGGGCGGCGCTTCTCACTTTTTGCCGGCCTGGGACTCCGGGTTGCACCTCTCGCTGTTGGCCACTGCGCTGATTCCAGTCATGTGGACCTACGATGGCTGGGCAGATCTGTCATTCATGGGTGGCGAGGTTAAGAATCCTCAACGGACGCTGCCCATGGCGCTGATTCTAGGCGCCCTGTGCGTCATGTTGGTCTACCTCGTCGTCAATGTAGGGTTCATGTACCTGTTGCCGCTGCCGCAGATTGCGCAGTCGAAGTTGATTGCGGCGACCGCGGCTGAGCACATTCCGTTGTTCGGCGGCTTCGGAGCCGCGATCATTGCGGCAGTGGCCATGGTCTCGGCCTTCAGCGGCTTGAATGGCTCGATGATGACCGGGCCCCGCATCTTCTTTGCGATGGCAGACCGCGGGTTGTTCTTTCGCGGCGTGGCCCGTGTTTCGCCGCGTTTTCAAAGTCCCTCGGTCGCAATCTGGCTTGCGACCGCCCTGGGGGTCATTTACGTTCTGCAGAATGACTTCGCGCAGCTCGCCGATAAGTTCATCCTGGGAATCTGGCCGTTTTATGCACTCGCGGTAGCAGGCGTATTCGTTCTACGGCGAAAGCGTCCGGAGCTGGAACGTCCGTATCGGGTCGTCGGCTATCCGGTCGTGCCGGCGCTGTTTCTGCTGGCTTCCCTGGGAATGATTGTCAATGCGCTCGTGACCGATCCGGTCAATACCGGGGTGACGCTGGGCATCATTGCGGTCGGCGCACCGATCTACTATCTGTGGCGCCGTTTCGTTTAACATCCTTCCGCGCAGGAGCCTGTCTGACTAATGTTCGCCTACTGCGGCCGCCCCACAGCGGCATCTTTTTGCGATCCTTTCGCTTACATAGTGCCCACTATGCGCGCGAAACGATCGCAAAAATCTGCTCGCTGTGGGGCGCCCTCGTGACGGCGCCCATTAGTCAGACAGGCTCCTGAATCACGCGGGCACAACAATCCCAAGGACTTTCGCATGGATCACCGCGTCCTCAGGCCCGTTCTGTTGGCAGCATCCATTTTATTCACAGTCGCCGGCACGGCCGCCGCCGCCCCACCGACACAGCTGTTCGGTTTTTCGGCCGACGAGACCGCTGCGCAGAGATCGATCGAGCAGCGTTTCGACGCAGATCTGAAACCCGAGGACTTGAGCGCATGGATGAAAAACCTCGCGTCGGAGGCGAATCACATTGGCTCGCCCCATGACAAGGCAAACGCCGAGTTTGTACGCGACCAGTTCAAGTCCTGGGGATGGGATGCGCAGATCGAGGAGTTCTATCCGCTGTACCCGACGCTCAAGCATCACACGCTCGAGCTGGTAGCTCCCACAAAGTTCGTAGCAGCTCTCGCGGAGCCGCCGGTCGAGGGTGACTCGACTTCGACACGAACCGACGGCATGGGTCCATACAACGTCTATGGAGCGGACGGTGATGTCACGGGCGATCTGGTGTACGTCAACTACGGCATGCCGGACGACTACAAGGAGCTCGCGCGCCGCGGGGTGGATGTCAAAGGAAAAATCGCGATCACGCGATATGGCGGCGGCTGGCGCGGCCTGAAGCCCAAACTGGCGCAGACCCATGGGGCAATAGGATGCATCATCTACTCCGATCCCTCAGCGGACGGTTACGGCGTGGGGGACGTGTATCCAAAGGGCGGCTGGCGCCCGGCGGAGGGTGTGCAACGCGGCTCCGTTGCTGACATGCCCATCTACTCGGGAGATCCGTTGACGCCGGGCGTGGGGGCGACGAAGAACGCCAAGCGACTCAAGCTGTCTGAAGCGAAAACCATCCTCAAGATCCCGGTCATTCCCATTTCATACGGGGATGCACAGCCGCTGCTGGCTGCTTTGGCGGGACCCGTTGCGCCTGCGGCCTGGAGAGGGGCATTACCGATTACGTATCACGTCGGTCCGGGACCGGCGAAGGTGCACCTCGAAATCAGCTCGGACTGGGGCCAGAAGCCGCTGTACGACGTGATCGCCAGGATCCCCGGATCACAAAGTCCTGATCAGTGGATCGTGCGCGGCAACCATCGTGACGGCTGGGTGTTCGGGGCGTGGGACCCGCTCTCGGGTCATGTTGCCATGATGGCGGAAGCCAAGGCGATCGGCGCACTGTTGAAGACGGGCTGGCGGCCGAAGCGCACCCTCGTGTACGCGAGCTGGGATGGTGAAGAGGCCGGGCTGCTCGGCTCGACAGAGTGGGTCGAGACACACGCCGATGAGCTTCGGCACAAGGCCGTGTTGTATGTCAATTCCGACACCAATTCGCGTGGGTTTCTCAGCCTGGCGGGAAGTCACTCGCTGCAGCGGCTCGCCAATGACGTCTCGCACAGCGTGAAGGATCCGGAAACGGGCGTGACGGTGGAAGCCCGGCTGCGCGCCAAAATGCTCGTGGATGGCTATGAGAAAGGCGCCTCGGAGCACGACAAGAAGGACGCGAAGATTGCCGCCGGCGGCGGCGACCTGGCCATCGGCGCGCTCGGCTCGGGATCCGACTTCACACCCTTTCTGCAGTATCTGGGCATTGCTTCGCTCGCCATCGAGTATGGCGGCGAGGCTGACCAGGGTGGTGTGTATCATTCCAACTATGACTCGTTTGATCACTACGTCCGGTTTGGCGATCCGGGATTCGTGTACGGAATCGCGGAGGCCCAGACTATTGGTCATACGGTGCTCCGGGTTGCGGACGCGGATGTGTTGCCGTTTCAATTTGCGTCATTCGCCGACACGATCGACGGGTATCTGACGGAGTTGCATGAGCTGGCGGATCACGAGCGCAAGGCCGCCGAGGAGCTCGGCAAGTTGTTGGATCAGCATGCATTCAACCTGGCTGCCGATCCCACCCGTCCGGTGCTCGCGCCGCAGCGCGAGCCGGAGGTTCCCTTTCTCGATTTCGCAGCTTTGGACAATGTCGTCGTGCGGTTGAAGAAAAGTGCGAAAGCGTATGACGAACGTTACACCCGGCTGCAAGCGGGCAGTGCGCCACTGAGCCCTGAGCGCAATCGCCAATTGGACGAGCTGCTGCGTGGCATGGAGGGCACGCTGATCAACCCCCGCGGGTTGCCGGAGCGGGAGTGGTACAAACATCTGATCTACGAGCCGGGCTTGTACACCGGCTACGGCGTGAAGACGATTCCCGGAGTCCGGGAGGCAATTGAGCAGAATCACTGGGATGAAGCCAACCAGTACGTCGGGTTGACGGCGGCCGCGCTGGCCGCCTACTGCGACAGGTTGGACAAGGCTACTGCGCTGTTAGAGGGAAGAGAGTGAGAGAAGTCGTGAGGGGTTGGGTGGTCCTCCAAGCATTGGCCGCGTTTGTTGTAGCTTCCGGCGCAACACTGGGCGCCGCGCATGCCTCTGCGGAGGATCCGCGCGCGAGCCCGGCGGGGCTTCCGCGGGCTGCGGTACCGGCGCCGGCAGCGTCATCGCCATCGACGTTGAGATTGCCGCCGGTCCGCCACGTATTCGTCCTCGTGCTGGAAAATCAGTCGTTCGGCGTCACGTTCGGGAAGAATTCGCCGGCGCCCTATCTGGCCAACAATCTGAGCGCCAGGGGCGCATTGCTCACTCAGTACTATGGGATCGGCCATTGGAGCCTGGACAATTACCTGGCGCTGATCAGCGGCCAGGCACCGAATCCGGAAACGCAGGCGGATTGCCCCACGGTGACGAATTTCCGCCTCAGTCAGCCGGCGCTCGACGCCAATGGCCAGGCATTGGGCACGGGCTGCCTGTATCCGCCGATGGTGAAAACCGTCGCGGACCAACTCGAAGCGGCCCGCCTGACCTGGAAGGGCTACATGGAGGATATGGGCAACAATCCAGCCCGGGAAAATGCGACCTGCGGTCACGTGCCGCCCGGGGCCGAGGAGCGGACCGGTCGGGCGACTGTCAACGACAAGTACGCGGCCAAGCACGATCCCTTCGTGTATTTCCACAGCATCATTGACGACCAGTCCCGCTGCGACGCACATGTTGTGAACCTGGACCAGCTGCCCACCGATCTGCGCAGCGTGGCAACGACACCCAACTATTCCTTCATTACACCCAATCTGTGTAATGACGGGCACGACGCGCAATGTGTTGACGGAGGCCTGGGGGGATTCCAGGCGATCGATGCATTTCTGCACAAGTGGGTGCCGCTCGTGATGAATTCACCTGCGTTCAAGAAGGATGGCCTGCTCATCATCACGTTCGATGAGTCTGACAGTACGGGAGATGACGCGGCGACGGCGTGCTGTGGGGCGCCGGCACTACCAGGTTCGGATCAACTGGCCGGGATCGTCGGACCGGGCGGTGGCCGGATCGGAGCGGTGTTGCTTTCTCCTTTCATCGAGCCCGGCACCGTTTCATCGGTTCCTTATAACCACTATTCGACGCTGCGTTACGTGGAGGACACCTTCGGGTTGGCGCATCTCGGGTACGCCGGACAAAAGGATCTGGAGGTGTTTGGGTCCGATATTTTCAAGCGGACGACACCATAACCTGTGAGCGGCTGACGGCGGCACGCAGGAGCGCGACCCCCCCGGCGCAGACGAGCGCCGGGATGATTGCCATCCAGAACAGGTGGCCCGTGGCGATGCCGGCAGCCATGAGTTGCCCGGCGGCCAGTGGCGCGATGATTCCGCCGAACCGTCCCATGCCGAGCGCCCAGCCGACGCCGGTTGCCCGCGCGGTTGTTGGATACAACGTCGCTGACAGGACGTTCAAAGCAACCTGGCCGCCGACAACCCCGTTGCCCATGATTGCGATGAGCACGGATGCGAGCGCTACGCCCGGCACTCCCAAGCCGAGCACAGCCAGCGCAATGGCCGTGAGCACATAACTGATACTGAGGACGATGAAAGGACCCCAGCGCTGCATCAGCCAGGCGAGCGCGAAGCCGCCCGCGACACCCCCTACCTGAAACATGGCGGCTTCCCGCAAAGCCACCGCGAGCGGCAGGCCGCTTTCCTTCAACAGGGTCGGCAGCCAGCTCGACAGCAGATACAGCAGGCCGAGATTTAAAAAGAACACCAGCCACAACAGGAGAGTTGCGGGCGCGAGCTGCGGGGTGAGCAACTCGCCGACCGAGAGCCTGCCAGCCGGACGGCTCTGCATCACGTAGAGGTGTCCATTGGTATGCCGATGGCTGCGGTCCAACTTTTCCAACAGCCGGCCGATTTTGTCCGGGTCGTGACCCCGCGCCACCAGGAAGCGCAGGGATTCGGGCAACGCAAACAGCGGCAGCCACGCGAGTATTGCCAGCCCACCGCCGACCCCAAACACAGCGCGCCACCCGCCCAGCTCGATCACTGTCGGCGCGGCGTAAGCCGAAGCAGCGGCGCCAACCGAGATCCCACACGCCATCAGGGCTACCAACATCGTACGGCTGCGCACCGGCGCGAATTCGGCAGTCAGTGCCAGCGCGTTGGGCAGGCTGGCGCCGAGTCCGATTCCCGTGAGAAAGCGCCAGGTGAACAACTCCGTAGCGGTATGAGCGTTCGCCGCCAGCACGGTCGCAATTCCGACCAACGCGAACGAACCCAACAACACCATGCGACGCCCGAAATAATCTCCCAGCGGGCTCACGATGAGTGCGGCTCCGGCGATACCGATGAGTGCTGCCGTAATGATCCAGCGCAAATCGCCCGGGGGGACGTGCCACTCCGCCGCAAGGCTGGGGGTGACGGCAGCCATCGCCTGGATGTCGTAGCCGTCGAGCAGCGTGACGAGCGCGCAGAGGATCAGGACACGCCAATGCAAGGGACCGAGCTCGGCCCGGTCAATGACCTGTTCAATATCGAGCCGCATCCTAACTTCCTTGACAAGAGCGACCGTTGCGGTCAGAAATACCTGCCGAGGCAGTAATTTTACCGACAGTATCTGTAATAGCAAGCAAGCCCCCGCTCCGTGCCCATGATTCGTAAAGTCGCGACCAAGCTGACAAATGTTGAGAAGGCCGTGCCGGGCGCCGACCTCGCCTTCGCCATCGGGCCCCTGATTGGACGCGTCCGGACCCTGATGCTTTCGTCGCTGGACAATGAGCTGCAGCCGTTTGGAATGACGGGGATGCAGTTTGCGATCCTGAAGAATCTGGCGGATGGCAGCGCCGCGACGTCGGCGGATCTATGCCGGTTGTTGCACTACGACGCCGGATCGATGACTCGGCTGGTCGATCGTCTCGAAGCCAAAGGGCTGCTTCGCCGTGAGCGCAGTGAGGACGATCGTCGCGTGGTTTCGCTGCGGGTGACCAGTTCGGGAAAGGCCGTTCTGCCTCGTTTGCGCGATTCTGCCGGTCGCGTGGTCCAGCGCATGCTGGTTGGCTTCAGCGCTCCTGAGGTCAACCATCTGCGCAGTCTTCTCGACCGCATGATCGAAAACGGGCTCACCGGGACAGGAAAGTGAACGTCATGGCAGCTGAACGGGCGAATTCCTGGCTGCGCGCGGCGCTCGCGGCGCTGTCGTGCGTGCTCGTGACCGGATGTATTTCCGACCGTGACTGGCATGCTCCCCGGCCTGTTGCACCTGACAGCCTGGTTGCCGAGCGCACCATGGCAACCGCTCAGATCAACGAGGATGCGTGGCCGGATGACAACTGGTGGCACGCGTACGGCGATCGGCAGTTGGATACGCTCATGAGCGAAGCTCTGGCCGGTAGCCCATCGCTGCAGGTAGCACAGGCGCGGTTGCGCGAGGCCCAGGCAGTGGCGACCAGCGCATCGGCGCCCCGGCTGCCCAACACCACTGTCAATGCTGAGACCTCGCGACAACGTTATTCTGCGAACAGCATTTATCCGCCGCCGTTCGCCGGTAACTACTACACGGACGGTCGCGTTGCCCTGGACTTCAGCTACGACCTCGATTTCTGGGGCCACAATCGCGAAGTGCTGGAGGCAGCACGCGCCAACGTGCGTGCTGCAGAAGCCGATCATGCCGCCGCCCGACTCGCACTGACCGTCGCGTTGGCGCGCGCCTACTTCAACCTCAGCCTGCAATTCGCGCTGCTGGACATAGCCAACGCCAGCCTGGAGCAACAGAACGCCATTCTCGACCTGACGCAACAGCGCGCTTCCCGAGGACTCGAAAACATCGCCCGGGTCAAGCAGTCGCAAGGAACCGTCGCTCTGACGCGGGTCGCAGTCCAGTACGAGGAGGCCAGTATCAAAGTGATCCGGGCACAGCTCGGTGCACTGGTGGGTGCGGGACCGGACCGGGGTGTTGATTTGCAGCGACCGGGTTTGAACGCGCCGCAGAAGGTGGAGCTGCCGTCGATTTTACCCGCCGAGTTGCTCGGGCGGCGGCCGGATATCGTGGCGCAGCGGTGGCGGGTTGAGTCCGCAACGCGCGGCGTCGCCGCCGCCGAAGCGGCTTTCTATCCAAACGTCAATCTGGCGGCTTTTGTTGGCTTCCAGGCCATTGGCCTGGGAAAGCTCTTCAACGGGGGAAGCGCCATTGTGGGCGCGGGACCGGCGGTGAGCCTGCCGGTATTCAACCGGCGCGAGCTGCACGGCGCGTTGCAATCGCAACAGGCGCAGTATGACTTCGCGGTGGCACAGTACAACCAAACGTTGATTGACGCCGTGAATGAGGTGGCCAACGTGGTCACGAACTGGGACGGGCTCGTCAAGGAAGCGAATGAAGCCCGGATTGCTGAGGATGCCGCGCAATCCGCCTACTCAATCACCAAGGAGCGGTATCGCGCCGGACTCGATAACTATCTCACCGTACTGTCCAGCGAGAACGAGGTGTTTGCGACGCAGGCAATACGTGCACAGCTCCTTACAAGAGAGCTGAACCTCACCGCCGATCTCGTTCGGGCGCTGGGTGGGGGCTATGCGGCGGATACGCCGCCCGGGAATTGATTATGGAAGGCACTGCAGCTACCGCCCCGCCACCGGTGGGGTTTCTTCAGACGCGCCGGGGCCGCTGGCTCCTCATTGTGACCGTCATCGTCGTAGTCATCGGCCTGCTGTCGATGGGCTACTGGTATTTCTACGCGCGCTATTACCAGGACACTGACGATGCCTATGTGGCCGGTGACCTGGTCAACGTCATGTCCCAGGTCAGCGGTACCGTCGTCAGTATTGGAGCTGACGAAACTGATCTCGTCCGCGCCGGCCAGGAGTTGGTTCGCCTCGACAGCATGGATGCCGAAATTGCCTTGCGGGACTCGGAAGCCCGTCTGGCACGCGCTGTTCGGCAGACACGCACCGTTTTTGCAAACCGTGACCAGCTGGAAGCGGTCGTGGCACAGCGGCGGTCCGACCTGAGGAAGGCACAGTCGGATCTGGATCGCCGCAAAGATCTGACGAAGAGTGGTGCGGTATCGGCTGAAGAGCTCTCGCATGCTCAGGACGCCCTGAGTGTGGCTCGTGATGCAATGGTGGCGGCGGAAAAGAATCTCGCCGCCAGCGCAGCCCTGACCGGCCAGACAGGCGTCCCCGACAATCCGGACGTGCAGGCTGCTGCCACTGACGTTGAGCGCGCCTACCTGGCCCTTCGTCGTACCAGCATTCATGCGCCGGTATCCGGGTACGTAGCCAAGCGCGCTGTCCAGTTGGGCGAACGTCTCGCGCCCGGCGGCCAGCCGTTGCTGTCGATCGTGCCCCTGGAGCGATTGCGCATCGAAGCCAACTTCAAGGAAGTGCAGTTGAGTCAAATGCGCATTGGACAACCCGTGCGGATCGTCGCTGACCTTTACGGCAGCCAGGTGGAGTTTCATGGCACGGTAGCCGGCCTGGGTCTGGGAACGGGCGCTGCGTTCGCTTTACTCCCGGCGCAGAACGCGACCGGCAACTGGATCAAGGTCGTACAGCGCGTTCCCGTGCGCGTCGCGTTGGATCCAGCGGAGTTGGCGCAGCATCCGTTGCGAGTGGGGCTATCGACTAAAGTGCAGGTGGATGTACGCAACGTGTCGGGCGCGATACTCGCGCAAACGGCGCGTCAAACACCTGTCCTGGCGACGAGTGCCTATGACATTGATCGGCAGGAGATCCAGACGCGGATCGCGCACATCATCGAGGAGAATACCGTCGAGGGATCGGGACGATTCGCGGCGCAACCTCGCTGAGTTGCGGTGAGCCGACGCGTTCCCGGAGGGTCTCGTCGTTGCGACGAGACAAAAAAACGACGCCCGTCCGTCTGTGAACTGCTTCGCATAATTTGCACGGCGTTTATAGCGGTATTCGCGCTTACCCGTAGGTGCGGTCGGAGCAGCCGCCGGTTCAAACATACCGTCGATCCGGTGTGACACGTCAGCAACGTGCGACACCTGCTGTTCCCATAAATCAACAAGTTAGGGAACGGCGCAGGTTTGTGTCTGTGGTGCGCGACGGTTTCGCCCGGCCACCGGCACCGAGACCCTAACACTGCGCGCTTACTTTATTTTACAAATTCAACCGGTTGGCTGAACGCGACTGTACGCGCAAGCATGCGCGGCACGAGCTGTGCATTTGCTCCCGCGCACGAATCCACATTCGTGCAACAGGTACACGGACCTTGCTTGTGTAACGGGGAGTTGGGGAGTTATGAAAATCGTATCTAGCGCGGCCTCGCGTGCCGTTCTGTTATCCATGGCCGGATGGGCAATCACTGTGTCCGCCGCGAGCGCCGCGACTGATCCCGGCGTTCGCGCAGGCCCCGGTGCCGGCGACCCGGTCCCGGGATTGACCGCAACCCAGATGACTTTGTTCCTGAACGGACAGAAAACGTTCGAGGAGGTCGATGCGGTTGCTGACGGACTGGGGCCGCGGTTCAATCTCGACGGCTGCGAGGGGTGCCATGCATTCCCGACGCACGGTGGCAGTTCGCCAGCCGTCAATCCACAGGCCACGCTGGCGACGGCAATGGGCGCAAAGAACACGCTGCCGCCTTTCATTGTTGCCAATGGGCCGATTCGTGAGGCCCGGTTCCAGTTTCTGCCCAACGGGCAACGCGACGGTGGCGTGCACTCGCTGTTTGTCATCAGTGGCCGCGTCGATTCGAGCGGCAGCGCTGCGAATTGCACGGCCGTACAGGAAGACTTTGCAACGCAATTCCGTCGTGGCAACGTCTCTCTGCGTATCCCTACACCGACTTATGGACTGGGATTGGTAGAGAACATCCCGGATACCGCACTGACGGCCAATCTCGCCGCGAATGCGCAGCAGAAGGCGGCGCTCGGCATCTCGGGGCATCTGAACACGAACGGCAATGACGGCCGCGTCGCCCGCTTCGGCTGGAAGGCGCAAAACGTCTCGCTGTTGTTGTTCTCCGGTGAGGCCTACAACGTCGAGATGGGCATCACGAACGAGCTGTTCCAGACAGAGCGCGATTTGAACCCCAACTGTCAGACGCTTACGACTCCGAACGACATCACGGGTAAAAATGGTATTGCCGACGCCGACGAGACGTTGAGTGATATTGAACAGTTCGCGCTGTATATGCGGTTCCTGGGAGCGCCCATCCCTTCTACGACGACCCCGGGTGGCGGTGCATCGATCACGCGTGGCCTGGCGGCATTCAACTCCGTCGGCTGCTCCATGTGCCACACGCCGTCGTTGAAGACGTCGAACACGACGGTTGCCGCATTTGCCAACAAGACAGTTCCGCTGTTCTCGGATCTCGCGCTTCATCACATGGGACCGACGCTGGCTGACAATGTCATCCAGGGTGCGGCAGGGCCGGATGAATTCCGAACTGCGCCTCTGTGGGGAGTCGGTCAGCGTGTGTTCTTCCTCCACGACGGGCGAACGAACAACCTGGTGCAGGCCATTCAGTTGCATGCCAGTGGCACGGGCACGCGGCCCAACAACAACGTCGCCACCTCGGATGCGACTGCCAATTGGGGCGGCGGCGGCGGCGGCGGCGGTGGCGGCGGCTCGAGCGGCACGGCACCCTCGGAGGCCAACCGGGTCATTGCGAACTTCAATAACCTGAGCGCGGCCTCACAGCAGGACCTGCTGAACTTCCTGCGCAGTCTGTAAGCCGAGGGTTTGTAAGCCAGTCGTGTGTAACCCAGTCGTGTGTAATCAATAATCGATTGATCGCGTTTGGGCTCCCCCATGGAGCCACCCCGCTGGGGATGTGCTGACCACACATCCCCTTTTTTTATTTGTTTTAGCTAAGGTGGGCCCCGCCGGTAACAGGAGTAGCGTCGTGAGGCTAATGGCTCAGTGGTTGATGGCGATGGCAGGAACGGTCGTGGTGGCTGCGGCCCAGGCCTCTGATGGGGGGCATCGGGACGACGTGTTGCCCTTTGAGATCTCCGGATTCGG
>JAXDQF010000036.1:0-8547 GCA_034668025.1 Gammaproteobacteria bacterium | reverse complement strand
GTGTCGAGGTTTCCCGTAGGCTCGTCTGCAAGGATCAGCTTAGGTTCCGCAACGAGCGCACGGGCAATTGCCACGCGTTGCTGTTGACCACCGGACAGCTGATGCGGCAGGTGCTTGGCCCGGTGCGCAATCCCCACCCGCTCGAGAGCAGCCACCACGCGCCGCCGTCGCTCGCCGCTACCGACACGCCGATACAACAACGACACCTCCACATTCTCAGCCACGTTGAGGTCGTCAATGAGATTGAAGCTCTGAAAGATGAAGCCGACGCCCGTGCGGCGCAGAGCGGTCAGCTCACGCTCGGAGCGCCTGGCAACCTCCTCACCGAAGAACCAGTAGGCACCCTGATCCGGGCTGTCCAACAACCCCAGGATGTTCAACAGTGTGGATTTTCCGCATCCCGACGGCCCCATGATGGCCACGAACTCCCCGGCTGCGATCTCCAGCGACACTCCATTGAGAGCGCTCGTCTCCACCTCGGTCGTGCGGTACTTCTTTGACACGGTGTCCAGCTTCAACATGCGCAGAGGCTCCTAATGAGTCAATTCGATTCCATCTAGATGCTCGAGGCCACGGTAATCCGAGATGACCACGCGCTCGTGGGGAGACAGGCCAGCCAGCACCTCGAGCTGCTCGGCGTTGCGCCGGCCGAGCTCGATGCGGCGGCGGGTTGCAGATTGCCCGTCCTGTGCCAACACGAATACCCAGTCGCCGCCGGTCTGTTCCAGGAATGCGCCGGTGGGCACAACCACGGCACTGACATCCTCACCCAGCCTGAGCCGGCCCTGGCTGGCTTCACCGGGCAACAGGCCCGCGGGGGCCGCGGCTTCAAACGTCAGATCGATTGTGAATTGGCCGTCCTTCACCTGCGGGTAGACGCGGGTGACCCTGACAGGCACGGCAACATCCGCGAACTCCATGTCGGCGCGTTGTCCCGTGCGGACCCGTGCGAGGTAGAACTCATCTACTTCAGCTGAAAGTTTGAAGCCGGTGTCCGGTGTTATCTGCGCGAGACGTTTGCCGCGCTCGCAGTTCTCACCGACCTTCAAGTCGAGGTCCGTGAGACGACCCGAGACGGGTGCGCGGACAATCAGATTGTCGAGTTTGCTGCGCACGATACTGAGATTCTGCTGCAGCTTGTCCAACTCATCGCGGATCTCCGGAGTGCGCCGCGCCCGCCACTCATCCTGTTTTGCAGTGCTTTGCTCAACGATGGGGTGCAAGGCGTGGTAGTAACCCAACTCGTCGGCGGCATCCTCCCGCTCCGCGACCGAGGCGGCACCCCGACTCACCAGTGAATTGCGTCGCTCCGTGAGCCGGCCCAGCCGTATGAGGTTGTACTGGATTTCGGCAAGTGACCGCAGGTTGGTCTCACGATCCTGCTCCAGTGAGCGCTCGGTGCTGCGCAGGTTGTTGATCTGCTCGATGATCCGCACCTCGCGCTCGATGACTTCGAGCTGCAACCCGGTGTTGCCGAACTCCAGCAGCGGTTGGCCCGCAACGACGGTATCGCCTGCTTCGACCAGAACCCGTTCCACGCGCCCTCCTTCCTGCGCATCCAGATATACGATATCGCGCGGCACCACTCGTCCTCGCAAGGGTACGAAGTCACGGAAGACCGCGCGCTCAACGGTACCGATGGTCACGGCGTTAGCATCCATTCTGACGGTTCGACCTGTCCGTAAGGTCCGCGCAGCGAGAACGATCGCTACGATGCCCAAAACGGTTACCCCTATCACCCACCCCCGCTTTCGCCATTTGCGCTGTGGCAGAGGCACGTCCATTCCGGACGGCGGTTGAGGGGGTCCGCGGCCTTTATGGAATTCGACAACTGATTGCATGGCTGGCTGCAGTGCAAGCACGGGGCCAAGAGCGGTGGGCCCGCTCAATCAAGGGGTTATATCCGGGGAGCCAAATCAAACTGTACGGAACTGGACACTTGGTGTACGTTTCCGGACATGGCACCTTCCACCCCCCTCACCGGTAGGGTCCTGGTAGTCGACGACAACGCCGACGTGCTCACCGCTGCGCGGCTTGCCCTGGCGCCGCACTTTGAGAAAGTCGAGACGCTGCAGAATCCAAATAAGCTGGGCCAGGCACTCGGTGACCTCCTGCCGCACGTCATCCTGCTAGACATGAACTTTGCGCCGGGTGAACGGACTGGACGCGAAGGGATGGACTGGCTGGCCGGTATCCGGCAGTCACTGCCAACAGCATCAGTCGTCTTCATGACCGCGTTCGGCGCAGTCTCACTCGCCGTAGAGGCGCTGAAGAACGGCGCGGTCGATTTTGTATTGAAGCCCTGGCAGAACGACAAGCTCGTGGCCACTGTCTGTGCGGCCGTCGCCCTGTCGCAGGCGCGCAGCAAAGCAGCCGAGCTGCAGACTCGCAACGACATTCTGATCTCGGAATCGGCGCCCCCTAAGGCGGAAATGATCGGCAGCGCCCGGTCATTGCAACTGGTGTTCGACATCATCCGCCGCGCCGCACCCACCGACGCAAATGTGCTCATCCTCGGCGAAAGTGGCACCGGCAAGGAATTGACTGCTCGCGAGATTCATCGCCTTTCGCGGCGCGCACGTGAGCCGTTTGTCAGTGTTGACCTGGGAGCACTCCCCGACTCGTTGTTCGAAAGCGAGCTTTTCGGACATCGTCGCGGTGCCTTCACCGGCGCGAATGCCGACCGGGCGGGACGGATCGTCGCCGCCAACGGCGGTACATTGTTCCTCGATGAAATTGGCAACCTGCCGCTGCATCTGCAGCGCAAGCTGTTGACGATGCTCGAGTGCCGCGAGGTCACTCCCGTGGGCGCCACGGGCCCGACTCCAATAGACATTCGACTCATTACTGCAACCAATCGCCCGGCCAGTGAGCTGGCGGATGAGGAGATCCTGCGGCAGGACTTGTTGTTTCGAATCAGAACCGTGGAAGTCACTCTGCCACCGCTTCGCCACAGGCATGAAGACATCCCGGCGTTGTTGGAGCACTTCCTGGCAGTTTATGCGCGCAAGTACGACGCACCCCGACGCAAGCTCTCTGCGGAGGCGCTGGATCTTCTGGAGAAATATCTGTGGCCCGGAAATGTCCGCGAGCTGCGGCATGCAGTCGAGAGAGCGACCATTCTGGCCAACTCCGACCGCCTCGTGCCCAATGATTTCCCGTTCGCGCTGGTCGACCCGGCAGCGCGTGTGCGCATCGAAGCAACCGATGATGAAGACCTCGACCTGTACCGCATGGAGAGGCGCCTGATCGCCCGGGCCCTGGCGCTGAACGAGGGCAACATCTCCCAATCCGCAGCCGCATTGGGCCTGACGCGGCCGGCACTCTATCGAAAGATGACCAAACACCGACTTTGAGAGGTGACGACCGTGGCGCCCGCCTTGTTTGCCGTTGGGATTGGAATCAGGGCGTCGCTCGTGGGCGCCATTGCTTTTGCAATTCTCGAGCTGCTGGCCACACAACACCTGTACGCCACGGCGATCGTGTTGAGTGGGATTGCTGCTTTGATACTCGTCGACCTGGCGCGGTATGTGTCCAAGGGAGATCGCATGCTGGAGCGCTTTGTTGAAGGGCTCGCGGCCGGTGAGCTCGAACATCCAGCCCGCGGCGTGAGTGGATTCGGCCGGCTGCGGGGCGCGATTGAGCGAGCGGTTGCGACCCTGGACGCCGCGCGCCTGCGGCCTCAGCAGCAGATCGATCATCTTCAGACGCTGATTGACACCGTTCCGGTGGCAATCATCACCTTGGATGACGCCGGCAAAATCACCCTCGCAAATCATGCCGCCCGCCGTTTGGCCGGTCGAGCGATGAGCACGCTGGAGCATCTGAGTACGCTCGGTGCCGCGGCCGGCGAGCGACTCTCACAACTCGCGCCCGGACAGCGCGGCGTGCTGAGACTCGGCAATGGTCAGCGGGTACTCGCCACCGCTGCGCGCTTCTCAGCCGGGGGCCGGCAGCTGCGGGTGTTTTCACTGCAGAACATCGAGAGTGAGTTGGATGCGGCGGAGCTTCGGGCGTGGCAGGATCTTTTGCGCGTGTTGGCGCACGAGATGATGAATTCTCTGACACCCATCTCATCGTTGGCCGAGAGTGTCCGGCCGCTGTTGAGTGCGGCGGTACTCGAGGCACCAAACGGTGCACTGCGCGATGTTGCCGACGCGGTCGATGTGATCGCCCGCCGCAGCTCGGGACTCATGAGCTTCGTGGAGCGCTACCGCAAGATGGCGGAGCTGCCACCGCCTTCGCTGCTGCAGCTCCCAGTCGCGGACTCGATTCGCAGGATCGACCAACTGATGCGCCCGACGCTGGACGCTCGCGGTATCGCCTATTCCAGCAGCGTCGAACCGTCAAATCTAACGATTCGCGCCGACGGCGATCTCCTGGAGCAGGCGTTGATCAATCTCCTGCACAACGCCATGGAAGCCTCGTCTGCCGTGCCGAACCCCAAAGTCGAATTGCGCTGTCGGCTTCACGACGAGCATTGCACGATCAGCGTCGTCGATAACGGCAAGGGGCTGGATAGTGACTGTGTCGAGCAGATTTTCATCCCCTTCTTCACGACGAAGCCGGGAGGCTCGGGCATCGGACTGAGTCTCGCGCGGCAGATCGCTCATGCTCACAATGGGCAGCTCGAAGCAGCCGCGAACGAGCCCCAGGGTGCCGTGTTCACCCTATCGATTCCGCGCTACTGACTCTTATCGGTTGCGAGGATCTGGGCGATCCCCAGGCCGACCGCCACGACGCTCCTCGCCACGCTGCGCCGGGGGCGCTGATGGACGAGGCTGAGGCGCCGCCGCGCGTGGTTGCTCCACGGGGCGAGCCTCGGGTCGCGGCTGCTGTTGCTGTTGTACAGGACGTGGGGGCTCAGGGGGCCTGAACTGCGCACGTGGTTGCTCGACGGGGCGTGGCTGCTCAACAGGACGCGGTTGCTGAACAGGCGTTGCCTGCGGCATGGGCCGTGGCTGCGCCGTCGGGCGTGACTGCTGTTGCTCAAACCGTTGCTGCTGTTGGTCAAACCGCTGAGGCTGCTGCTGGTTAAACCGCTGGGGCTCGTTGAACTGCCGCGCCGGTTCCGTGGGGCGCGCCGGCTCCGCGGGATGCGACTGCTCCATTGGACGAGCCTGCGGAGCAATTGGCGTAGCTTGAGGTGTTGGTCTCACCTCCTGCGCCTGCCGTCGGCTCTCTTCGGTGTTCTGCATCCGATATTGGTCGTTCCGCATCTGGCCTGGGGCCGGACGATCGTTGCCGCCAGGACTCTGCGGCTGAATCGGCGTCGCATGAAGCGTACGCTCGCGATCTTGTATGGACTGCTCGGGCCGAGCCGTCCCAAACCGCTGGCCATTCTGTATCGGCCGTATGGGTCCCGGGGCAACCACTTTCACGCGCGTATTTGGAGCACCCGCCTGCGGCTGCAGCGCGGTGATCTGTGCGCGGCCCAGCGGCCGTCCACCGTTCGCACGTATCGCAGCTTGCTGGCGCTCGAATGACACGGGTGCTGGCGGAGGCGCCGTACGCGCAACCACCGGACGATTCATGAAGGCTGCGGGTGGGCGGCGCACGTTCATGTCCGGACGACGACCCAGCACGCTTTCCCGCGAGGGAGCAATTGCCGGCCCGACGCCACGCGCACCGAATCGATTCAGGTCACTCTCCGGTATTCGCATCGTGCGGCCGGAGATCGGACGAGCGGACGTGAATACGTCTTGTGAAACGGCCACCACGGCTCCCGGCCTGTTGCGGTTCACGTAGGTGATGTTGGTCACTCTGTTTTCATACACGTTCGTGATGTACGTGTTGTTCACGATAACCGTATTGGATACGTTGACGTTTCTGACGTAGTTATTGCTGACCCGGTAGCTCGGGACGTACACCTCGCGAGGGCCGAGCGGAAACCAACCAACGCCGGCGCCTCCGCCGACGGTGATAGACACGCTGGCGCCCGGCCTTCCCACCCAACCGACGAGTGCAGGCGCATAAACCGGCCGCACCCGACGTGGCCCAGGCACCCAGCACCATCGCGTACCGTGATAAGCCCAACGACCGTAATGGAAAGGCGCAAAGCCCCAGGGAGCGGCATCCACCCAAGTCCAGCCCCAGGGCGACACCCACACCCAGCGTCCGTCCTGATACGGCGACCAACCTGCCGCAACAGCCGTAGGTGTCCAGACATCACCGTATTCGGGAGTCGATTCCCACGTTCCGTATTGAGCTAAATCGTCAGCTCCCGTCACGTCAGGCGATACGTACTGATTATTCTGCTCCTGGGCCTGCTCTGATCGATGATCGCGTTCGATCGACCATGAATCCAACGCATCGGGCGCGCCCACTGAGGCCTGGTCGGCAGTCACCTGATCAGTGCCGTTGAATGCAAACGCCTGTTGAGTGTGCATCGGCACCGTCTGTCCGGCGGCACTCACCTGTGCGTCACCGTTGCTGACTTTGACAACCGTACCGTTGCCAGCGTCGTTGACTTCCACACGATAGTCACCGGGGCTCTGCACCAACACTGCCACGTTTGGAGTGTCAATTTCGAACGACTGGTTTTCACCCAGATCGCGGACGTGAACAATCGCAGTCCCCGCCGTGACATTCAACTGCGCGCTTTGATCGTCGAGATTGAGGAATGACAGGCCCGTGGTGCTGCCGAGTCGGATGGCCGCTGAGCCAATGTCGAGCTCCGCGCGTGAGTTCTGATCCGTCCACAGCTTGTCACCAGTGGTCAGGGGACGGTTGACCGTTGCATCAGCCCAGTCCTCCACTCCGGCCGGCTGAAGGGACACTGACCCGTCGGCATAGCTCAGGCGAGCTACCCGTCCGGGCGGGTCGGATTCGTCGTCTGCTAGCGCGACCGATACACCGAGTACGGACAGCAACACGAGGGCGGCCAACGTCGCTCGGTGGCTCTGGAATATTGAACGACTGCTCATGCGTTGCGCCCCCTCACACCATCCTAATGGCACTGCTACGTTATATAACGCTCGAGCCAGTGAATAGTGCATGAACGCCGGGCGGGAATATGTAGTGCCGGACGACCCGTTCCGACCCGTTCCCTAGGATGCGAGACGCTGTCGCCTGGTGGGCCTATGGCGCCGCCAGTGCGTCAGAGCGAACAGGAACGCCGCTACGCCGATAACCTCGTGAGCGACACCCGCGGCATCATGCACGCGGTCGGTTGTGTAATAGAGCGCATACCCCGTCAGCCCCAAAAGGACCGCAACGCTCGCCATTGCAATGCCGGAAACACGCTTAATCATCTGCGGCCAGCGATCACTGACGTGCCTCGCGGTGATCCACCCGAGGAGGAACACGCCCGAGACCGCGATCCAGCCATGAATGCGCAAAATGGTCACGCTCCAGGGGTTCTCGATGGGGCCAAAATCCGATGGCTTGGCAAAGAAATAATGGAGCACCAGCCAATAGCACCCCGTGAGCCACAACGAGCCGAAAGCCACGATCACCGTTGACCGCAGCCCCGCCGACATACGCTGTGGATATACGGCAGCCATGCGCTTGCTAACTTGTGGTACCGCTTACCGGTGCGCCAGAGCGCAACGTGACCTGCCAAAGCGCAGCTATCCAACGCACTCCTTGCGTCACGTGCTCGCATGACAAAGTCGCTCCCGCAATGTTTTTAATGTCAGTCCCGAAGCGCAAATGCTGTAGCCCTTCGCGCCCGTCGAACTGGTTGCGCCACGCCGTCCCCCGAATTTCGCCGCCGTGGCTTTCGCGGTAGGACAGCACCTCGAGTGAACCCATTCGACCGGAAGCGTCTATTCCCACGGCGTAAGTAATCATGTCCTGGCGCCCGAGAACCTCGTCCACGAACACGTAGCCGAGGACGTCGTTGCCACGAATGGCCTTCCAGGCACGCAGTGAGCGATGCGGAGGCTGAGGTCCGGCAAGCTCCGTTACGGACTGCTTCTGAGCGGGATTCAGTGCGAGGACGATCTCATCGAAGCGCTCCGCCTGCGCGAACAGGCCACGCTGGGCTGCGTCGATTGAGAGGTAGTCTCCGGCAATCGCCACGTGGGCCGGTGGGATGAACAGGGCTGCGACGAGAAAAGGGGGTATCCGGGCCACGGCTTGCCTTGACAATAACGCAAATGCGAATCATTCTTAACGCTTCTGTGAGCACGGTCAAGCGGCTTCGAATTTCCCTCGGTACGCTGGTTGCCATCGAGGCGGCGGCCGGCTCAATCTCCCTCGCCGAAGCTGCCGTAGAAGCTGCATTTGCGGCAATCGCGCAGGTTGATCGGCGAATGCATCCCCGAGCGCCGGAAAGCGACCTGGCAAGAATCAATGCCTCTCCCCTGCATGTACCGATCAACGTCCCTGCGAGCATCGGGGAACTCCTAAATCTCGCGCGTCGGATCAATACGCTCACTGACGGAGTATTCGATCCGTGCTTGCCGACCCGACCGGGACGATTGGGCGACATCGATGTGTCGGCTGACGAGGCGGAGGTTGTCTGCCATGCAGCCGTCGCGCTCGACTTCGGTGGTTTCGCGAAGGGATATGCGGTGGATCGCGCGGTTGAGGCGCTGATGG
>JAXDQF010000035.1:0-24037 GCA_034668025.1 Gammaproteobacteria bacterium | reverse complement strand
GACCACCGTAGACCAATCGCGTAAACAGATCACGGCCCAGGTTGTCTGTCCCCAGCCAGTGCGCCGCGCTGATCGGCTCCCACACACCGCCCGTGAAATCCTGCTCAGCATAGGGCGCGATCCAGGGTGCCAGGAGCACGGCCAGAACGATGAGCGATACTGCCGCCACGGCACCCAACGTCAAAGCCGGTGGCCGGCCGCTCGTCATCGGGTATGCCTCAAGCGCGGACTCGTGTAAATGACGAGCATGTCAGCCAGCGTATTGAGGGCCACATACGTTGCGGCAAAAACCAACCCACAGGCCTGTACCAGGGGCAGATCGCGCTTGGAGACGGCATCTACCATGAGCTGCCCCGCACCGGGATACACGAAAACCGCTTCGATGACGACCACGCCGACAATCAGATAGCCGAGGTTCAGCGCAACCACCGCCACAATCGGCGCGGCAGCGTTCGGGAGCGCGTGACGCACAATCACAGTGGAGCGCGAAAGGCCTTTGAGGAACGCCATCTCTATAAACGGTGCAGACATCACCGCCAAAAGTGAAGCGCGCGTCATCCTGAGCATGTGCGCCAGGACGACGATGACCAAAGTTGCAACCGGGAGCGCAATGGCGCCGAGGCGCTGCGCAAAGCTCATGCCGCCGGTAATCAACGCGATCGAGGGCAACCACCCCAGCTGAACCGCGAACACCGCAACGAGGATATACCCCACAAAAAACTCGGGAACCGAAATGGTCACCAGCGAAAGCACGCTCACGAGCCGGTCGAGCACACCGCCCTCGCGGATGGCGGACAGCACTCCCAGACCCACTGCCAACGGCACAGAAATCATTGCCGCGAGCAACGCCAGCAACAGCGTGTTACCCAGGCGCGGGAGAAGTTGAGCCGCCACCGGCCGGCCGCTCGCAAGCGAGGTGCCGAAATCGCCATGCGCCGCGCCGCCGAGCCAATGCAGGTAACGAAGCCACGCCGGTTGGTCCAGGCCGAGTGCTGCGCGGATGTTGTGCAGCGCCTCCGGGGTTGCCTGTTGACCGAGAAGCGCCTCTGCCACATCGCCCGGCAGCAGGTTGGTCGCCGCAAACAGCAAAGCCGAGATGGCCACGAGCGTCAGCAATCCCCAGCCTGCGCGTTCCAGCAGAAGCCGCTTCATGCCTGCGCTCAGTCCTGCAGCCATACTTTCTCGCCAATGCGCTGCCCCATCAGGTCGAGTGAGACCGAGGGCTCCCACCCCTTCACCCGTTGCGTGCCCGCCGAAACATGATCCATGAACATGGGAATGACCGCGCCGCAGTCTTCGCGGATCATGCGCTGACATTCCCCGTACAGCGCGAGCCGCTTCTGCTCGTCGAGCTCGGCACGCGCCTGATTCGCCAAGCGGTCAAAGTCAGGCCGACGCCAATCCGTGTCGTTGGTGCTCGAGGTCGATTTGTAGGCCTTCGATAGAACTGCGTCGACCGTGTTGCGCCCATCCGAGTAAGAAGCACAGAAGGGGGCCTTCTGCCAGACGTTGCTCCAGTAGCCATCCGCCGGCTCTCGCTTGACCTCGAGCGCAATTCCGGCGCGGGCGGCGCTTGCCTGATAGAGCACGGCGGCATCGACTGCACCGGAAAACGCAGCCTCCGAGACCTGCAGCGTCACACGCAAGCCTTCGCGCCGCGCCTTCTTCAAGTGAAACCGCGCCTTGTCCGGATCATAGACAGGCGGCGGCGCAGAGCGGTCGTAAAAGCGATTACCCGGCGGGATCGGCTGGTCATCGCCCACCTGGCCGTAACCATTGAGGATGGTTTTGATCAGGGCCGGCCGGTCGATGGCGGCTTTCAGGGCCAGGCGCACCTCGTTGTCGCGGAAAGGAGTGCTGCCGCAATTCATTGCCAGCACAGCGTATTGACCCGTTTGCGAACGCACGACGCGGAATTGTTTGTTGCGCTTCATCAGCTCCGCGGTCCGGCCGTCGATCCGGCTGATGATATCCACCTGCCCCGAGATCAGCGCATTGATCCGCGCCATCGGGTCGTTGATGACAATGATCTCGATCGCCTCGACGTGGCCGGCGTTCGGCTTCCAGTAGTGTCCGGTCTTGCGTGTCAGGCAACGCACGCCCGGGACGAAACTCTCGAGACGATATCCGCCGGTGCCAACAGGGTGCGCCCAATCTGTGAAGCCGGCGGGAGCCACCAGCAGCCGGTAATCCGACAAGGTGGCCGGCAGCTCCGCATCACCCGCGGTCAATGAGATTTGCAGCCGATGATCGTCCAGCTTGCGCAGCGAGGCGATGTTTTCCAACACGCCCCGGGATGCGGAACGGGTGTCGCCCCGATGCAGGTTCAAGGAATAGATGACATCGTCCACGTCGAGCGTCTTGCCGTTGTGAAATACGACATCCCGCCGGACGTTGAAGGTCCATTGCGCGGCGCCCGGTTGCGCCTCCCAGCTCTCCAGCAGCTCGGGAACTGCGTTGCCGTGATCGTCTATCTCGACGAGACCGTTCATGATCTGGTAGCCGATGTTGATGGGCACCCAGTCCATGAAGTTACGGGGATCCAGGCTGTCGGAAATCGCGCCCCCGCTCATGCCCAGCCGCAGCGTGCCGCCGCCGCTGGCTGATGTCTCATCATCGACCGCACAGCCGGCGAGCCCTGCCGCCGCGACGGACGCTACGCCAGCGACAAACCGGCGCCGATCCAATCAAACACCTGCTCTGGGGATGCTCGACTTCCAATCGCGCCGACAGACCAGGCGGTCGCCCTCGAACGCCTCCAGCCAGGCCGACAACTCGAACGTGCTCACGGTCGAGCGCATCTGCGCGCCCGTTTCGATCCGGGTCTGCCAGTCACCCCGGCCCATCTCGTACGTTTGCGTCATGGTGGCGCACGCCGAGTTGGGATCGTCGGGACGTATACGATAGTGCCGCTCGTAGGTGTGGCTCATCTCCATGCCGATCGCATCGAGGCGGAATTTACCCCAGGCGCCGAAGACACCGCCGTCCGTGTATAGCCGATGATCGACTTCACCGGTCTTTGGATCGGTCACGACTGAACGCTCGACCCGTCCCTGACGCAACACAGTCGCCCCGGACGGTGTAGCAGCTGTAGCTTCGGGAAGCGGCTGCAGGTTTGCATCGTGGGCCTGCGGCTGTCGAACCGGCAGCGCCAGGAATGATGAAACTCCGGTAAACACCGTCACTGCCGCAGTCTCTGGAGAGGGCCAGATTATCGGCCAATACGCCGTCGACAGGGCCAACCTCAGTCGATGCCCCGGCCGGAAAACATAGCCCGTGCCGTGCAGACCCACGCGCACACTGTAGCGAGTACCCGGTACAACGGCAGACGGTTTATCGCGACCGTCACGTTGCGTCAGATTGAGAAAGCCGCGACTGACCAACGCTGCGGTGCCATCAGGTGCAACATCGATCAGACGCGCCACCACAAACGCCACCGGCTTGTCGGCGGCAACGTCCAACATCACCACCGGGTTCCCCAATATTTCCAACTGTTCGTGCAACGGTTGGCCGTCGAACTCCAGTGAACCGAATGAATCGAGCGACTGCTCGCCGGGCAGGTCGCCCGGATTGCCGAAACTGGCCCAGTCACCCGCCGCCAGCCCGGTGGTTTGCGGTGAGCAGATCGACAACGCTTGCTCAACAACCGCTGCCGCGTCCAGCCGGCCAGGATTGAGGGCGAGTTTGCTGAGCTGCACGTTGGGAGATGGCCATGCCGCTTCCGGGACCCAACGGCCGTCGCGATGCTCCAGGTGGGTGACCGGGCCTACGGGTTCCATCATGTAGAAGCGGTGGGCGGGCTCAGCCATGAGGCCGGTATCGCGACCTTTCAGCCAATGATCCCACCAGCGCAGCGACTCCTGCAGGAAACCGACAGCCGGTGTCGGCAATGCCTCATGCGGATACAGATGTGCCCACGGCCCAACGGTAACCTTGTGGGCCACTTGCAAATGCTCCGCGAGACGCAGCGGCGTGTCGCGATACAGGTCGGCCCAACCACCCCAGAACCAGGTCGGGCATTCAACAGCGCCATAGTCGAAACACACCGACCCGTGTTTCCAATAGTCATCGAGCACCGGATGGCGCAGCCAGATGTCCGCCCAGAAGGTCTCAGCCTGCAGTCGCTCGAGCCACATCGCGCGCCAACGCTCGCCTACAATTTGCGGATCGGGAGGCCGGGCATTGAACACCTGCATGATGCCGGCCCACCAGAAATTATCCTGTAGCAGGCAACCGCCGTAGTAATGGATGCACTCAGCGTAGCGATCGTCGGTCCCCATGACCGAGATGATCGCCTTGAGCGCCGGCGGCCGGTATGCGGCGACCTGTAGAGAGTTATACGCACCCCAGGATTTGCCCATCATGCCGACATTGCCGGAGCACCACGGCTGCGCGGCAATCCAGGCAATGACTTCCAGCGCATCCTGCTGCTCCAGGGCAAGATACTCATCATCCATCACGCCGTCGGATTCGCCCGAGCCGCGCATATCAACCCGGATCGCGACATACCCGTTGCGCGCGAACCAGGGATGGATGCTCTCGTCCCGGCGGCGCATGTAATCGCGCTTGCGATACGGGATGTATTCGAGAATCGCCGGTACCGGATTCTGCTGCGCATCCTCGGGCAGCCAGAGGCGCGCGGCCAGTCGACAACCGTCGGACAACGTGATCCAGACGTTTTCGATAGCCGTTACGGCGTTACTTGCCATTCAGATACGAGCGCGCGGCCGCACAGTAGAAGTCGACGAAACGCAGCACGAGTTGCTCAGTGACCTGTGAATAAGGGCCCGGCTCGTAGGCGATGGAGTTGACTCCGCGCTGGTTATTCTCCGCCAGCATCCGGTCCTGATCGTTAGTGGCATGCCAGACTTCCGAGAGCCGCTGCAGATCGTAGTCGATGCCCTCCACCGCATCTTTGTGGACGATCCACTTGCCGGTGACCGTCGTCTTCCGAGGCCCTGTCGGCCAGCACTGGAAGAAGAACCCGTAATCACCGACGACGTGGTTGAAGCCGTTGGGTTGTACACCCCACCACATGGTGCCAACGTCGCCATCCCCTACTTTGCCCAGTGTCTTGCGGACCGCCGGTCGGCCATCCATCGTGTAGGAAAACACGTTATCGCTGAGTGCATAGCGGCCGATCTCGTACCAGGGACCGATAATCTCACCCGTCTTCAAGCCCCTGGAGGCGCAGCGCTCGTTGAATTCAACTTCCCACTGCGGCGGCGTCGCCTCTTTCACCGTGAAATCGCGGAACGATTTCATCAACTGCGGATGTCCCGAGCGGCAGTGATAACACTCGCGGGCGTTCTCCATGACGAGCTTCCAGTCCGCCTGCTCGCTATAGGTGGCGGTGTGCACCAACTTGGCGTTGTGTAACTCGTGCGGCGCCAACATCGGCTCGAGAGCCGCACGAAACGGCTCGAAGTCCGGCGGGTCATCGCCCAGGCAGACGAACACGAGTCCGCACACCCGTTCGACTTTTACGGGACGAAGCCGATAGCCATTGGGATCGAACCCGTCATGCATCCTCGGCGCCTGAACCAGCTTGCCGCGCAGGTCATAGCTCCAGTGGTGGTACGGACAGACCAGCCTGACTGCATGGCCCTGCTTTTCACGACATATCTGTGCGCCACGATGGCGGCAGGTATTGAAGAAGGCTCCGATCTCGCCGTCATGGTTGCGAAGCACCACAATGGACGTCTCGCCTACGGCCACAGTCACATAGTCGCCCGGCTTGGGAATCTCGTTTTCCAGGCACGCTTGCAGCCAATTTCGTTCGAAGATTGCCCGCAGGTCGAATTCGTGCACCGCCGGATCGAGGTATAGCTCCCGGGGTAGCGAGTGACCATCGCGCCGGCTGGCGAACAACTTTCGCAGCTCATTCGTCATGCTCATGCGTCACTGTACCGCGCGGCTGACGCTCTGCGCCTTTGATGCGTATCGGGATTTACTAGGAATTTGACCACGGACAACCCCAACATCGTCAGGGTGGGTGGCTTTGTCAGCGCGGCCGCGCGGACTGGAAAAAAAAATGCCACCTCAGTGCTGATCCCACCGATGGCAGCGAGGGGGTCACTGCTTTCAATAGGGCGCCGAGGTGGCGAGAAGGAAGGTAATCGATTTCAGCGCCGTTGACAGGCGAGAAAAATCGTCCCCACAGGTGAGCCGCGCTCATGCGTGCTGCCAGGCTTGTAACTCATTGAGCGGACTGAGATTATGGAGCCCCAACAGGCACCCGGGAGGAACCCTCGAGCAGCTCGAGCGTTTCTTTACACATGAGTCTCGAAGCGCCGAAGACCCGCCCGGCCCCCGCGATGGCGTCGCTGATCGGGGTTTTAGTGGCATTGCTGCTCGCCGCCTGCGCGAGCTCTCACGTGATGATTGGGAAAGCGCGACCCCCAATCTCGCCTGATGAGGTTCGGATCTATCAGCGCCCACCTGACGGCCCTTACGAAGAGATTGCGCGCCTGGATACCTCCAGCCAGGGCTCTTTTTCCTTCACTGCCCAAAGCAAGACCGATGCAGTGATCAAGCGGCTGAAGGCCGAGGCGGCCAAGCTGGGAGCAAACGGGGTGTTGTTGGAGGGAATCGGCGATCAGCCGAGCGGGTCGATCGGAACCGGGGGCGGACGTGAGTCCTATTCGGGTGGCAGCTCAGTCGGCGGAGGTATCGGCCTCAACGCGGGACTCACGAAGAAGGTCGGCGGAGGGATTGCGATTTACGTGGGCCCGTGACGACTTCACAAGTGTGAACACCGGCATCGACACGGTCGAATGCATGCACCAGCATTCCGCCGGAATTCAAGGAGGAGTCGGCCGTGTCATCGTCCAAACGCCCCGCCATATTGATGGGGATCTTGCTTTGTCTGTTGCTGGCCTACCATTTCAGCCCACTGTTGCAGCAACTCAATGGACCTCCGGTAGCCAAGATCGAACCACCGCTGCCAGGCAAGACCTCCTTTTCGAATCTCGCAGTCCATCAGAACGCAGCCGGCCGTTGGATCGCTGACTTCGACTATTTCTACACCGGCGAGCCGCGCTTCGCGCTGCCGCGGGTTGAAATAGACACCGATGCGGATGCAGCCAGCGAGAACAGGGTCGACATGCCCATGAGCAGCAGTCTCGGCACATACATAACAAAGCCGCTGCAGCGTGGTGCGCATCACGTCAGCGTAGAGATCCGGTATCCGGGAGCGGAGCAGACCACCCGGCATGTTGCAGTCACATTGAAGAACTTAGCCACCTCGAAGCCGCAGCTGGGTGGGGATCTCGTCACAATGCAACGGATCGACAAGGTCATCGAATGGCCCGACTGGCAGACCTGGTCGCGGGATGAGGAGATGGCCCGCAACACCCCTGAGCAGAATCTGCGGGCCGCGGTGAAACTGATCGACTCCGAGAATGAGCAACAGATGGCCGCGGCGAAAAACGTCCTGGAAAAGCTGCTCAGTCAAAACCCTCAACTCGATGATGCGTACGTCGAGCTGGCACGTATTGCGATGAAATCCAACTGGGGCTCGGAGGGCCTGCACCAGGCAGAAGGTCTGTTGGCCTCGGCACGGCAGATTCGACCGGACAGCGTCAATGCCAGGATCCTGCTCGGCTACGTCTATGCGCACGAAAATCGCTTCGCGCAGGCACAGGAATTGTTCGCCGCCGTCGCCGCCTCGAATCCTCCCAATCTGTGGCTCTGGTCAAACTGGGGCGAAATGCTGGCGATGCAACGCAATTACGACCAGGCGACAGCCAAATACCGTGAGGCGCTCGCGCATCCGGTGACCCATGACCCCTATGATCGTGCCCGTGTATTTGCCTACAGAAGGCTTCTGCAGATCCTCCGGCAAAAGAAGGACCTCGATGGCATGGAGGCTCTGTACAAGCAGCAACTGGTGGACTATGGCCCCGGTGCCTGCTTCAGCACTGACTACGCCCGCTTCATGTTGCAGGTTCGCGGTAACACGCAGAGTGCGATCGATCTCGCGCGGGGAGCGTTGAACAAGGAGTGTGAAGACAGCCCGTCACGCGAGGTGCTGGGTCTCGCGGAGTACGTCAAATGGGCGAATGAAACCGGCCCCGAGCGAGCCGAATCATTGAACCAGGCGCGAATTTATCTGCCGGCGGGACCGCGGCCACTGTTTCTGCTGGCCAGCAGTGAGCGCACCAGCCCGACAATCAAACAGCTGCTGGCCGCCGGCGAGCTCATAGACCAAAAAGACAATAGCAACCAGACTGCGCTGGCTTACGCATTGGAGGCCGATGATTTGGCTGCGGCCCGGCGGTTGTTGACGTTGCACGCCCATCCGGATACGCCGGTGGGGTATCAAAACGTTCCTTTGGCGTTGGTACCCGTCATACAGGCGAACATAGAGGCGATTCGCCTGATGCGCGAATTTGGCGTGGACTACTCGAAGCTGCGCTATCGCGGCGCGACCGCGCTCGATTTCGCCAAACAATCCGGAAATCACGCTTTGATGGATGCGGTGGGACGCAGCGAGACAACCCTCTAACTTCTACCCCCAAGATAGACGCCTGCTTCTATGTTGTTGCCGTCGGGATCGATCAAAAACGCACAATAGAACGGCGGACGCCGGATGCCGGGTGCCCCATTGTCCCTGGCGCCCCTCTCCAGCCCAATCTTGTGGAAGTCATCGACCGCTGCCCTGGATGGTGCAGCGAAACACAGATGCACCGGGCTCATTGCGGGTCGATTCGCCTCGCTCCAGAACGTCGGCCGCCCGCATCCCACCACGAAAAACGGTGATTGAGGGGCGCCAGTGGACATGACGACCCAGCCCTCCCCATTGGGAAACGGGTGTTCTTCCACGATGCGGATGCCGAGCGGCGCAAGAACGTCCGCATAGAAACGCGCTCCGCGTTTCAGGTCAGAAACGACGATTCCGATGTGATCAAACACATCGAAATCCTAGCACGAGAGAATGAGGCCGGAAGCGAACCAGCGATTTGCCGGCGCGGACGCCGATGGTGCTACTCAAAAATCTCCGCCGATGCGAGGGCGTGATGACCCTCGTCGATTCCACCGGTGATCAGCACCTTTCCATTGGACAGTAGCGTCATCGTTTGAAGGGAACGCGGAGTACTCATCGCGGGACCCGCGCTCCGAAGTGCGGTGGCGGAGTCAAACAGTTCCGAAGAATCGGTGATCTGTTGCAGGCTGCTGTCGGCCGCACCACCCGCAATGAGCACACGTCCATCGGTCAGCGCGGCGGCCGCGAGATCCGTGCGCGGCATCGCCAGATCCAAGGTCCGCCTCAACGCCCCAGAAACGACGTCAAATTGTATGACTGCTGTCAACGCCGATGTGCCGTCGTCCCCGCCCGCAATCCAAATGGTGCCGTTGCTCATCGCGACCGCTGTGTGGTTAGCACGCGTGTTGCTCTCGGCGACGTTGAGTTTGGTGAAAGTACCCGTTGCCGGGTCAAAAAGCTCGGGCGGCGCCGCTTGGCCATCGCCACTGACGCCTCCATAGATGAACACGCGGCCGTCTTTCGCCATGAGTGCCGTGTGACTGTATCGCGGAACCGTGAGCGAGGACGACAGCAGCGAGAATGTGCGAGTCATCGGGTCGTACAGTTCTGCACTTGGATCAGGCGTCGTGTCGTTGAGGCCGCCGACGATTAGTACTTTGCCATTGGTGAGCAATGTGCCGGTCGCAAACACTCGTACGCTATGTGGCGAATTGGCTGTCTGGCTCAACGCGCCGGTGTGCGCATCGATCAACACAGAACCCGGATCGCCGGAGCCTCCACCAAGCACGAGAACGTTGCCATCGGGTAAGGCCACGGCGACAAAACCGATGCGTCCGGCAAGGAGCGAGCCGAATGGAGAGAACGTCTCCGATGACGGATCGAAGATGTACATTGCCCGGGACACGAGGTCGCTCTCGTCCACACCGCCGACGATGAGTACACGGCCATCGTTCATCGTCACTGCCGCATGCCTCGCGCGCGCGAACGGCATTGCCGTAGCTCGCATACGCTCCCGATAACTCACACCAAGCCTCAACTCGCGCGTTACCGAGGTGCTTGCTCCCTCAACGGTCAGCTGAAACTTAGTGCTCGCAGCCAGCACCGGCGTCGTGATCGTCTGTCCGCTGAGGATGGCGATGTTGCCCGGCTGCACGTGACCGGTGCCATTGGCGAATTCGGCGCGCAGTTGTGCTCGCTCACCCACGAAGTAGCTCGCCTTGTCGGCAGCGAACTGGCTGATGATCGGGGCCGCCGCAACCGGCATCTGTGAGCTGCCCCCGCCCCCGCAGCCGGCCAATGGCACTGCTAACAGGCACGCCAGGCGCAAGGCCACTGCCCAAATCGATCTGTTCGAGTGATCCTTCACCACACACCGCCCGCGGCCACAGCACCTCGGTAATAAATCGGAATTACGGTGGGGAATCACGACAGTACCTGAGACTGGGTGACATAAGATATTGATTTTGAAAATCATAATTGCCCGAGAGATGGCAGATATCGCCACTCGGGCGCGATGGCCGGGCCCACCCAGGGTATTTGGTCTGTACGACCACGCTGTTTGATTCGATTCAGACCCTCCGATGCCCGTCCGCATCAGCTGCCAACAGGCTATCCTCTATGAGGGATATATTGATTTTATCCCATTCAAGGGATATTCTGTAGATATCCCCTATAGGAGATACAAAGTGGACTACACCGCGCGCACCCCTGCACAGTTGGGGCCGATTCTAAGAAGCATACGCAACGAGCGCGGCCTCACACAGAGGGACGCAGGAGCGAAAGTCGGCCTGAAGCAGAGCACGATATCGGCCATCGAAAGCCATTCCGCGCACACGAGCGTGGATACCCTCTACAAGCTGCTTTCGGCACTTGGACTGGAACTGGTCGTCCGAGACAAACCGAGGGATGACGGCCCTTCTGGCGTCCAGAAGCAGGAGTGGTAGCGAATGGCACGGCCATCGAAGAGCCGAGCTCTCTCCGTGTGGATGAACGGCGAGCGTGTAGGCACTTGGGCAACGCATCCGGCAAAACCGGACGAATTCAGCTATACACCGGAGTGGCTCACTGGTGAGGGTGCGCGCCCGATCTCTCTGTCCATGCCACTCCGGCCTACCGAATATAAGGGGGAGGCGGTCACGGCATACTTTGACAATCTGCTCCCGGACAGTCGGAGAATACGCGACCGCATCCAGCGCCACTTTGGAGCATCGTCCTCGGGCGCGTTCGATCTGCTCGCAGAAATCGGGAGGGACTGCGTCGGCGCTATCCAACTACTGCCCGAATCGGGGCCGAGACCTAACGTTCGGCAGATAGAAGTAGTGACACTGACTCGAAAGGACATCGAGCACCTGTTGACGAACTTGCTGCGCACACCCCCTGGCGGCACGGACGAGAGCGAAGACTTCCGCATCTCCCTCGCGGGCGCGCAGGAGAAGACCGCCCTTCTCCGGCTGAATGAGAAATGGATGAGGCCCAAGGGCACAACTCCGACCACGCACATTCTGAAGCTGCCCATTGGCACTGGAGGTGGCGGCATTGACTTGACGACATCTGTTGAGAATGAGTGGCTGTGCGCAGAAATTCTGCGTGAATACGGTGTTCCGGTTGCCCGGTGTTCGATGGATCGCTTCGGCGAGCAGCAGGTATTGGTCGTCGAGAGATTCGACCGTCGCATGTCATCCGATGGCTCATGGATCGTCAGACTTCCGCAGGAAGACTTGTGCCAGGCGACCGGCGTACCGAGCGACAGGAAATACGAGGCTGATGGCGGCCCTGGCATCCGCACAATCATGGGCCTGCTACTTGGCTCCTCCCGGGCGGACGAGGATCGTAAGGATTTCTTCAAAACCCAGATTCTGTACTGGCTCCTCTGCGCGATCGATGGGCATGGCAAAAACTTCAGCCTGTTCCTGGAGGCCGGTGGTAGTTACAAACTCACCCCGCGTTACGACGTCCTGTCAGCGTTTCCGGTCCTTGGAACTTCAAAGCGAATGTTGTCACCAAAGAAGGTGAAAATGGCGATGGCTGCCGAAGGCAAGAATCGCCACAATCTGTGGCACTCAATCCTGGGTCGTCATTGGGAAGAAACGGCGAAGCGCTGCGGACTGGGCAGTGCCTTCAAATCGTTGGTCGCCGAGCTACTCGACCGGACACCCGCAGCAGTTGATTCGGTGTCGTCGCGGCTACCCAAAGGGTTTCCCGACTCGGTTGCGTCGCCAATACTGGACGGCCTGCGGGCCTCGGCATCTCGATTTAAACTCTAGCCGCAGTCAGCACCCATGGGTCGACAAGACAACAGCCCCGCCTCCCCTAATCCTTTCGAACACCGCGAGATCGAGCTCTTCGTCATGCAGCGGGAAACGGTTCGCCTGCCAGAACACCCTCCTCGACCGCCCGCATGATGAGAGCCGTCAGTGTCAGGTCAGTATTGCCGCGCCAATGCTCCATTGCCCGAATGAGGCGCAGCTGCAGCGTGATCATCAGATGCTTAAAGTCGGGTGTCTCCTCCTCAGGGGCCAGCGGAAAATCCTCGATGAGGGGAACATCCTCCTTGCTCTCGAGCCTCCTTTCGAGGCTCTCTGCGGCAACTCGCTCGGCATCCTCCTTAGTCCGCGCGTCTTTGAACTCCCGCCCCAACGCCGCCTCGGCCTCGCGTGGGTCGATAACCGTGACGTTCTGATCCAGAATCTTCATCAACTCCTCCAGCCGACCTTCCTCGGCCGCGAAGAGGCGGTTAACGAGACGGCACCGAATGGCTGCGGATTCGGACCCCAGGTGCGGAGCGAAGAACTTGGCAGCGCCGATTGCTCGCGCGATGGAATTGGTCTGCAACATCATGCTGTTGTTAGTTGGAAAGCGGATGCGTCCGAGAATGATAGGCCGCCTCTCCTTCGGAACATCCTCGTAGCCGCTCCCGAAACGAAGCGCGGCTGCCTCCGCTTGAAACAGCCATTGCCAGCATTGCTCATCCGGTGCTTCCACCAAGCACTCGAGCGTGCGCAGCCGCCCAGACACCGAATCGCGGTTCGGAATCGAATAGTAGAGCCGCACCGGCTGGAACGGCTCGTTCGTCAGGGTCGTCAGAAGACGCCTGTCTGACGGTCGGTCGTTGCGCTCACGTTTCAGACGACTTGCTCTGCCCGCGAAGATCTCCGAGTAAGGTCCTCACCTTGTCGTTCCAATACTCCACATACTTCTCGTAAGCGAAGGCAGAGGTCAGAAACGGTACGTGCGTGGGGCATTGAAGTCGGTAGGCTGGAAGCGCCGCCGCACCTTGTCGCCGGGCTTTGGCCAACCGGTGATTGCCGTCAATGACACTGTAGCGCCCTGGAGCAATCTCGGCCAAGAGGATTGGGCGGGACAGATCCGCCGAACGAACTGCCTCCTCATTGATATGAGGGCTGTTGCCGTAATCAGGAAATTCAGAGAGATCCACTCGTTCAACATGGAAGCGATCCCCATGCTCCTGGACGAACGCCAAAAGCCGAGTGACATTGAACTCGAAGATCCCGTTTGGGTACATCTCATCTCCCGGCTCTACGGGACAAGGCTGAAATCCCTTCTCCAGTCTCAATCTGGTCGGCAGTGGACGGCCCTGCAGTTGCGCCACGATTATCATCGCCTCCAATTAGTCTCGTAAGCTCGCGAGCCAGAATAACGGACGCGAGCGACCGGATCTCTCTCAACGCGTTGAGAGAATTGCCATGGCCAGCGAACCTTCATGTTGGCACCCTGAGGCACAGACCTGGGAGTGACGCGGTGAATTTCACGCAACACTGTCGTCAACGTGGAACGTGGCAGGCCGGAAAATTAGACGGTAGAATTGTCGCGCGAGGACAATTGGGCGCCGCCCAAGATGCCTGACGTAGCATCGTCAGGGCATTGAAGGCATGCACGACGGGACTCTCTCCATTTGCCGCGATCAAAGCCTTCCGATTTCGTCAGGGCTCACGTCATAGGCTCCAATCCGCAGGGCGAGTTACCGCTGAGCGGTGACCTACCAATGCTGGATGCGCTCTCCCTCCGACGCACTCTTCCCACCGTCGAGATTCGGGCGGATCGGATCAAACCCTCCACTTGGTCGGCGGGACCGGACCCGATCTTTACACATAAGTATCTGAAGTTTCTCAAGGGAGACGCCACCTTGTACATGACGCGGGTTTCGCTGGAACACGTGAAGCCCGGATTCTATTGCCACACGAAGACTGAAGGCCTGGAGTACCGCTGTGACGATCCGCCAAAAGATGTCGTGATGGAGCTCGCGCGTACCATCCGCGAGGGACACCGGCCATCACTGCATCTATACGGAAACATCAATGAGAGTGAGCCCGCCCGGTACTTGTGCCCGGACGACGTTGCCACATACCGCGCCTACACCTCACTTGGCATGAAAAAAGTGCCGGCCGCCATCCTCAACAGCCACCGGCGCAAATGGGAGGAATCGGCAATCGGTCTGCGTGTCTACCCGCAGAGCGCCAATGACGCGCCGACACACGTTCACGTGGTCGAGAACTTCACTCCGACCGAGCTGCCTGGGTATATTTCGGATGGCGCGCTGTCCACGGATTTCGAAACACACGTGCAGGTGTTGCGGAGCGCGATTGAGGGAGCAAAGCTGGCGATAAAGGAGTTCCACCTCTCTTCTGCATCGCCGCTGCACTACCACCACACACTCTATTCCACGTTGATACGTCTCGATGAGACGCTGCATGCAGTGCGAATGCTGGCGCGCGAGAGGCTGTGGTACCAGGCAGCGCCCCTGATTCGAACTTTGTATGAGACGTCGCTGAACTTCTACCTCGACTGGCTCGTCCCCGAGCAGATGCATGCGTTCTTCGCGTTGTCCTCAGTGCTCACGGAGAGTCATGTCAAGAAGTTCATCGATGATTCCGCCCTGAACCGCAAAAGCCGCGGATCGAAGGCGGCACGCGCTGCCCTCAAAGCGGCTCTCGACAGAACGTTTTCGCTCGTCCGCACGGTCAAGCGGAAGGCACAGCTCTCCCCGCTCGGCGACGACTTCTATCAGAATATCTATTCGTTCCTGTCACGCGTTGCGCATCAGGACTTCGAGATCGTTGCAAACTACGCGCATACGCTCGAACGGGACGGTCGCCCGGAATTCAACAACGACACCATGCTGACCCTGATCCGGTTTGCGGATCTCATCGTTGCCAAGGTGGTCACCAGAATTCTGGACGACATTGGCGAATTGGAGCGAGCAATATAGTGGGCGCCATCACCGCGAGCCCGAGACTCTTCGTCATGCAGTGATAAACGGTTCGCCTCGCAAAACGCCCTGCTCAACCGCTCGCATGATGAGGGCTGTCAGTGTCAGGTCAGTATTGCCGCGCCAATGCTCCATTGCCCGAATGAGGCGCAGCTGCAGCGTGATCATCAGATGCTTAAAGTCGGGTATCTCCTCCTCAGTGGCCAGCGGAAAATCCTCGATAAGCTCGCGAGCCAGAATAACGGACACGAGCGACCGAATCTCTCAACGCGTTGAGAGAATTGCCGCGGTCGACGGACGTTCATTTCCCTGCCTCGTGCCTGAGGGTCCGATCCAGATGCCGCTATTAAATGAACCACGTGCTCGCGCAGTAGAGCAATCGAAATTGCACCGCGTGGTGATCTCGAACTGCAGCATCATGTAGGCACCTTCCTTCATGAACGCCTGGTGGTCAGCATGTACCCGAACACCACAGCGGCGGCTGCAGAGAGCGCTGTAGCGATCGCCCCTGTCACCAGGCGCTCACGCGTGTGGGCCACGAGCATTAGAAGAATGCCCATCACGGCGACCAACAGGCAGGCAAAGAAGAAGGACCGCAGGGTCTGCGCACTCGAGCTGGCTGCCGTGCGGGCGTACCCCTCCTTGATCGAGAACCGCTCTGTGCTGCCGCCTGCATCACATATGGGGCTTCAATCACCCATTAGCCGTCGTGCGTGTCGCGCCGACTATATTGCTCCTTAAATGTGTTATCGCTGAATGTCCCAAAATAGGCGGCACCCGACATTACAACTGCGCCTTGGCCGCTGAGCTTTCCGTCCTTGAATTGGCCGACATATACGCCAGGCAAAGGTAGCCTAGCCTGCGTGGCCTCAGGACTGCCTACAGCGTTGACTTCAAGCATGCCGATGCCTTCCGGGAGGCCGTGTGAACCACGATAGACATTGCCGTCCGGAAAACGGTGCGTGCCAATACAATTCGTCCAATCTGTAGATTCCTCCCTTGGGCATTCCTTCTGAGTTAGGTCGGATTGCGCAATATTGTCCTTAAAGGTTCCAACATACGCGACGCCGGATTTGGCAATCAACAGGCCATAGCCGTTGAGGCGCCCTCCTCTGAAGCTGCCGACATAAATAGCCGGCTCATTCCAGCCGATCATGGTGTCGCTGGATTGACCAATGAACTCGATCTCCAGTACTCCGAAACCATCACGGTCGCCGTGGCGAAATTCGCCGCGGTAAATGAAGGACGGCTCATTTCGAGATACTGACCTCGGTGTCCCCCTTGGATATCATCAGGCGGGGCCTCTGGCCGAGCGGTCCAGACGACATATGCTCCGGAAAGCATGAATACCAGTGATAGCACATAGCCCACTACGCGCCGACCGCGAGTTGGTGTCGGACCTCTGAGGATTGCAATTCGTTTTAGCAACGGGTGACGGTGCCGCCAACCGAAGGCAATCGCCGTGCGTGCCGTCAGCTGGGTTTTTGCCAATGCCCGGGCATAACCACGACGGGACACCCTTGCTTGTCGGAGTACGGCCGCATCGCAAGCCACCTCCTGATCAAACCGAAAGCCGCGCCACGCCCAGTAGATGAGAGGGTTGAACCAGAATAGGCATACGAGTGCGCACGCGATGCAGTTGGTGAGCGCATCCTTGCGCCCGACGTGAGCACACTCGTGGGCCAGGATGAGCATGCGCTCAGTCTGTGAGTAGCGAGCCTCGAAGTCGCTCGGAAGGACAATTTTTGGACTCCACCCGCCGACCAGCATCGGTTGCTTTGCAGCCGAACTGCGGTGTGTCCCGTCGGGGCGCAAATGCAGCGGGCGGAGCGATCTCTCCAGCACCCATTGACGATAGACGCAGAACAAGACGGCGGCGGCTGCGCCAATGCTCCAAGTGAGCGTAATGGTTAGTGCACAATTCTTGACGTGGATACTCGGCGCGAGATCCAAGGGCGCTACGATCCCTCGAATCAGAAGCGGGCTCAAGAGCGCGTCTGGGCCGCATAGGCAGGCCGGGGGTCGCGGTAGAAGGACGGCAATGAGGCTTGCCGGCACAGAAAGCCACAGCCAGTAAGCAGCCTCGGAACCGACCGCGCGGCGAGTCGCTGCGCGCAGCGCACCGACAAGAATGATTCCCAACGTCGCGACGGCGCAGAGCCGAACGAGAACGGCGAGCACATCACTCGCCATCTTCCAACTCCTCGATCAGGCGCTTGAGTTCCGCGATATCGGCCTTCGACAGTCTTCGATGCTGACTGAAGTGCTGGACCAGGGGCGCGACACGGCCACCGAATACGCGACTAAGCAGTCCTTCGCTCTCGCTGGTGACCCACTGTTGGCGGGTGAGCGCAGCCGAGTAGACGAAGCGTCGACCCTCCTTCTTTGCGCGAATAGCGCGCTTTTTCACCAAGCGTGCGAGAAGCGTCTTGATCGTCGAGACCTGCCAGCTTTCGTGAGCGAGGGCGGCGACCACCCGGTCGCTCGTGGAGGGTCCTTCACGCCAGAGGACGGCAAGAACGCGGGATTCGGCATCGCTGATGGACACGCCGGGTTTCACGTTCGATCTATATCAGGTTGCGTTTACAGGTGTAGATTCCGGGCTTAGGCTACACCTGTAGACGCCGATGTCAATGTTTCGGCTGGAGAGTTCATGAAAGCGATATTTCTGACCGGGATTGCCCTTCTGATATGCATCCCCGCGCTCGAGGCAGAGGCACGTCCAGCGGCTTGGGTCGAGGGCAAGAACTATGTCCTACTCAATCCGGTTCAGCATACGCATGTTGCTCCGGGCAAGGTCGAGGTGTTGGAGGTATTTTCCTATGGGTGTCCTGCCTGCAATGCCTTTCAGCCGGTGATGGAAAAGCTCGCACGGAGTCTGCCCGCGAACGCGCAGATGGCGTTACTCCCCGCATCATTCAGCGCGGCCGAGGATATGCCCATGTTGCAGCGCGCGTTTCTCGCGGCGCAGACGTTGGGCGTCGCAGACAGGGCCCATCAATCGATCTTCGACGCTGTTTGGAAGACCGGCGAGCTTGCTGTTGTTGACCCGATCTCACGCAGATCTAAGTCCCCTCTGCCAACGTTGGAAGACGCCGCACGGTGTTATGGACGCATCACAGGCGTCAATCCAGAGGAATTCCTTCGGGCCGCCCGTTCCTTCGGCGTGGAGGTCAAGATGAGGGCGACAGATGCCCAAATCAGGGCGATGCAGGTTCCGGGTACGCCATGTCTCGTTGTGGATGGAAAGTATCGGATCGAACTGGACACCCTGAGCAGCGCCGCCGATGTCATCGATCTCGTGAACCTTCTAGTTAAGAAAGCATCCCGGCGGTAAAAACGGATGCCGCGGCATGCGCCTGGCTCGGACGTCCGGTATGTAGGAGATTGTGGGACCCAGTCGGACGGCCGGATCTGGCCGGCGTCGAGCGGCTGGCGCGGCTGCAGATCATAAACAAGTCATGTCCGATTAATGCCCGGTTCATGGAGGAGCCGACCCCTTTCCCGCAACCTGTCTCCCAACGGAGCGGCAATTCCGCCGCTTCCTGAAGCGATGCTTCAACAGGAGACTGGTTATGAAACTCCCAATCCGCGCCGTAATCTCGTGCTCTCTTCTCGGCTTGACGAACAGCTTACTGACGGGCGTCACCCTTGCCGCCACACCCGCTGACCCGCCCCAACGCATCGTCGACTTTGCCGACCTGGATGTGGCCCATGCCCCTGGTGCTGCAGCCCTATACTCCCGAATCAAGCACGCCGCGCGCGAGGTCTGCCAATCCGACAACACACGTGATATTGGCGCGCTCGCGCGCGCCGGTCGATGCCAGACTCGGGCTATCGCGAACGCGGTGACCCGGATCAACCTGGCGGAGTTGACTGAGTATGTCTCGAATACGAATCGGACGGTCCTGATGGCGCGCCAGCCATGAAGGCCATGACCGGAGGCGGCACCGGCCGCCTCCGGCTCAGCCCGACCGTTGAGTGTCGTAGAGCTGCTGCGCAACCCGGGCAAATGCGGTCGAGTCTCGAAGCCCATCCAGGGCGGGATCGACTTGCAGGAATCCGATGGTCTGTGAGCAATCTCGAAGAGCCATTTCGAGCGCATCGCAGGCCTGCGAGTAGTCCCCGAGCGCAGCATAGATTGTCGCAAGGCTGTAACCGACGCCGCAGCCTTCGCGACCGCGCTGTTGCAATCTTTCAACTTCGCGGCGCGCTTCGACGACTCGACCCGAGATGGCATACGCTCGCCCGAAATCAGCATCACGGCCCGGAGTGGGCCTCGCGCAAAGTTCGAAGTGCCGCAGAGCGCCCGCGACGTCGCCTGACTGGAGGAGGCATCTGCCCAACAACGCGTGCGCATGGTCGTACCGCGAATCCAAAGCAAGAACACGGTTGAGAAGGCTGATTGCCTCCGTATACTCGCGCTCGAAGTAAAGCATCATGGCGATGTTGGCATTGAAAGACATCCGAGTGGGCTCGAGCTTTTGTGCATGCTGCATATCCGCCACTGCCTGTGCTACGCGTCCCTGGTAGGCTCGTACGATCGCCAATCGTTGCCAGTATTCGCCGACATTATCGCGTAGCTGAATTGCTCGCCGATAACACTCCTCGCCCGTGGCATATCGCTGCTGGTACTGTACCAGCAAGTGACCTTTCGCATCGTGGGCCTCGGCCAACTCGTCATCGAGCGCGAGCGCCCGCAATGCCGCCTCGTGCGCCTGCGGAAAAACCTGGCCGGGTGCTGAGTATCCGTAAACGCCCATGGCCGCAAGTGCGTTTGCGAGCCCTGACCAAGCCAGTGCATACGACGGGTCCGCGCGAACGGCCTCCTCAAAGTCCTGCACTGCCTCCGGAAGCCGGCGTTGCCACTTGTACAAACCACTGACATACGCCTGATAAGCATACGGATTGAGAGTTGGTTGGCGGGGCGTGCGGCCGTGCGTGGACGTTAATGTCACTGCGAGTGCGTCAACCACGTGACGTGCGATCTGATCCTGGACTGTAAAGATATCGTCCATTGGCGCATCGAACTGCTCCGACCACAAGGATCGCCCGTCATCCACTTTGAGCAAGCGTGTACTCACCCGAATACGCGCCCGGTCAGTCTGTATGGACCCATCGAGAACAGCAGCCACCTGCAAAGCGCGCCCGGCGGCAAGCGGATCCTGGTCGATCGCCCGGTAGGAACGCACGGAGCTCAGTGGACTGACTGTCACACCGGGTAAGTTGCTCAGTCGGGCGATCAGCGTATCGGTCATCCCGAGCTCCAGCGCCGCATTGCCACTCTCCGGCAAGAGCGGCTTGAACGGCAGGACGGCCAACGAGCCTAGGTTCGCCTTCGACTCAGGCGGGCTGACCGGATGATCGCGCGCGTTATCCCCTGAGGACGTGCCCGCCAAAGCTATGCGGCCGATGAAGCGATAACCCTTGCGCGGCAGCGTCTCGATGTACCGCGGAGTATCCGCATCATCGCCCAAGGCTGAGCGAAGTTTGCGGACCGCGGCGTTCAAACTCGACTCAAATTCAACAATGCCCTGGGGCCACAGCCGGGCGATCAGATACTCGCGCGTGATGAGCTCGCCCGGCCTGCTCAGCAGCGAATCGAGAATCTGGAACGCCTGGTCGGCCAGCCGGACGCGCCTGCCCAGCTTCAGCAGCTCACCCGACGAACGGTCCAGGGTCCAATCGTCGAACCTGATTCTTCCCGCCGGTTCCATGCCGCTCAGCTCTCCTTGGAGACGACAATCCGGTCGATCGCCGTCCCGGCAGATATTCGCAGAGTTCTGATTGATTCCATGGATGTCATGATGTCCAAAAGCCCTTGTCTATGTCACCAGGCGAACCGGGCCTGCTACAGAACCCGCCGGCCGCAGGGCATGACCCTCGAATTCAAGCGAGACCTGTCCTCGCCCAAACCGGCATTGTGCACCCGGGTGGTATTCGCCAATTCGTGAGATCGAGATCGTTCCTTAATGCGGCTGCACATGTTGGTAGTACTGGTCCAACGCTGAGACCGGACGTGCCGGAGGAGCAGCACGAGCGGAGGGAGCTACGTGCGCCTCGGCAAAATGTGTCATTGGCTTGGGATTTTGGGGATGCTCAATCGGGAAGCAAAGTCCAGATGGCACGCTTCTGGATGACATGCGCAACCCTGACCGGCCGGTGAGCTCCGCCTGTGCCGCGGGCATACAAGGAATCGGAGCTACCCTACTCCGAATTGTCCGCTGGTTTGCGAGACCTTCCTCGTCCGGTTACGGTGAACTCTATGGCCAAGTCCCTAAACCTTGAAATTCCGGCAGACGTGGTAGAGGCATTGCGCTTACCGGAGCTGGAAAGGACGCAGCGCCTCCGCCTGGAGCTCGCTGTTTCCCTCTATGCACAAGGCATCCTCGGACTGGGTAAGGCGGCCCGCTTGGCGGACCTGTCGCGCTGGGAAATGAATCGGGTTCTGGCCCAGCGCCAGGTGCCGATGCACTACGGCCCGGAGGAACTCGCGGAGGATCTGCGCCATGGCCGTGGTGATCAGTGACGCCTCGCCTCTAATTGTCTGTCGGCACTTCGGCAACTCGCTCCTGCGATTGCTCTACGGCTCGGTGCTTGTGCTTTGAGCCGTATGGCAGCAGATCAACCGCGCCCCACCATTTACCTCAATCGTTTTTATCCGTCTTTCAGGCCAACGGCATTGCCGCTAGAGTCATCCCCGACCCGGCCCCTCATAGATATTCCTTTTTAAATCAAACAGATATGGGCACGCAGAATCGACTCTCGCGTGGTAATCTAGCCTCCATGGAAGACCTCGACCGCAAACTCAGGGCCGCCAGGCGTCGTCAAACAGCGAGCCTGAATCGAGCCTCCCTCGGGGGCATTGAGCAGGACCCCTCGCCGCTATTCGGGCTCGCTGCCGTATTTCTCGTACAGCAACTCACCCGAGAGTGTTGGGCGTTGGCCGGAATGAAAACTCCGGCGTACAGCCGCGCTGACACACCAGTAATGTTTGTACCGGCCCGTCGGATGTGAATGAACTGCCGGACGATTTTCGCGATCTCTTGTTAGAGCTTGCGGATGTGGGTGCGGAATTCGTACTCGTCGGAGGCCATGCGGTTGCATTTCATGGCCATCCACGCGCTACCAAGGACATGGACGTGCTGATCCGCGCAAACACCAACAATGCGGAACGCGTTTACCGAGCTCTCGCCGACTTTGGAGCGCCACTGAGCAACTTTCAGGTCAAGGCAGAAGATTTTTCAACTTACAGTGGCATCCTGCAGATTGGGCTGCCTCCCCGGCGCATCGACGTGTTGAATCGCGCTGACGGCATCACTTTCGACGAAGCTATTGCCGAAGGAGCGAGTTTCGAACTGGAAGGCAGGAGGATCCCGGTAATCGGGCGCGCGGCGCTCATCAAGAACAAGCGAGCCGCAGGCCGGGCTCAGCATCTCGCCGATATCCAAGCCATCGAGCGAAAGCAAGACTAAGCGTAAGCGCTCAGCTAACTTCAATTCCGGTACGTGCCACCACATCGGTATTCGACACTCCATGTTGGTGAAGATCGCGGACGCGCATACCTGGAGCAAGTTGGAGTAGGGATACCCATCACTGAGCACCCCCTCCTCAGATCCGGACGAGCGGAGTTACCGCATCAAATGGGCTCGAGCCCATTTGATGCGTAATGTGGCCGGATCCAAAATGTGGCGCTCAGTCCGCGCACAGCCATTCCTGTCGTGCTGAGGTCGGTCTGAACGCCACATAAGTCGGGCGGTGTATCATTACAACGTTCGTAGGAAGTCCATGAGCGCTGGCTGATGCCACCGTCCGCGGGCTTTGCCGCTCGGATGCACTTCGCATTTGGCCAGGGCATTGGCTTTCATTTCCAGATCAATCTCTGCGTAGATGTTGGTTGTTTCAAGACTGACGTGACCGAGCCACCCACGAATCGTGTTGATGTCCACCCCCGCACGCAACAGGTGACAGGCTGTTGAATGTCGAATAGTGTGGGGGCTCACGCGCTTCTTCGCCATAGAAGGCACGACCCGTTTTACCCTCTCAGCGTACTTCTCGACCAATGTGTGTATACCGAAACGTGTCATTGGTTGGCCATAGCGATTTAGGAAGACCCGCTCATTATCGTCTCGCCGCCCAACCAGCACGGCGAGTTCCTTCACGGTCAGCCGCCACAACGGACAGTGACGCTGCTTGCCACCTTTTCCGACAATTCTCACCGACGCAGATGCAAGATCAACGTCACCGATGGTAAGCCGAGCCAACTCGTCAGCGCGAGCGCCTGAGTTGTAGAGAAACAGAAGCAGCGCATAGTCTCTGCGCCCCAGTTCAGTTCGTTGGTCCGGGCTGGACAGAAATGCATCCATCTCTGGTTTATCAAGGTAACCAATTACTGCACGTGTGGTTTTCTTGAACGGCACGGCCCGCACTTGTGCGCACCATTGGACGTGCTCAGGGCTATGTGCTCCTATGAATGCTGCGAGGGAATGGACTGCAGCGAGCCTCTGGTTACGTGTCGCGATCGAACTATGGCGAGAAGTCTCCAAGTTTGACAGAAAGCTCCGGACTAGATCGGCCGTCAGATCGGTGACGGCCAGCTGATCCACCGACTTATGCTGCTTCCGTGAAACGAACGGCAGCAACAAACTCAGCGCATCTCGATAACTGAGTCTTGTATTGCGGGCGAGATTGCGTTCGCTGACCAGATGCTCAAGCAAAAATCGCCGGATCCATGAGCCAATGAGTGATCGTTCATTCATGGCGTTCTCCCACCGCATAGCGCTCGAATCGGCGGCCAGCTTCTCGCAGCAGCTCGGAAGTCA
>JAXDQF010000034.1:0-6706 GCA_034668025.1 Gammaproteobacteria bacterium | reverse complement strand
GGCAGCTACACCCGTGCTCAGACCCGCCCGCCGGTGGGCCCTCCTCCTGGTGGGCATCTTCGTGTTGGCAACTGTCAGTGTTGCCAGCGTGCCTGCCTGGCGACACGCACTGTTGCGCTCGATGGGCTGGGCGCTGCTCGCGCAGGACGACCTTGCGAAAGCTGACATCATCGTCGTGTCATCCGACAGCCTGGGCGCGGGCATGCTGGAGGCCGCGGACCTCGTAAAAGCAGGTTTGGCGCCGCGAGTTGCGATCTTTGATCGACCCCAGACCCCCTTGCAGCGCGAGCTGATCCGGCGTGGAGCCCCGCCCTACGATCCGCGCGGCTTCGCCATTCGAGTGCTGCAAAGCCAGGGTGTCAGCGATATCGTGAAATTGGCTGCTGTGGTGGGCAAGACGGATGAAGGCCGGGTGCTGCAGCAATGGTGCGCTGCAAATTCCATCCATTCGGTTATTTTTGTCAGCGTCAGCGACCATTCGCGCCGCACCCGGCGCGTGTTGGATCGCGCATTGGGACGACATGGCGTCAAGGTCATCGTACGTTACACACACTGGTCGGAATTCGACCCTGACACCTGGTGGCAGAATCGCGACGGGCAAAGGATCCAGATTGAGGAGTCGGAGAAGCTCCTCGTAGATATTCTGCGACACCCGTTTTAGCGTGGGCGCGAGCGCGTGGGCGCACAGGCGAACTGTTACATACAACGAAAATTCATAAGAAGCTTCAACCGGGTCAACTTTTCGGTGGCTGGCGCGTCAAACTCATCAGCTGGCGGATGGCCGCTGGCGAGTTTCGATTTTTGTCCCGGTGTGGTGTTCGCATCCGAGTTTTTCACCCTCCCTGAGGCTCGGCCGCTGCCGCCATTTCTCCTCGAGAGCACCGTTGGAAGCCGCCCCGCAAGGGCGGCTTTTCTTTTCTAATGGGCGAAAACCGCCTGCGGCGTTTTTCGCGGAATGGGGGCTGACAGCTCCGTTCGGCGCCCGGCAAAAAGCGCGGTTTTTGCCGGGTAGGACAGCCGAGGCGGAGTTGCCTCGGCACCCCGATCGCGGCCTACTGCGACGACCGCAGGCTCTACATCCCTGGGCGTCCCTCTCAGGCGGTGGACGTGGCCGCAATTTCCCGTAACACGGCGCGCAGGTTGACGCGCCAATGATGGGCAGGAACGCTGAGGACTCCCAACAGCGATCGCTTGTCCAAAACACTGTAAGCGGGACGTTTGGCGGGGGTGGGATACTCTTCCGTGGTGATGGGATCCACGCGTACGGTCGCCGGAAGCAGCCCGATTTCGGCCGCCTCTTCGGCGATGGCTACTGCGAAGTCATACCAGCTGGCCACACCGAGATCCGTCCAGTGGTGGATACCAGTGAGATCCGGGCGATTCGCCAACGCCCAAATGGCCGCGGCCAGCGAGCTCGCGGCCGTAGGCGTACCCACCTGGTCCGCAATCACTCGTACGTGTCCCTTGCTGCCCATCAGACGCAGCATGGTGCGAACGAAGTTGCTTCCATCCGCGGCGTACACCCACGCCGTTCTCAGAACGACGGAGCTGTCAGGGAGCACTTGGAGGACCGACTCCTCACCGCCGCGCTTGGTGCGGCCATAAATGCTTTGGGGATTGGGGGCGGCGTCAGTCCGATAGGGTCTCGAGCTGTTGCCGTCAAACACAAAATCAGTCGAAATGTGCAACAGGCGTGCACCGCGATCGCGCGCCGCCAGGGCGAGATTCCGCGGCCCAACAGAGTTGGCGCGCTCGGCCACCTGCGGCTCGCTTTCCGCCTTGTCGACAGCGGTATAGGCGCCGACGCTGATGATCAGATCGGGCCGTTCGGACTGCACGACATTCATGACAGCCTGTGCGTCCCCAATATCGAGCTGGGCCCGCGTGAGGCCGATGGCGGTTGCCGTTGCAGGAATGGCTTTCAACAGGGCACGGCCAACCTGCCCTGCTGCGCCCGTAATGATGACTTTCACAGGTTAGGGTAGTAATGAGCGTCGCGGAAACGCCCCGCGGCGCTATCGCGTGCCGACAAGACAGGTTGGGCACCTGCGGGTAACCGCCAGTCGATGCTCAGGTCAGGATCGTTCCACGCGATGGCGTGCTCGTCCTTGGGCGCATAGAATTCGGTGCATTTGTATAGAAAGTGAGTCCGCTCACTCAGCACCACAAAACCATGGGCGAATCCGGGGGGCACCCACAACATGTGATGATTGTCCTGGTTCAGCTCGGCGCCCACCCATTTTCCAAAGGTCGGCGAGCTGCGGCGCAGATCCACGGCGACGTCGTACACCGCGCCGGTGACTACGCGCACGAGCTTCCCCTGTGGCTGGGTGAGCTGGTAGTGCAGTCCGCGCAGGACGTGGCGGGCCGAGAGATTCTCGTTGTCCTGGCAGAAATTCAGCTCCAGTCCCCCGGCCGCGAACTTGCGCGCTTCCCAGGATTCGAAGAAATAGCCTCTGGGATCGCCGAACACCCGCGGCTTGATCAACACCACCGCGGGGATGGCGGTCGGCACGAATTCCATCTTCAGACCTCGTCGCCGCGGAGAATTTCCAACAGGTAGGCGCCGTACCCGGATTTCGCGAGTCCCGCCGCGAGCTTTTCCAGCCGTGCGGCATCGATATAGCCGGCCCGGTAGGCAATTTCCTCCGGACAGGCCACCTTCATGCCCTGGCGCTTTTCCAGCGCTTCGATGAAGTTCGCCGCTTCCAGCAGGGACTCGTGCGTGCCGGTGTCGAGCCAGGCGATTCCGCGACCCAACCGCTCCACGTGCAGGCGGCCGCCGTCGAGATAGGCCCGGTTCACGTCGGTGATCTCGAGCTCGCCGCGCGCCGAGGGTTTCAGGGTGGCGGCGATGTCGAGCACATCGTTGTCGTAGAAGTACAGGCCGGTCACCGCATGATGCGACTTGGGCTCCTTGGGCTTCTCCTCGATGCCCAGTGCACGGCCGTCCGCATTGAAATGCACCACGCCGTAGCGTTCGGGGTCCCGAACTCTGTAGGCGAACACGGTCGCGCCGGCGTTGCGCTCGGCGGCGCCTCGCAGCTGGGTCGGCAACCCATGCCCATAGAAAATATTGTCGCCGAGCACGAGGGCGGTTCGGTCATGGCCCACAAACTGCCTGCCGATGATGAAGGCCTGCGCGAGGCCCTCGGGCTTCGGCTGCTCCGCGTAACTCAGTGACAGGCCCCACTGGCTGCCGTCACCGAGCAGGCGCTGGAACAGCGGCAGATCGTTGGGCGTGGAGATCAGCAGGATGTCCCGGATCCCCGCCAGCATCAGCGTGGAGAGCGGGTAATACACCATCGGCTTGTCATAAACCGGTAGCAGCTGCTTGCTGACTCCCAACGTCATCGGGTGTAGCCGTGTGCCGGAGCCGCCGGCCAAAACAATGCCTTTTAGTGCCATATTTCAAAGCTTGCACGGTTTGAGGGGCTAAGGCAACGCAACGGCTCGCAACCTTTGCGCGCTGCGGGTGGCGTGCTCCGCGATGCGGGTTGCTCAGGTGATTTGCGCGGGGGCGTCGCGCTCGCGTCGTGGCGCGATGAGCGCTGGCGGCGCAGGCACTGGCACTGGCTCCGCCTCCGCGGGCGCATCGACCTGTAGTGCCGGCAGAGTGAGGTGCACCACCAGACCGCCCGCCTCCAGGTTGCGCGCCTGGATCCGACCGCCATGGATTCCGACCGCACGTGCGGCGATCGCGAGTCCCAGGCCATCACCGCCCACTGCACGGTTGCGTGCGGCATCAACACGGTAGAACGGCTCAAATATCAGCTCGAGATCCTTTTCCGGCACGCCCGGGCCGCTGTCCCGGACCATCACCTCGATCCGGTTATCGACCCGCCTGGCTTCGATCCCGACTTTCGAGCCCGTTGGCCCGTAGCGCACCGAATTGCGGATCACATTTTCCAACGCGCTGCGCAACAGCTCGGGATCGCCACACACGGGTAGCGGCCGCTGCGTATCCAGCGCAACGCTGCATCCGTGCGCTTCCGCTTCAATTTCAACGTCGCTGACAATGTTGGTCAGCAACTCGGCCACATCCAGGGGCGCGCTTTCTAGTCCCTGCATCGGGCGCTCCAGGCGCGCGAGTTTCAATGTGCGGGCAATGAGCTCCTCGAGACGGTCCGCTTCGCAGGCGATTCGTGCAAGGTGACGCTCCACACCCGTGCTCTCGTGTCGGCGCGCGAGCGAAAGCGCCAGCTGGAGTCGCGCCAGAGGTGACCGCAACTCGTGCGAGACGTCTCGCAACAGCTGTTGTTTGAGCTCCAGGAGATTCCGAACACGCTCTGACATGGTGTCGAGATCCGACGCGAGGAGCCCGAGCTCGTCGTGTCTCCCCTTCAATTTCTCAGACACCCGGACGTCGAGATCGCCTGAAGCGATCTGGCGCGTGGCGCGCCGTAACTGATCCACAGGCGAAACCAGATAGCGCGCGAGGAAGAAGCACACAACCGCACTGACGACGAGTGCGATAAACAATGTTGCCGTCGAAACCTGCGGCATTTCCAGCTCGCCGAACAGATGCGGCCCAGACCGCAAAGGACCGATCATGACGTGGAATGTTTTACCGTCCGGGCCTACCAACACCAGTGGCCCCCCTACCCCTCTCATAGTCGGATGCAGGAGTGCCACGCTGTTGCCCGACGCCGCCAATTGCTCCGGCGAATCTCTCAGCGCGTCAGGAACCGACCGACCCAGCATCTCGCTTCCGGAGCCGTCGAGAATGTAGATGAGAGATGACAGATCCGGCCGCTTCACCCCCGTCAGCCACGCGCGCAGCGCATCTGGACCGCCGGCCTCAAATGCTTGTGTCGCCTGGGCGTACAGTTCGCCACGAAGGATCCAGGACTGCGAGAACCGACGCTGCTGCTCTGAGTTGACTACAAGAAAGACCGTTCCCACCAGGATCAGGGCAAGTGCCAACCAGAAGGAGAGGAAGATGCGCCAGTAGAGCGAAGTCATCGCTTAGGTTGCTTGTATTGAATCTGTGCGTTCATGTACGCGAATGTGTCAGGGCTCGCTGTCTTCGTCGGCCCGTGACGCGAGCGCCAACGCGTATCCCGTGCCCCTGACACTCTGGACACTGACTCGCGAAGTGGCCTTCGCCAACTTGCGGCGCAGGTTGCTGACATGCGTGTCGAGACTGCGGTCAGTTGGCAGCAGTCTTCGGCCCAGCGCCTGAGTCATCAACTCGTCGCGCGTCACCGTCTTGGTGTCAGCTCGGACCAGCAACTCCAGAATTCTCAACTCCGCAGCCGTCAGCTCCAGATCCTGTTCGTTGACATCAGCACGCCGCGCACGCAGGTCGAGCCTCAGTGGCCCCCACTGCATCGCGCCATTCGCCGGATGCCCTTCACCGGACATACGCCGCAGCACTGCCCGAATGCGCGCCACGAGCTCGCGCGGACTGAACGGCTTTGCCAGATAGTCATCAGCACCCATCTCCAGGCCGACTACGCGATCAACCTCTTCGCCACGCGCAGTCAACATGATCACCGGTACGCGGTTGAGAGCGCGTATTCTTCTGAGAACCTCGAAGCCCGACAGCTCCGGCAGCATGACGTCGAGAACCACGAGGTCAACCGCTTCACGACCCAACCGTTCGAGAGCTGCAGGACCGCTGCCAACGGCCTCTGTCAGAAACCCTTCGGGACCGAGGTACTCGGCAAGCATCGAACACAGCTCGTGATCGTCATCGACAATCAGGAGCTTCGGACGCGGTGCCGTGCTGGTTGCGGGTTCTGCCATGTTCATAAACTCCTACCCATCATACTTCTTTGCATTTCTTCAGTGCTCAGGTGAGGTCCACGCTGTGCCGCCGTGCAAACGGTCCCAGGACGCGCACGACTCCAGCAGCCCGCTCACTGGGTACAAAAGTTGCCGCGCGGCGCTTCCCAAACACGAGGCAATTCTTCATGGCGCTTGATTCGGGCGCGGGCTCCGGCTCATCGGTTACGGACACCCACCATAGTACCGCCCGAACTGGCTCTAAACGGTTGTCTAAACGACTGTTAATAATTGCGGTGGTGGTGGCCCTGTTCGCGGTGGTCGGAATCTTGATCTTTGTGGGCGACAACTCAGCGGCCCAGGCCGCGAGCAAGCGCCGCAGCGACGCGAGCCGCGCCATCCCGGCGTTACGCTCGTTCCCAGCGCCGCCGTGCAACGGGGCGCACCGGGTACGTTTGTTTATGTAGTTGATGCAAACAACACCGTAAGCCTCCGGAAAGTGACAGTGGGACCTCCGGCCGGTAACCTGGTTTCAATTTCCGCCGGCGTGAAGCCGGGCGAGCAGGTGGTCATCGACGGGGTGGACAAGTTGCGCGATGGCGCGAAGGTCAGCCGGGCTTCCGGCGGTGGCGGGAAACCCGCTGCTGCGGGTGCACACAGCGCCGCCGGGGCCGGGACGGACACCGGTGCGGATGACGCTGGCGCGGCTACCCCGGGTGGCGGCAAAGGCAGCCACCGGAAGAAGCCCGCGGCGGACGGCCAGGCGACGTCGTGAGCGCTTCCGCCGGGCGGCACACCCGCGGGGGGCTGGGGCCCCGGCGAGGCACCGGGGACGGCGACGTGAACCCGTCCGCGCTCTTCATTGAGCGGCCCGTGGCCACGTGGCTGGTCTTGGTGTCGATTCTGCTGTCCGGGTTGATCGGGTATCACATCCTGTCCGTCTCGGCATTGCCCGAGGTGGACTACCCGACGATCC